>JAYSPL010000043.1:0-2657 GCA_043722085.1 Candidatus Altimarinota bacterium | reverse complement strand
TTCTGACGAAACTTTCTACTCTTTTTCTATGTTTGTTTCTTGGCTTGGATATTAGGGTTTACTGGGTAAAACTTTATGAAAAATTTCCCACTGGGAAGGCAAGAGCCGTCTGGAGAGTTTCTTGCTATCGTATTCGAAGTATGGAATCTCAAATCCATATTTTTCTCTGAGTTGTTCAGAAAAAGTAGAAAGCGTAGAGAGTACCCCTGCACGAATAGGTACCGTTGGAACCAAGATGATGAATTTGGTAAATCCATATTCGCTATAGAGTCGATACAGCGTCTGGATATAGACGAGAGTCTTTCCAGTTCCTGTCTCCATCTCGATGGTAATATCTGGTTTTTCCGTGAGTTTTGCGAGTTCTTCGGATATTCCATTCTTTCTCAGAATCTCTTTTTTATTATCTCCTATCTGTTCGTCGGAAAGATGAGCAATATTCGCAAAAATTGCATCGAGAGAGTTCGCTTGATTGGTACTTTTTGATTGACCTCTGAAAACTTCGATAACTGAAGATATGGCTTTTTCTTGGTATTCGAGATTTTCGAGTTGGAATGACATTCGTAGCAAGGAAAGGGTATTCCCGTTATTATATCGATTTTCTACGATAATCAACCCAGATTCTCCCCTTGCAAATTCTCTATTTTCTCTATAATTCCCCTATGCAAAACCATACCATCTACATACTCTCGGGACCCGCTGGCGCCGGCAAGACCACTCTCTGGAACGCCGTAGAATCCGAGGCAACACACATAAAAAAGGTGGTAACAAGCACTTCGAGAGCGGCTCGTGAAGGAGAAATCGATGGTATACACTATCATTTTCTCACGAAACCAGAATTTGAATCGAGAATTCATACCAATGATCTCATCGAGTATGCGATTGTACATACTAACTACTACGGTTCTACCTATAGTGAACTCGAGAGAATCCTCCAAGAGGATAGATCCCCTATCTATATTATCGAACCACAAGGGATGATTCACCTGAAGCCACTCCTGGAAAAGCAGGGATATAGAGTTGTCACAATATTTCTCCTACCCCCTTCGCTAGAAGTTCTCAAACAAAGACTTATGGGAAGGTGAACTGAAACTGCAGAACAATTTGAGATTCGACTCGCGACCGCTCTCACCGAACTCGAACAACAAGACTTTTATGATATCAAGATTACTAATGATGATCTTGATATCGCGCGTGAAGAACTCCTCACTATTTTTAGAAGAAAATATGTCATATAGTACCCATCAGATACTCACAGAAAATCTCGGAAACAATGCATTCGCATGGGAAAGAAGGTGACTAGAATACATGAGAGATCCAATATTGCATATCCCAGCAATGATCGATGGAACACTGGATGATATACGGATAGGATCTGAGATAGTGTTCGAAGAAGTTGAGGGTGGAGCACTGAGATCATGCATGGGACTCGAGAGCTTTGTTCGCCTTTCTGATGACATAGTGATTTTCGACAATCACAATCATGCCCTCTACTTCTGGATTGATGCGGTCAGACAGTGAATCCTACAATCTGGATTTGAGCTTATCCATATCGATGAACACTCAGATCTCTGGTCCAATGAACATGTGCTCGATATGGACCAAGCTATCATAAGCGAAAAATACGCATGGGAATTTACCAATCTCTCCTGCAATGTTGGTAATTATATCCAACCTGCTATCACGTCTGGACTTGTCGGAAATATGATACGTATCGAAAACGAGTATCAGATTGACGCGTATATGGACTATATACCGAGTTCCAATAGCGTACTCAATCTCGATCTCGATATATTTTCCGCAGAACTTGAGCATATTCCCGAATATAAAAAAATCCAAATCATACGGAACTTGCTCCAAAAAGTCAGATACGTTACCATCGCAACATCACCCTATTTTATAGACCAATGAACAGCCCTAAAAAAACTCCATCAGATTCTACAATCATACGATTCAAGTGACCTTATTGAAAAAAAAATACCGCTTTTTTGCAATCCTATGTGTATTCGTGATTAAAACACCTGAAAGATGTTGGAAAATGAGTGAATTATGAGGAATTCTGTATACATATTATCGAAAGTGTTACTTCAAATATTAACGTCGAAGAATTTATTAACTATTGGAAATGATGGCACACTAAATTTTCTAAAAAAAAGAAAACAGAGAGTCGAAATGAGCTCTTTAAGGCATGTATCTTAGATCTCAAAAATAAGTGACTACTCCCAAGTGATACAAGTGGACTTACTGGAAATTTTTCCAGTAAGATTGCTGAAATACTCGAAAATAATCCCATAGAGTAGTGCGACTATTCTTCATCCTTTCTCTTTTTTCTCATGCCTTCATCCAATTTTTTGATATGATCAGTCTGTGGATGATCATGTGCGGGGTGCTGCGCTTGTGTTGATTCTGTTTTGTTCGTTTCAGTTTTATCCACACTCGCATAAGTAGTTCATAGAGAACCTATTGAGATAATTCAAACGAGCAGAACATGTACTGGAGATATTTTCATTTTCATGAACGTATTTTAGCACATATTTGAATATTGACAAGTATTGTTTTAGTTTTGTCACTTTAAAAGTTAAAATGTCGTAAACATAAAAAATAGAAATGTCGTAAGGATTGGTATAGGATAATGAGGTATCATAACTCATTATCCTCTC
>JAYSPL010000042.1:0-6589 GCA_043722085.1 Candidatus Altimarinota bacterium | reverse complement strand
TCCCATTCCTCCGGTACCAAATTTTGAGACATAGTTCTGTGTACCAGCACCGCCTATCACCCCTGTAGCTGTAGAACCAGAAACGGTATCCGTCCAAGTCGCGAGACCAGATGCATCAGAAGCGAGGACTTTTCAGAGTCATGGAATACCTCCCGTTATCTTTACCTGACCAGCTACTTCGAGTCGAGCTCATGGAGTAGAGGTACCAATACCGATATCCCCTCCACTTCCATAGATCCAATTCCCGATAGAGAGCTGATTGGATTCAGTAGGAGAGGATACTTGTGCAGCATTACCGATAGCGATATTAGATGATCCTGTGGTGATACCGGAGCCTGCGTAATTCCCAAGTGCAGTATTGGATGTTCCTGTAGTGTTGGCATAGAGAGCATAGATTCCATTCGCGGTATTGCCAGATCCTGTGCTGTTGTTGTAGAGAGCAGAGAATCAATTCGCGGTATTATCGGATCCAGTAGTATTGAAGGTAAGAGTATTATTACCATTTGCGGTGTTCTGGGATCAAGTGCTATTAAATAAGAGAGCCTGCATCCCATTTGCCGTATTCCGGTATCCAGTGCTGTTGGAGAAGAGAGCACGTTGACCATTCGCGGTATTATTGTATCCTGTTGTATTGGAGTAGAGAGCCTGCGATCCATTCGCGGTATTCTGGAATCCCGTGGTATTGAAATAGAGAGCAGCCAAACCATTCGCGGTGTTATTGTATCCTGAGGTATTGGAGTAGAGAGTTTGTACTCCATTCGTGGTGTTCTGGTATCCCGTGGTATTGGAGTAGAGAGCCTGCACCCCATTAGCAGTATTATAGAAACCAGTAGTATTGAAGGCGAGAGCAGAGACTCCATTCGCGGTGTTGCTAGCAATATTCCCTCCCCCCCTTCCTACAGTGACACCATTGATCCTAGCATCTACAGTCATCACAAGGTTCCCACTCGCTCCAGAAAGACGCATACCCTCTATATTGTTGCGTTTGAATACGACATCGATATTATCCATCGTACCAAGGTAGTTGGTACCTGCAACAGTACCCGTATTTCCGAGGATATTCCACGAGCTCGGTGACACTGGTATCGTCTGCCAACTCGCGAGACCTGTAGCATCAGAGGCCAGTACTTTGCCAGCTCATGGCGTACCTCCAGTTATTTTCACTTGTCCTGCTACTTCGAGTGTAGCCGTTGGACTCGCCGTACCAATACCGATATTACCAGCTGGTGCACCTACCGTACCATTGAGTCCTGTACCAAATATGGCATTACCGATATTGAGCTGATTGGAAGCGGTCGCATTCATCAGATTGGTATTGGATCCAAGCGCTATATTATTAGATCCTAATGTGATATTATTACCGGCTTGATATCCAAGAGCTGTATTATTACTACCATTGGTATTTAAGAAGAGTGAACCATATCCATTCGCCGTATTATTATTGCCTCAGGCATTGAAGTAGAGCGACATATAGCCATTCGCCGTATTATTATTGCCTCAGGTATTGAGGTAGAGGGCAAATACTCCATTGGAGACATTACCTATACCAATGGTATTGGTATAGAGAGATTGATATCCATTGGCAGTATTACTGAAACCAGAAGTATTTTGTCCAAGTGCAGATGATCCATAACAGGTATTATAGAGACCTGTTCCTGTAGCGATACATGGATATGATGAGGATCACCAAGTCGCGAGCCCAGTAGTATCACTCACGAGAACTTTTCCCGCTCCTGGTGCACCACCAGTGATTTTGACCTGACCGGCTATTTCGAGCTTGGCCCCTGGAGTAATAGTACCAATACCCACATTGGTAGCGTTATCGTAAATCTGTGAGTTATTGATACCCGTACCCGCTGCATTGTTATACTTGGCCACATAATTCTCTGTTCCTATGAGGGATCATGAGAGTGAGAGCGTAGAATTGGAGGTAGAAGCGATTGCTGGCGAGATACAGAGCAGTATACCTGTATTGGAAAAACCTCTCATCACTTGTCATAGAGAACATCCTGTGGTATAGTTTGGTGCCGTCTCATTGACTCATACCACACTAAACATATTCGTAAAATAGGTATTGAACCATCCTCCTGATTGTTCTCCGGATGGGAATCATACCGGATATGAAACCGCATGTACCCATGGAAGTATCGATACTAACAACATCGAGAATAGGAGCGATACTAGAGGGAGTAGGAAGGATTTGCGCATAGTTCTGATAGAAAGATGGAAATAAATAGAAATGAAGGTTGTAAAGATACAATGCTATTGTTCCCTGAATCAGGGAGGAGGATCTGTCAAAATCTGAGGATCATATTCGATAATCATCGTAGCACTCTGCAGTTTCGTTACCATTGCTCGTTCAGTAGGAAGGGACCCCTGAGTAGCATCAAGGATATTATAGGTACGGAAATAATCCCAATCATACTCATAAGCAGTTGTCGTGTTACATACGGATACTAATACAGGGCAAATTGGAGTTGGTTTTTGTTGAGAGCCACCAATGGTATTTTTGGATGCCACGAGCCCCCTGATGTAGATTTGTCACTTGGGAATATTCCATATTCAATCGTTGCTATAGGGTCTGATGTATGCTCATGGCTTTTCTCCAGAAAAGACTACCCCCTCGGCGTACATATAGGCATATATTCGTTTGACTTGATCAGTGATGATGATATTTCCACCATTTCCAGCAGCATCCTTCAGTGCTATCAGGGCAATATTTTTATTTGACCAAGATTCAGAATTTATATCTGCCTTATTCAAAATAATATCACCCCCAATAACAATTACCGACCTCTTCCCGTTAATGGTACCAGCAAACCATCCTCCATCAATGATATAGTCTGATCCATCTTTTTTTATGATAAAATCATGCTGTGAATTGATATTTATGAGATCCGTATCACTAATGTTTCGAGACATCAGTGCGATGTTTCGACGTAACATATTGAGAATACTGGGATGATTGACGGTTTTGTAACTATACCCTACATCCTGATTCACCAAGGCATTGTTCTCTACTGAGAAAACGCGAGATCCAGCGATATTACCAACGATAGCAATTTTGGAAACAAAGTTAATCGGTATACCATTGAGTGGATCTGTGACGCTAGTTGCATCAGGAATCAATGACCCACTGAGTCATGACCACATAGGAATCCAACCAAGATCTCGATTCCATCAATACCCGGCAAGGTTACCGGTATTTGGATCAAAATAGACACCGGATCCCGTTCCTATTTCTCCCCTTCAAAAAACAATCCATCCTGCATTTTCACTCCAAGCAGACCCAGTGAGAGGACAAGGCTGAGTACTATCATTCCAGATAGTAGTTGGACAATTTATACGCGCTCCAGAGGATGTTACTCCATGAGAAAATGTAACCCATCAAACATTGCCCATCCAAAAACTTCCCGAAAGCACTCCATCTGGATAGATTTTTCCACTTCCATAGTTATAATCGACTCGACCAGGATATCCACCAATGGGAGAGACTCAAGCAATGCCACTCCAACCATTCTGGAGAAAAAATATTCCCTTCAGTCCAAACGGCACCGTATTGATCGCCACAAGACTACTCGCAAAAAATAATGAGATAAGGATGAGGAAAAATATTTTGCCTTTCATGAATTATATATATAATTGCAGTGCATTGTATAGAGCGGGAGGGAAAAATCAAAAATAATCCCTTCACAAAAGCAAAAGTGATTGTATTGTATAACTATTATGTTCAGATGTATATCTTTGACCTTTCGATTTATGGTTTCCATATAGCACCAACGTGGTATGGACTTTCCTACGCCATCGGCTTTACTATTTGTTATTTGTTTATTAAATACTTTTATATATTCAAAAAAACAGATCATATCGATATACTCCTTTCATTTGTTTTTTTTGGAATAATTTTTGGATGACGTATGGGATACGTGCTGCTGTATAATCCGCTATTTTTTGCAGATAATCCAATGCAGATACTGAGAATATGGGAATGAGGAATGAGTTTTCATGGAGGATTCATTGGTACCGTATTTGCGATATACGCTTTTACAAAAAAATACAAGTATCAATTTTGGGATCTCATCGATACCCTCGCCGTAATAGTTCCCGTTGCTATCGGAATGGGACGCGTATGAAACTGGATCAATCAAGAACTTCCAGGATACACTCCCTACAGTGGAATATTTCCTATGAATATCAACGGTGTGAGTCATTTCCCTTCTCCTTTACTTGAGATGCTCCTAGAGGGTATTATCCTCTCTATTATTATGCTATTGTCATTTTTGTACTTACGTCATAAAAAATCCGGATTCTTATCCGGTATATTTCTGATTTGATATAGTACTGCTCGTCTTATTTCGGAACAGTATCGCCTTCCTGATGCACATATATGATACCTATTTTCTACAAACTATGTGACACTCTGAATACTCTATACAGTACCACTTATGCTATATGGAATATACCTCTTATACCATCGTCGGTAGACTATATTTCTACTTTTTCTTGACCCGGAAACAGATATCCTACTCCAGTATAGTTTTTTATACGAACAAAGATATTCCATTTCTTGACAAGTGCATTAAATACTGGTAATTCACTTCGCATCATATAATCATATGACATCACGAAATCACGAATGTAGATAAAGTAGATATCTTTCTGAAGTTGTGGAATCGCCATGGATAATCTCATAAGAAAACCATACTGGTCATTAATTCGTGCGTTTTGTTCTAGAAGCGTGTGGATAGTTCCATACTCATGGATCATACTATCGGAGTGCAAATACGTCATGAGCCCAAATGCTTGCTTGGCATCAACAACGTAGGGGCGCATCACCTCAATCACTGCAGGAATTTTAGCAATTTTTTGTAAAAATATTTCCACAATCTGTTGTTCTGATTTTCTAATTTTAAGAAAAATAAAAATATATACTATTGTGTATGCCACAGTGATACCTACAAGAGTTGTACTGAGGAAAATAGCGAGAGGAGTGTTCATAGCCGGAATTATACGGAGAGTAGCTTGAAAATCAAGGAAACAATTTGCAAAATCCGAGAGATACATATAATCAACGGTATGTCTCGCATTTATATACAAAAGCTTCTTCTCACGACAACCATAGAAATCACCTGAGTAATATTAGCATTTTTTATAGCGTATTCACTCAGATCTATGCGAGATTGGATCCCCTATATCCAGCTTCCAATACCATATATTTCCTATGAACAGTTTATTCCATTTGTAGTATTTGGGATTATTATATGGTGTCTTGTATTCATGCGTGGCTGACTCTATTCTCTGAGAATACATACTCCAATTATAGAAGAGATCCGACTCGTACTCACATACAGTTTTTTTTGGTTTTTTATATACATTGGGGTCATCTACCTTTCAACGGGTTTTATTTTTACCCATGAAATACCAAGGCTTATTATTCTCTATACATACCTTATAGCAACGACTTTTTCTATCATAATACGGTATACTATATATAGTATATATATGACACTCTATTCTCACTGAAATCTACAAAAAGAGCTTGTACTCGTAGTATGAGGAGGGGATAAAAAAAATGAGTTCAATGAAAATCACTACTATCGGTATCTCTACAAAGATTCAAATAAAAAGAATGAAATAGAATCGATTATTCGTGAAAAAAAACTCAATAGCATTGTATATCTCGCTGATCATTCTAGAATAGAGACTATATTTTCTCTCTCAAAAATATATGGAATACCCCTTATGTACCCAAAAATATCAAAATATACCCCCATGAGTTCCGTATGAGAAAATTGGATTTGAGGAATACCCATGATTGAGCTAACAGCCGTATCGATCACTGCTTGGTGACGAATTGCGAAGCGAGTATTTGATATTTTCGTCTCCTCTATTTTGATCATGATACTGCTGCCCGTTGGTATCATTGTGTGAATATGAGTCTGGATCAGTGATCCATCTTGACCCATTATCTATAGAAATAGGCGAATCGGTCAAGATGGAAAAATTTTTGCCCTCTATAAATTCCGGTATATGTACTGGAAATACTGCACAAAAGAAGAGTATGGTATAGAAGATGGGGCACTGGGATATGAGGAACAACTCAAACAAGTACACAATACCCGCGTGTGACCACTCTACAAGATATCGGATGATCCCAGGAAAATGCCATGGTGACGATATATAGAACGATTCTCACTGGATGAACTTCCACAATTCTATAACGTACTCAAATGAGACATGTCACTCATCTGACCGAGACCGCACCAACCTCGAGAAATCGAACTCTATAATGAGACGGATCTCCAAGTTCTCACGATCAAGCCAGGAATCACTGGAATGGCACAGGTCTATGGACGAGACAAAAATACATTTCACAATGAAATCATGCTCGATACCTACTATATCGAACACTACTCGGCCTCACTGGATATGGCAATACTCCTTCGTACATTCTTCGTGGTATTTAGGCGAATTTTTGGCAAGTAACACCTGTCAATTTAAAATAGAAATGTCGTAAGGTTTTTAAAAATAGAAATGTCGTAAATGGATGGATTTTACGTGAGTGTTGGTTGCCAATGTGGATCGAATT
>JAYSPL010000041.1:0-19687 GCA_043722085.1 Candidatus Altimarinota bacterium | reverse complement strand
ATATACCCACTCCACTCTAGTTTCCCGGTTTCCATCCCTAAAAAGCAAGCACGTGAAAGTTGTCCGTAATGAAAGTTTTTAAACGCTCTTGGTAGAGATGAAAATCTTCATGAAAGAATTTTCTTATGACTTCTTTAAAATCAGAGAAGTGCTCGTAATAGTGGCTGTATAGTAGATTCTTCTTCATAAAGAGCCAAAGCCTCTCAATGGGGTTGAGATTAGGAGAGTATGGAGGAAGAGGTATCTCTATTATTCGTGATGTTTCTAGGTATTTCTGTACGTCTTTATTGTAAGTGCTAGTTTTCTTATAAAAATTGTTTTACAATATCGCCATTTTCTTATTTTACTAAGCTAGTATATATTCTTACCGAGACCCAATTCGACTATGGTAGTACATTTAGATTGATTTTTAATCGAAGTTCCCGTGCTGATGCACCATTTTTTCAAGAAATTTTCACCTTAAGATATCCGTTATACATTCATTCTTTGAGATTTTTAGAGCTAAAATAGGGATTTTGAGACTCTATTCAACGGGATGACCCACTCGTCCCTCAAAGGATTCCATACGTTGGAAATCATTCTCCATACCCATATACAGCATAGCTATAATCAGTATTAGTATCTGAAGGAACAATAGAATATTGAAATGATTTATCTCAATCAGAGAGATACATGGTTTCATTAATAGAACATGGATCTAATAAATATTCTACGCCTTCAAATGTAACCTTACAATAATCTATCGTGCGATTGACTTGTGCTCTTGCTATTGGGATATTTTCTGGAATTGGAGTAATGTTCTGAGAATGATCTACGCTTTTTGTAATTGATTGCTCATCTATTGTTTCTTGAGATGAGATTTCTGTACTGTTATGATTTATATCGTTTGATAATTCCTTTGTTGTTGATGAATTTTTGGAAAATGGACTATGTAATTGCGTAGAAAAAGTATCGATAAGTGAATTAAAGAGTGCTTCATATATTACATTTCCTGATTCTAATTTCATAGAGAATTCATATTGTATAGCCTTATTATCTGTTTCTTTTCAGTAAAAAAGTGCTGATATACTTATAGTTCAATCATCTTGTGTTCATTTTGAATAGAGATATTGAAGTCAATTTTTATTTTTTCGAGGCTCCATTATAATCTCTCAAGAAGTAGAATCAGCATTAAAATATTTTTTTAATTTTTTCGAAAATTCATCAAATGTTAATTCACTCAGTTTTGTTGTTGGCATATTTATCTGTGAAAATCGTACCCTAGTTAAGGGATTAACATATATCTCATATGAACATTTTTCTCTACATCTTCTCATAATATTCGTATTCTTAGGAGATTCAAATGATCCTGAAAATACCTGTATTGTTTTACTGGGTGTTGCGAGATTAGCATTAATTATTTTTAAGTTTTTATTAAATAATTGTATGGCATTTTGAATATCTTTCTGTTCTCCAGTATTTGCTGTGCTATTAATGAAATAAGTTACCCGTCACATGTCATAGAGATAGAAGCCATAGTTATTATCAATAGTTCCATTAGATTTCTTTTTCCCAGTTACTATCGATTTCTCATATATTTTTTTCCCATATTCTTCTATGTTAAATTCTGATTTTACATTTTGAAATTGTTTTTCGATTTTAGTATTCATTCAGGTGAAAGAAAAATAATTATTCCCTTGAATATATGGTATGTCTATAGTAATAACTGTATTTGCAGACACCGAAGAGAATACATATCGTCCAAATCACTGATTAATATCTCAGGAGATTTCTGTAAGTGTAAAGCCTAATTTTGTAAATCCATCAAAAGTAAAAAATGGATTCTTAATCTCCTGTTCTTTTAGGAGATTATTTATATTTTTAATATATTTCTGAAAAGTTGTCTGATCTTCACTATATATACTCGTATTCGCAGTATCACTAAGAAACTCATTAATCATTTTTACAGGAATGATATATCCCATAGTGGTCAATCCTGTTTGAGCAATATAGGGCATTCCTACAAAAATATCATTTTTATCAAATGCTCCACCTCATGAATTTCCATGATCAATATTTGCATCAACTTTATAGTATCATTTTTCTGTACCACTCATTTTTCATTCAGTGAGACTCAGTGTGCTACCGCCATTACTTGGATAGCCATAGACTTTTATAGTTTCTCCAAGTTCAAGTTTCCTATCTATCAGTTCAAGTGGAGATCAAAGATATACTGTATCTATTGGTTCAAGTAAGGCTATATCTTTAAGGATATCATATTTCATAAGCCTGAGTCAAGTTACACAAATTGGCTCATCAGCATCAGATGTAGTAATACAGAGATTATATTTTCATGTTGGCATATCGTCACTTCACATGATAACGTGTGCATTTGTGAGGATTTGATTCTTTCATATAAGTATTGCACTTCAGTAGGAGGAATAAGAGTATCATCAGTCTCAATTTTCAGAGTACGTTTGAATCTTGAATACTTTTTGAACTTCTTTTTTAGATTCAAGTGCGATAGACGAACCAGTTAATACTACTCATGAATTCGTGGAACCAGATAAATCTAGTAATCATCATGATTGACTTCATGCTGATGGATTTATATTTGGTGCACTGGAAAATTCAATAGTAGCAATAGATCTATCCTTGATTGAATCAGATGAAAGGTTTTGAAATAAAAAATAAGCTGCGCCTATACAGACAAGACCTCAGATACATACTGAACTCATTCTAAAAAGAAATGTTTGTTCAGACCAAGAAATAGAGAAATTCATATGCAAAAGTTAAGATACATAGTTACTTTATCATTAATTTATAAAATATGCAAATAGTTGACAGTACGTCAATTTTGGCTAACTTTTTTTATGATCCAAAGTTATTTTAAAAAGGTATATTGTATGAGACAAAAATCTCTAATACAGACCTAGATTAGCCATTTTTCCTACTTGTCTACTACTATTAAAACAATTTTTATCCCATCTTCCCAATCATCATATCGAGTTTCTCTATATTCTCCGTGAGTTCCACTATGAGTGGTTCACTTCTCTTGAACTGGAGATCAATATTGCCTGTTGATTCGTTTCCTCAGACCCGAACTCTTGTGAGTTCCTTTTCTGATTTCATGAGTTCCGTTTTTTGTATCTCGAGAAATATCTTCAGTGAAGTGAGTGGAGTGACGATATCTGATCTGAGCGAGTTGATATATTTCTCAGAATCGAAAAGATTTCACTTGTTGGCTCGTGTCTCGACTTTCTCGAGTTTGATCACCAGTGTTATGATGTTCGAAAATGTAGCAGAAAGAGAATCAAATCCAGTCCTTAATACAGAATAATTCATATCTGAGTGAAACTCAGATTGTATTAATCTACTCTGTTCTTCGATTTTCGGTGTCAGCTTCTGGATCTTTTCTCATAGATTTCCGAAGACGTAGAGAGGATGGAATTTATTTACGATTTCTGATAATAAGATAGAAATGGGAATAATTATAAGTATTGAAAAAATTCAAAGAAAAAAACTTAACTCAAATCAAGTAACTCATAGTCAAATATATTTTCCTATAATTTCTCACCACATAACTATACCTCAGGAAATAAAGATTATAGGTGAAAATATAATTATTAGAAATATGAAGCTAGTATCCATTGATTTTACTCATCGTAATGAAGATCAAGATTTATTTATGAATTCGATCATTTCAGATACAAACAATCCATATACTTTAAATGTTCCTAATATTTTATTAAATATTTGTATAATTTTTCTATCTTTCTGTATGATAGATATATCATTTTGCTGAATTTTTCCATATCAAATAATACCCATTTTCCCATAGAAGGTAATTCTTGATATAATATAATTATACATTATTAAGACGCTAAATATAATCCAAAGAATTCCTATTATTATTAGACTAATATTTTGCCATAAAACTGTATATTCTTGATAATTTAGAAGAATAAATCCTGTAAAAAGGAAAAATAGTGCAGATAAAATTAAGACTTGCTTTGATAATCAAATTAATGATATTTTCTTTTTTGCAAAAAACCCTCTTTTCTCAAGTTCCTTTTTCTCTTCTATGGTAAGTTCGAGATTTTCCATATTTTAGTAAATGCTACAATGATTGTATCATAGCTTTTTGTTCGGATTTTTGCAAATATTGCACACTAAAATGTGAGTGACTCATTTTAGTGTGCAATTGTCAGAGTTTACTCTGAAGGGAAGTTGTTTTTTTAAAAATCGACTTGCAAAAAATCGAATTTATCGCGTCTCGTATATCACTTGTCATACTCGCTCGATATGGTCAATAAGATCAATATTGGTACAGCTTGCAGGATCTACGATATCGACAAAATATGGAAGTGAACTCTCCTCGAAGTCGTTCATCAGACGAAATTGTTCATATGATCACTCGATCGCCAGATCGATATCACTTCATTTTCTATAGTTTCACTTGGCCCTACTGCCGAATATTTTTACTCGACTGATTCCTGTATATTTTTGGAATATTGCTCTCACCGTATCCATATCACGAGATGTGAGTCAGGTATCTATTTTCATACTTTGGTAGAGAAAAATTGGATCATATGACTGATAGCTGAGACGGCATCTTTTCGGATGAAAGATTCCTGGGTATCAAATATTGTACCATCATAGTCATGAGAAAATGCGTTTCTCAGGTCGATCATATCTATCCACACTTGAGCATCATCAATATATCCACTCGCAAATGCTTGTCGTATCGTTTCTTTGGGTGATCAGACTACAAATCCCTCATCAGTGAGAAAATCCCTCATGGTTTTCCAAGCGAGCTCTAGCGTAAACTCAAAGCGCTGCACCATACCGTTTTGTTCGATCTCATTGAGCTCAGGCATCGATACAACCTCTCTGAGTTTCACAAATGCTTGAGTGAAATGTGTATATCGTTGGATGAATCTGATATCTTTTTGCATGGAGAATAGTATATGAATAAAAATAATTAAATCAAAATTGGATTCTTTTTTCTCTAAAATTTTTCTCCGAAAATCGACTTGCAAAAAAATCGACTTTCTCTATACTCTCCCGCGTAATTATGAAAGAAATAACCGAAACAACACATCTGGGTACCGAGTCGGTACCTCGTCAGGAAACTGAGACCCATGCAACAATAGCACATGCTGGTCCTCATATCCCGAGTCCGAAGGGTGAGGTCATACCAGGATGGTCTCTAGCAGGATTACCGATTACCAATACGATATTCTCGACTTGGATTTTTATGGCTGTGTTTTTTGTGATTATTTCACTTTTTTATACTGCTATTACAACTCGAGCACTTCCACACGTGCGAGCCCTCGGACTCGATGTAGTGAATCGTATATTTGCGTATGCTACCTCACTCCTCGGGAATGCACAGATGGCGAGACGATATATGTGGCTCCTCGGAGGCATCATGGTGATCATATTCACTGGGAATATATTCGGACTCATCCTCGATTGGTTCGTCCTCATCTCGGCCAACAGCTGGCTCGCCGAGTATTTCCGTCCTATGTACGCTGATCTCTCGACGACCCTCGTGTTCTCACTCACGGTCATTATCGTAGCTCAGGCTACAGCGATAGCGATGAAGGGCCCAGTCCATCACTTCGGTCACTACCTCTTCAACTATCACGGAGACTCCACAGCGGAGAAGATAGTGGGTGTATTCGTCGGATGGCTACACTTTGCTTGAGAGTTCATCCGTATTGGATCTCTCTCGATGCGTCTTTTTCTCAACATATTCGTCTGAGCGATCCTCATCTCAGTCGTTGTATTCGTAGGAACTCAGATTCCATCATTCCATACTGGTGCATTCCGTTTATTGGCTCTTCCATTTTGGTTTTTTGAGCTTCTCGTCGCGTTCCTCCAGGCGTATATATTCATGACACTCTCAGCACTCTATATCCGTGAGTCGATCCCAGATTCCTACCAGCACTAGAGGCTAGGATGTAGGGCTTCCATGAGCCCTACATCCTGGTTTTTAGTCCTTCACGCAATCGGATACCTACTCTCCGTGTGATACTAATAGCTTTGGATTCTTATCTTTTCATCTTTTTCTTTTATGAGTTACCTCCCATTTGCTCTCCTCGGTGTTATCGGCTCAGGAATCGGTATCGGACTCATCGGTATGGGTGCTATGCAGGCTATCGGACGCAATCCATCCGTTTCAGGTGATATCAATGCGAAGATGCTCACGGCTATCGCGCTCTGTGAAGTTCCTGGTCTTCTGGCGTTCGCGGCACTCTTCCTCACTAAATAATTCATTATGTCAGCCCTTTTTGATCTCTCCTCGTTTATTATACAAGCTATCAATTTTATAATTGTAGCATTTGTGCTGCGTCGGTTTTTCTTCGTTCCTTACATGCGTTTTCTTGATGAAGAAGCAAAAAAGCGAAAACACCTTGAAACTGAGATTGCGAGTAGCGCTCATATCCTCAAGGACGCACACAATCAGGCCGAGAATATTATAGATCAATCGAAGGTTGACGCAAAACTAATCGCGACTGAAATTGCTGAAAACGCACGTCGAGAATCCCTCGCACTTATCAAAAAAGCGCATCTCGATGCCGATGCTGCTCGTGCAAAAGGATTTGATGATATTGCATTAGAACGCAAGATGATTGTCGAAGAGCTCCGCTCGAAGGTGATCGATGTAGCTCTCAAAATGAACGAAAAACTGTTTGCAAAAAATGAAGCCAACATCGAATTTCTCAAAACTCAAGCTAAAACTATCGAACTCTAATCATGACAACCGCTACTCTCTCATCATACTCTCGCGAACAACTTTCCGACGTTCTGCGTATTATAAAGCTTTATAAAACTTCACTCGTGCAGATTGGTCATCGTGCACGTTTGATAGATCCGCAAATTGATAACGAAGTTCGTGTCCGTGTTGAGTATCCGTCAGGTGCTTCGCTTGAGGATATTCGCTCATTTGCAGTAGCAAGTCTTGGCAATTTTTTTGATCTCAAAAAAATACCTAAGGATATCTCATTTGTCGAAATTCCATCCCTCATTGGAGGAATTCGGATATTTGCTTGAGATGATATGATCAATATCTCATTTCAAAAATTTGCTAATCAAATAAAAAACTAGAGCCCAGATCTCAGTGCTGAGAACTTTGAAACACCAAGTTCTCAATTCTAAAATCTAAGTTCTAAAATCTAAATTCTAAATTCTAAATTTCTATGTCTCACTCGTCTGTCGCTATTGCACAAGAACTTATAAACGATATCGAAACGCGCATCGATGCGGCTGATCTCTCACCAGATCGCGTCAATGCTGGAATTGTATCTTACCTCGGTGATGGTATCGCCAAGGTCGTCGGACTCCGCAATGTTGCCTACAATGAAGTCGTTATTTTCGAATCTGGTGCGAAGTGAGTTGCTATGAATCTGGAAGAACACTATGTTGGTGTCGTTATCCTGGCGGGATTTAGTACTATCCAGGAGGGGATGACCGCTCAGGGCTCTGGAAAAATTCTAGAAGTTCCAGTTGGTGACGCACTTCTGGGTCGTGTTGTTGATTCTCTTGGGAATCCTATCGACGGCAAGGGTGAGATTAAGGCTACAGAGTTCTATCCTGCAGAGCGCGTAGCAACGGGCGTGATGAGTCGTAAATCAGTTCATGAGCCTCTTGCCACCGGTATCAAGGCGGTTGATGCCCTCGTGCCTATTGGTCGTGGACAACGAGAACTCATCATCGGTGATCGTCAAACTGGTAAGACTCAGATTGCGATTGATACGATCCTCAATCAAAAAGGAAACGGTGTGAAGTGTATCTACGTAGCGATTGGTCAAAAAGATTCAAAAGTAGTCGCAATTTCAGAAGAACTCAAGAAGGCGGGTGCCCTTGATTATACGATCATCGTCAATGCTGGTGCCTCTTCTCCAGCCGCTATGCAATGGCTCGCTCCGTATACAGGAGTGGCTATGGGGGAATACTTCATGATGAACGGACAGCACGCACTCATCATCTACGATGATCTCACGAAACATGCGAATGCCTACCGTGAGATGTCACTCCTCCTCCGTCGTCCACCAGGTCGAGAGGCATATCCTGGTGATGTATTCTATCTCCACTCTCGTCTTCTGGAGCGGTCTGCCAAGCTCAATGATGAACTCGGAGGAGGCTCTATGACAGCACTTCCAATTATTGAAACACAAGGAGGTGACGTATCGGCCTATATCCCAACCAATGTGATCTCGATTACGGATGGTCAGATATTTCTTGAGTCTGGACTCTTTAATTCGGGTATCAAGCCCGCGATCAACGTGGGACTCTCAGTCTCTCGTGTCGGTGGATCGGCTCAAACCAAGGCTATGAAAAAAAATGCAGGAACTCTCAAGCTCTCACTTGCGCAGTATCGTGAGCTCGAAGCGTTCTCACAATTTGCCTCTGATCTTGATGCAGATACCAAGAAACAGCTCGAAAGAGGGAAGCGTATGGTCGAGATTCTCAAACAAGGCATATTCGCTCCAGTTCCATTCGAGAAGCAAGTGGCGCTCATATTTGCAGGATCTGCTGGTTACCTGGACAAGATCGATCCTCGCGATATTGCTCAGTATGAACGAGATCTCTACGTGGCACTCGATCGAGAAGAGAAGATCATTGCATCTATCCGTGATACGAAGGATTTTTCAGATGAGGTGAAGGCTTCACTTGGAGCGTTCCTCGAAAATTTCTGAGAACTGTTTACGAAAAAGAAATAATCACCCAGAATGTAGTACTTAGTTAATAGAACTTTGAGAAGTCCATAAAATGGAATCCAAAATTCTATTCTAAGATCTAAGACCTAATCTCTAAGCTCTCTTACTATGGCATCAGGTAAAGAAATCAAAGCTCGTATCAAATCTATCAAAAATACTGGTAAGATCACCAAAGCAATGGAACTCATCTCGACTGTGAAGATGAAAAAAGCTCAGGAGAGTGTTATTTCATTGCGTCCTTTTGCGCTCGCAGCCCTCGAAATCTTGGCTCGTGTCTCTCATGAAGAATCGGTCCTCGGGGTATATGGTACGGCTCCAGAGACAACCCGTGAGCTCATCATACTCATAGCAGCGCAGAAGGGCCTCTGCGGAGGGTACAATGTGAATACATTCAAAAAAGCAACTGAATATATCCGAGATGATATCGGAACTCCCTATACGAGAGAGTATGACTATATCACGATAGGGAAGCGGTCTCGAGATTTTATCCTCCGAACTGGACAATCGCTCTTGTCTGATTTCTCTGATGAGATCCGTGATCCTCTCACCGTAGCGGAGTCTCGACGTATGGTCAGATTTGTTATTGCCGAATGGAAAACAGGCAAATATAATAAACTCTCGATCATCTACAATCACTATATATCTGCCCTCACACAGCTCCCAACAGTGAAGACACTATTTCCTATCAATCGAGTAGATATCGAATCATATCTCATACATGTAGCAGGGACAACGATGCAAAAAGATGATCCGATATCATATACGATTGAGCCTGATGTCGCTATGATAGTTGATTATACTATACCGATGGTACTCGATGCCATGATACATGAGACTCTCCTGGAGTCTCGAGCCTCAGAGCATGCGGCTCGTATGGTGGCTATGAAAAACGCAAAAGATAGTGCGAACAAAAAATGAGCTTCTCTCACTCTTATCTACAATAAGGCTCGTCAATGAGCTATCACGAAAGAAGTCTCTGAGATTGTGAGTGGAGTCGAGAGTATGAAAGATGTATAATAGAAGTCAATCAATAATCCCTCTCGATTTCGGAGAGGGATTATTATGATTATAGTAAATACTGTATATTATTTCTGGGTGATTGTCGCTTTGGCGCCTTTGTTGAAAGGTGTTGGTTGATATAGTTCAACGGTTTTTCAATCAGCTTGAAATCTACTCTTGGTTGTTCAGCCATCTCTTGCTCGACTGATGCTACCTTCTACTACTTCATAACGCTTGCCATCAATAATAAGTGCACTATAGTTATCGTATGTATTATTACTGCTATCTTGTAGTAATTGTACAGTTTTCCCACTATCAAGAGTGATATCTGTTCATTTCTCTGTAGGTTTTACAAGTGTATCTGTTTGTTTTTCTTGTGGTCATTTCTTTTCAAAAGTAAGATAGTTAGTTGTCCCATTATGATTCACAGACATAATACGAAGAGGAGCATCGGGATTATTCCATCCATCTTGTTTCAATGAGTATCTCTTGAGTTCTTTTGTTCATTTATCTATTTGAATTGGACCTGTTATTTCTTCCTCTCCTCATTTATCAGTTGATAAATAGGAGTTTAGGTTTCCATCAGCGTTTAATATAACAACTCACTCTCATTGAGTATTCTTTCAATTTGAAATTTTAAGTCCGAATTTTTCCATCGCATTAAGTAATCGAGTTTCGATTCTTCCAATGTTATAACCAGGATCTTTCATTCTTTCAATTGGTTTCATGTCTTTTGAATTTGGTGGCTCAGATTGCTCCATGGTTTCCCTATAAAATCGATTCGGTCTATTTGCTTTTGATCCAATGGTAAAAAAAGAATGTATCATATATTTGTAGAGTTAAAAAGTAAATGACTTTCTCAGTGTAGCAGTTGTTTTTTTTTTTTTTGCAAGTTTTTTGCAGTACTTTTTTTGGATTTTGATCATTGCATATATCTATATGCAATAGATATCTGTATATGCAACTCGAAATATATATCTCCACTCGCCAAGTATAGAATTTTGTATATAATCACGCTCATGTATCACAATACCAAGAAAAAACAAATCATCCTGGTTCGTCATGCCCATACCGTTGATAGTAATGAATTCAATGGTTTAGATTTTGATCGCCCGCTCTCAGAAAAATGACGAGAATACTCAATCATTATGACAAGGTATCTCCGACTTATTGGAGTGCGACCCGACTTGGTTATTGCAAGTCCATCTATTCGTACGCGTGAAACAGCCGAGATTATGTGTGAACAATATAAGATTGCACATATTAACTTTTTGGATGATCTCTATATCGGTCATGAGGAAAAAACCAGAGATGGAAATCAGATTCATATGAAGCGTATCAAGCAAACCGCAATAGAAACAGATATACTCATGCTTGTGGGACACAATGATGATATCACAAAATTTGCAAGACATCTTTGCAATGATGGAGTTCCTTCTATGAAAAAATGATCACTCGTAGTACTATCTTTGCCCACCGAGATGAATTGGGATTCTATTGTTCCAGGTGATCTCTCTATCGTGTACTACCTTACTCCACAATTTTTAAAACTGGAAGAATTTATTTAGATGGTATTGGTTGATTGTTTATAAAATAGATCACTTTATGATCTCCAAAACAAAAATTGCATATATACGTTCACTACATACAAAATCTGCACGACATGCGGAGAATGTATTTATTGTAGAGTGACGCAAGTGTATTTCAGAATTTCTCGCTTCAGATTTTGAGATTTTAGAAGGTTTTTTTACAGAGAATTTTTCCTGAACTAGCCTTTTTTTGTTTCCTACTACAATTGTTTCTGGTGCAGAACTTGCTCGAATGACTACCCTCAGTAGCAATGATGCGTGAATATTGCTTGTGAAAATGCGCTCAAATGTATTCAAAAAAACAGATGAAAATGAACTCATTCTTATCTTAGACTCGATCAATGACCCCGGAAATCTCGGAACAATCATTCGTATCGCTGATTGGTATGGTATTTCTCAGATTGTTGTATCTCCTGATACAGTGGACGTCTATAATTCCAAGGTACTTATGGCGACGATGGGCTCATTTACTCGGGTTTCGATCTGCTATACGGATCTCGAGGAGTATTTAGTTTCAGTTACCCCCTTTGTAACGGGGGGCAAGGGGGATTTGGTTTCTGAAAATTCAGAGCAAAAATCCTCCGCCCTATCGGGCATCTCCTTTGCAAAGGAGGTTTTTAAACCAAAGATCTACTGAGCCTATCTCAATGGTGAGAGTACTCATACGAAGGATTGGTGATCTGGTTGAGGATATCTCGTAATCGGGAGTGAGGCCCATGGTATCTCAGATAGTCTAGAGAAATATATCACCGATAAGATAACTATTCCTCAATTCGGTCTCGCTGAGTCACTCAATGCTGGAGTCGCAACAGCCGTGATACTGGATCGGATTCGATCAGAATAAGTATAGTGTTCGACTGATTATAGGACAATAGTCACTTCCACGTTTTTATTGTATTCGCTTACTACTCCAGTGAGATGATACATTCTCGAGTCGAGAAAGAGTAAAAATCTATTGAAATATAAAAATCTAAAAATACCTATATGTTCCTGTATATTTTTGGGGATCATATTACTTTGGTAATATGAAACCTGATTTTTCAAGTTTTTTCTATAATTTTATTTTTTTCATTTGATTTTCCCCTCCTTTTTCCTATAATCCCGTGCGTATTTACATAAAATTTCTAATTCTTTCCCCATGGCTCATACAGGTATCATCACAAAAATCATCGGTGTCGTGGTTGACGTAGCATTTGACGCGGGGTATATTCCTCAGATTTACGAAGCACTCGAAGTAGAAGGAGCTCCAACCAAGCTCGTACTCGAAGTACAACAACAACTCGGTGATGGAATCGTTCGTACAATTGCGATGAATCCCGTTGATGGCGTTCGTCGTGGACTCACGGTAGTCGCAACATGAGCTCCTATCTCAGTTCCAGTTGGTGAAGCCGTTTTGGGGCGTATGTTCAATGTTCTGGGTGACCCGATAGACAATATGGAGGCTCCAGTAACGGAGAGACGAGATCCAATTCATCGAAAGTCTCCAAGTTTTGAAGAGCTCTCGACCAAGACTGAGATCTTTGAGACGGGTATCAAAGTTATCGATCTGATCGCTCCGATGCTCAAGGGTGGGAAAGTAGGTCTCTTCGGAGGTGCTGGAGTAGGGAAGACCGTGATCATGCAGGAGCTCATCCATAATATTGCCTCTGAGCACGGTGGATATTCCGTTGTAGCGGGAGTGGGAGAGCGTACTCGTGAAGGGAATGATCTCTATCATGAGATGAAAGACTCCGGGGTTATCAGCAAAACTGCTATGGTATTCGGACAGATGAATGAAGCCCCAGGTCCTCGTGCTCGAGTTGCCCTCACGGGTCTCACCATGGCTGAATATTTTCGTGATGTTGAGAAACGGGATGTACTCCTCTTCGTCGATAATATTTTCCGGTTTACCCAAGCCGGTTCTGAGATCTCAGCGCTTCTCGGTCGTATTCCTTCAGCAGTAGGATACCAACCAACGCTCGCAACAGATATGGGTATCCTCCAAGAGCGTATTGCCTCAACCAAGAATGGTTCTATCACGTCTGTTCAGGCCGTCTATGTTCCAGCTGACGATCTCACGGATCCAGCACCAGCCAACACATTTGCTCATCTTGACTCTACGGTGACTCTGAATCGTTCTATCGCTGAACTCGGTATCTATCCAGCCGTTGATCCTCTCGATTCGACTTCTACGATTTTGAGTCCAGCGATCGTCGGAGATCTCCACTATAGTGTAGCTCGTGAGTGCCAGAGAATCCTCCAGAAGTATAAAGAGCTCCAAGATATTATCGCGATTCTCGGAATGGATGAGCTCTCTGCAGATGACAAGCTCGCCGTATCTCGAGCTCGAAAAATCCAGAGATTCTTTTCTCAGCCATTTTTTGTCGCTGAACAATTCACGGGAACTCCAGGAGTGTATGCAAAACGCGATGATACTGTTCGAGGATTCAAGATGATTATCGATGGTGAGGTCGATCATATTGGAGAGAGATTCTTCATGTATAAGGGATCCATCGATGAGGTAATTGCTGCACATACGGCTGATGCCGCAGCCAAATAATGTCCGAATTTCTGAAAAACTTCGAATAGTTCCTGTGGTTTTGTCATTCTCGGTACGAGAATCCCTATCAGATACTCTGAGCAGATCCTCACGAGGATGACAGAAAAAAATGAGAAATAAGCAACCCAAAAAAACTAAAAAACCAATGAAACTCATCATCACTTCTGCATCTGGCAATATACTCACATCTGACGCATTTGCTCGTATATCGATCACGACGGAGGATGGTGAGATCACGGTTCTCCCGGGTCATGAACCACTTCTTTCAGCTATTCGTCCAGGAATTCTGACTGTAGAATACTATATCGGATCCAAGTCTCATATCGCCGAATATGCCACAGGAGGGGGCGTTCTCAATATATCCCCTACCGTATGTACGATCCTCGCAGATGTAGTCGTGGCCGATGATACACTCACGGATCTCGAATATATTGAGTCCCAAAAAAAAGAAGCTGAGGCAATGATGGCATCATATAGGGCAGAAAATGGAGCCGCAATAGACCCAAAGACACTCATAGAAATCGAATATGAACTCCTCAGATATACAACCATGCATCATCTTGGTAAAAAGTATAGTGAAAGTACAGGTTCAAGAAAATAGATTCAATAGTCCTCATGAAAATGGGGATTTTTCTTGGTTTTTATAATCAAATCCATACAATCATCCTATGATCTATATTTTAGGCTGAGCATTCGATCCTCCACATGCCTGACACGCTGCTATAGTCCGCTCTCTTCTCCACTACAAAAATCCTGAGAAGATTATCATACTCCCTTCAGGGAAGAGAGATGACAAGTTCTATAGTGTCTCAGATGCGCATCGACTTGCGATGCTCGATATTTTTGTATTGGATATTGCGGATGCCCGTGTCATAGTAGATGATTATTTCATCAAACATTGGGAAGGGAATATGATCACCCAAGATGTGGATCTCTACGTCAGAGAACAGTATGGTGCTGATGTCTGTCATATTTTTGGAACTGACACTATTGAGTCGATGCCTACTTGGGATAGTGATGGGTACGCTGCAAAGGTCGTGAAAAAGTTGTTTGTGCCGAGGACTTCTGATGTTTCTTATCATTTGGAAACAATCATGGAATGAGGATGGTGTCGATTCTCCCCTTGAAAAGGGGGAGCTAGAGGGGGTTATATCGAATACGATAACAAGCTCATGTGATATGCTCGAGAAAATCGAAGAAAAAAGAATGATCTTGAAAAGCATATATGGTCCTTGCTTCGTTGAAAAAGATATAACTATAAATTTCATAGAGAAAAACCAATATGAAGATATATTACAGATTTTTATTCACCAGAACTACAACTCGTTATCGAGATTGATGGCGAGAATCATGTTGATCATCTATGCTCTGATAATCAGAGAACTATCTATCTTAATTCTCTCTGAATCCACGTGCTTCGGTATACAAATATAGAAGTAAGGGAAACTCTAGAATGAGTAGGTGAAGATATAAAGAATTGGATACGAAAGATTGAACAAACCCACCCTAACCCTCCCTTATCAGGGAGGGGATTGGAACAAATCCAAAACTATGAATACTTCACCGATTCCCATATCCCAGATATTTCTTCTACCGCAATCAGACAGATCATCCCAGAATATGCGACGATCCATGCAAGATTCGAAGAAAGCCCAAGATTTATCATTCCTGGTCTTTCGAAAAGGATATCTCAGTATATATTGAAAGAAAAATTGTACCGTAAGTCCACCTTGCAAAGGGGGACTTCCATAGAACAGGGGGATGCATTTTCTGAACAAAAAGAGCAAAATCCTCAGTCTTTCGCTTCGCTCCAGACAGCTCCTTTACAAAAGGCGCTTTGAAAACCAAAAATCCTTATCCACGTCTGCTGTGGCCCAGACGTCACGATGCCCATCATAGAACTCAGAGATGATTATGATATCATCTGTTTCTGGTATGATCCCAATATTCAACCCAAGTCCGAATACGATAAACGATATGAGGCATTCGTAAAAGTATGTGAAATAGAGAATATTCCCTATATCAAGTGAGCCTATGATGTGATTAACTTTTTCTCACGGATCAAGTGAGTCGAGCATACTCCAGAACGAGGTGAGAAGTGTACGTACTGTTACGATATGCGGATGATGGTATCGGCCAAGCTCGCGAGCCGACTTGGCATCCCTCTCTATACATCGAGTCTCAATACGAGTCCCAAAAAAGACCTCGAAAAATTATTTGCGATGGGACACAAATACGCGAGAAAATACAATGTCGAGTTCCTCGATATCCCATTTCGAAAACATGGTGGTTTTGCGAAGTCAGTCGAGTATACCACCAAGCACGATATCTACAGACAGAACTATTGTGGTTGCATCTACTCGATCCGAGAAGGCGGAGAGAGTGATCTCAAGAAGCGGATGGTAGGGTAATTAGGCCACCAATAATTCCCTATCACTTGCACTTTTTCCCAGTACTTGAAGATACTTTTCTTTCTTTTTATCCGATAGTTTGGACCAAGGTATTTTTTGTAGTTCTTTTGTTCCAAGATACCTGAAAACGTGTTTTCAGTTGACTTGCATGACCGCCCACGGTGGTCGTACTATAACGGTTTTGGTACTGTCTACTTCAATTTCTCCGATATGGAGTCAGGCATTGAGTCATTTGAGTATATCAACATCCCATTGTTTTCCATCAGGACCTAGAACATGATACCTAAATTTTCGAACTCAACATTCGAATGTGTTGGAATCAATAGTGTGCCTTGGGGCAATATGTTCTATTATTGTATTAGCGAGTATCGGATCTATAGGAAGGTTTGTTTCTTGGTATATCTTAAACTGTGAGTGTTTTTCTTTTATCTTGAGGGTAAATTCCGCATGTAGTAAGTTTATTTTTGGATCAAATATCCTTCTGATTCTCAGTTTAATCTGCTTAGTAGTATCGATAGTTGCGAGAAGTACCTCAATTTGATTCCTGACCCCAGAACTATCATTGACTAGTATTTGGTTTACCTGTGCATTAAATGTCGATATTACTGTATCGGCTTGTCATGATCCAATTTCTGCTTGATGAAATTCTTGATATTCCCTCGGGAGATAGAGTCATCGCAAGGGATCCACAATATAGCGTTGTTCAATTTCCTGACTTGATCTTACTAAAGACATAATACTGAGGTAAATAGATGCTTAGTGTAGTTTTTTTATATTAGAATTACAAATTGTTTGTATATGAGATACTATCTCATTATCTTTTGCATTTCTATCTAATACTTTTATAATCTTCTCACTTTTTAACATACCGTATATGACTGATCACTATCAGAAATCTCTTGACCTCCATAAAAAATACCAATGAAAACTTCGCACTGAGGCCATTGTGCATATCGAAACTCGAGATGATCTCTCATGGGCCTATTCTCCTGGTGTGGCTGAGCCATGTCGCGCCATTGCCGCAGATCCAGAGAAGATGTATGACTATACCCTCAAGTCTCGTACGGTCGCTGTCATCTCTGACGGATCTGCGATTCTCGGCATTGGAAATCTGGGACATATGGCGAGTATGCCCGTGATGGAAGGGAAGTGTGTACTGTTCAAGGAGTTCTGAGATGTCGATGCCTTCCCAATTATCATCGGAACACAGGATAGTGAAGAATTTATCAAAACAGTCAAAAATATTGCCGATGGTTTCGGTGGTATCAATCTCGAAGATATCTCCGCACCTCGTTGTTTTGAAATCGAAGAACGTCTCAAGGCTGAGCTTAATATCCCCGTCATGCATGATGACCAACATGGAACCGCAATTGTCGTACTCGCAGGACTCATCAATGCGCTCAAAGTAACTGGGAAAAAGAAAGAAGATATCAAAGTGGTTCTCAATGGAGCTGGTGCTGCAGGAGTCGCGATCTGTACACTCCTTCATCTGTACGGAGTACAACATTTTATCGCTTGTGATACCAAGGGTATTATCCATAATGGACGAGAAAATCTCGATATTTCCAAAACAAAACTGCTCGCATTTACCAATCGAGAAAATAAAACCGGATCGCTCGCTGATGCCATGATCGGCGCTGATGTATTTCTGTGAGTATCGGCCGCTGGGGTACTCACGGAGGATATGGTTCGAACGATGGTATCTGACTCGATTATATTTGCGATGGCCAATCCAACGCCCGAGATTATGCCAGAGCTCGCGAAAGCGGCAGGAGCGCATATTGTCGGTACTGGACGATCTGACTATCCAAACCAAGTCAACAATGTACTCGCATTTCCTGGGATATTTCGCTGAGTTCTCCGCTACCGCAAGCGTCAGATTACCGATACGATGAAAATCCGCGCTGCCGAAGCACTCGCGTCATATATCGAAAACCCTACTGATGACAACATATTGCCAAATGCACTGGATAAGGGCGTTGCGGAAGTAGTGGCACTCGCCATGAAAGACTAATATTCAACAAAAAACCCTCTCACGAGTATTCATGAGAGGGTTTTTTTAGATTCTCGAGAGTAGTTTTTTTACTTTTCTGGAAATCTCTCACATCTTGGTAGATATATATGGGATAGATTTATCTAGTAGAGCATCTACCTTAGTATTGATAGCACAGCGACACTCTTCCAATACGAGTCTTGTACCTGGGAAAAAATGCGGATGCTTCATATATCAAGCGGGTACTTTGGTCGAAGTGGTTTTACTGGAAAAGCTCATAATATATATGTTATATATAGTAACCTGGTGTACCTCGCAATTTTTCTAAAAATCTATTTGAGATCTAGCATGTCAATCATTTTGGATTTTGTGTCATCTTTTGATATCCTCACGATTTCCAGTATTCCAAGTACACATATCATGATGAATCAGTACTTGTACCCATGGTGTGAATTCATAAATTCTGTGATTTTAGTCCCAAAATTCACTATGAGTATAAGGAGCATGAAGATGGTTACCATGAGTGTTTTTCCATTTGCTCATGCCCAGTCTGAAAAAGTTGAATGATCTGTTTTTAGGTATTTGGTTTGTAAAATTGCGAATCCACCCACCACGAGTATAAGAAGCGCAGTAAATATACTTGATTCTGGTATTCCATAGACAGTATCTACCGTGATAGCCTTCCCAAGTCCTTTTTCGAGCATATCGAGCGCCGTGAATAGGATGATAAATAGTCCCACCCACTGGATACTCGGGTATTTGACCAGAAGATTGGCTATATACCCTGATGCAACGACCATCAGGATGATCGAGAAAACAAGTCCTATTATCAGATTCACCACATTGCCATGACTGGCTCCTGCTACTGCAAGTACATTATCGAGACTCATTGCGACATCAGCAACGATGATCGTCTGGATAGCAGTCCAGAATGTAGCGCCTCACTCTTTTCATTCCTCGTGGTGCTCATGAGCTCGTATCTCACGATAGAATTTCCATACGACGTAGAGTAGTAGGATCGCACCGAGGAATTCGAGTCCCGGGATCTGCATCAACCAAACAACTCCAAGTGAGAATATGATACGGAGTATGGTGGCACCAGCCACTCACCAAAATATTGCCCTTTTTCGATCGGCTGATTTGAGCTTCTTCGTGGCCATACCGATCAGGATAGCGTTGTCACCACTCATCACGAGGTCGATCATGATGATATTCAACAGAGCAAAGAGTCCAGCAGATGTGAGTAGCATTGCAAAATCAGGACCAAGAGTTTCGAGCATAGGAGTGAGATAAGAAATATAGTTGTAGTATATAAAAAATCAGAGAAAAGCAATCAAATATTTGACAGATGTCACTTTAAAAGTTAAAATGTCGTAAGGATAAAAAATAGAAATGTCGTAAGGATTGGTATAGGATAATGAGGTATCATAACTCATTATCCTCTCACT
>JAYSPL010000040.1:0-1271 GCA_043722085.1 Candidatus Altimarinota bacterium | reverse complement strand
AGTAACTCAAAAACCTCATCTTTCCGCACAGTTAAGCCTCGGGTTCTAGGAGGAAATAGGAAATTTTGGGGGGATTTTAGTTCCATAGTACTTTTTATCAGAATCACGACAGCGATACTATAAAAGGCCCAAAAACAAAACTTTGCAAGGGATAAAAAAAGATAGAGTTTACTCTGGAAGAGTGGATGTACGAATCGCTTTGTTTTTTGGAGAAATGTCATAATTGTTACGTGAGAAGGTGATCTGAAATTGAATGATACCAGTGAGCTCACTGAGGAGTTTATCCTTTAGCTTGCTTTTTTTAGCCCGTTTCTGAGGTTAGCATACGTCTAGAGATTTATGTATGTGCCGAGATTTTCTCGTATAGTAATGATATTCTCCGTGAAATCAATGGACGCTTCATGGAAGGGCTCTGCACTGATATTTTATTAGTGATCAAGAGAAAGATGTGGAAATCTCAAAGATTCTGAAATACAATAAATTCAATCACACTTTATTTTTCATTTGAAATTATATTTTATTCGATTACAATTGAGTAAATAACTATTCATTATGAAAGAAATTATCCGAACCACCTATCTTGAAAAAATCACACCCTTCCGGTGAAAACACCTTATCAAGGTGCTGATATGACAACGCCGAGTGGGAAAAACTACCATCCTCAAACAAATTGCATCATCCTCGGATCCAAGAGACATACTCCAGATCAATATGGAAAATAGTGATTTTGCATGGCTACTCTCGGACCAAGAGCTCTCAAATTATCTCGAAAAACGGATAGCAGAGTGATCCCGAGAGATCTATATCGATGAGGTACAACTCATTAAAAACTGGGAAAAATCAATCAACTCAATATTCGCAAAATATCCTACTGTAGATATCTTTCTCACGGGATCAAACTCAGACCTTCTATCCAGTGAACTCACGACACTACTACGTGGTCGTTATATTAGTTTTGAGATTTTTCCATTTTCTTTTGATGAATTCTGTATCTACTTTGACCTCTGAAAAGATATAGCATCCTGGAAAAGATATATGGAACTCGGTACCACTCCAGTGAACTATATGCTCGGGGATACCCATCTTATCCAAGAGTGGATGAAAAATCTCATAAATACAATATTTCTCAAGGATATTGTTGAACGCTACAAGATAAAAGATGTACACATACTTGAGTCTGTCCAAAAAATACCTAACGCCAGTTAGGTATTTTTCTTATATTTACCCTATTTTTTCCTCTATTTTCCCTTTGCAGATGCGGAAATATGAGT
>JAYSPL010000039.1:0-3761 GCA_043722085.1 Candidatus Altimarinota bacterium | reverse complement strand
TATCGTCTCATACTCGAACCCAGAAAACGATGGAGGCGCATATGGGATGCTGTCGTCGAGTTTCCGAGAATGGTAAGAAATCGAGAGAAAAAATAGATTTTTTTGACAAATCAGAGAGAGAGTGCTACTCTCATAGAGAGTATTACTCTCTATTTATCTTTAATTTTTTTATCTTATGTCTCTACTTGACTCCATTCCAGATATGTTCCATGCCTCTTGAAAGATTATCAAATATATCATTATTGCTGTAGTTGGCTATGTTCTACTTTCTAGCACATACTTTGTCATAGCGCCATCTGAACGATGACTCAAGATGACACTCTGAACACTCAATGAGACGGTATATGGTGAATGAATTTACTGGAAGATACCACTTCTTGATACTATCAAGTATGCAGATCTGCATATTGATAGGGCCGATGGAGATGCTCGCTCAGCATCCAAAGATCTACAAAATGTAGAAACAAAAATATCCGTGAATTATCAGATAAATGAATCTAACATCCTCGCTCTATTTCGTACCGTATGAGTAGAACATCATAGAATCGAAGAAACCCTACTTGGTCCTGCCATACAAGAATCAGTAAAGGCTGCCACAGCCAAATATACCGCTGAAGAACTCATTACAAAACGAGAACTTGTGAGAACAGATATAGAAAATGCGCTAAAGGATAAAATAGTGAAGTATTGAGTCAATATTGTTCAGGTCAATATTGTGAATTTCGAATTCTCGAAATCATTCGATGCATCGATCGAGGCAAAGGTAAAAGCAGAGCAAGATGCTCTTGCCCAGAAAAATAAGCTCGAACAAGTAAAATATGAGGCTCAACAAAAAATAGAGAGTGCCAAGGCAGAAGCTGAGACAATTCGGATTCAAGCAGATGCAATTCAGAAGCAGGGTGGTGCTGAATATATTCAACTCAAGTGGATAGAAAAATGGAGTGGACAACTTCCTACTACATCACTGGGAACCAGTATGATTCCAAATATTTTCTTGAATAATTCAAAATAATATATTCATGCAATTTCTCTGACTTCCCATCTTCGAGTGATCCTATGTGAGCCTCTTGGACCGTATAATGGAACCAGTTCAAAAAACTCTAGTGTTCACTCTAAGAGATCTCCTGCGATAGATTCATCCAGAAAAAATCCCAATCAAATGATTGGGATTTTTTCTTATCTCACGTCCTTCATGAAGATGAGTCCTTCGAGAGAAAACTTCTTTCCTCCGACCCATACACCTGGAACCTTGAAGTCTTCTTCTCCTTCAAAAAATCCACGAGTTTCTCGGGTTAAGCCATCAGCGATGAGAAGCTTGAGTTTTCTCATCACGCCCATTCGCTCCATTACGTCATAGACTCGGTTCACGCCATCGGTATATCGAGTATCTGTCATACGAGCAATCTCTTCGATACGCACTCCAGTGATTTCATAGTCACCATCTTCGCGTTTTCGGATCGTACATCGCTTCGGATCATTCTGTCGCTTGAGGTCATAGTAATGAGGAATATCTTCACCACGGATAGTGAGTGGCTCGGCTTCAGGACTCTGTATCATGCCATCATCGTCTTCGACGAGAATGAGCTCTTCTTCGCGAGTATCTGGAATACGCTGAAGGAGGAGATCCTTGAGTTCATCAATTCGGATAAATGCTCCGGCTGAAATCGTGAGATCTACTTTTTTACCAGTCTCTTTCTCAAATATACTCACCATTTCATTGAGTTGATCGGCGTCAACGAGTTCAGCCTTGGAAAATACAATGAGTTCATCCTTGTCTGCCATATCAGCATTCCAGTTTTCTAGTTCCTTACGGATAATTCGGTAGTTTGCTATCATAGCGTCTTCTCATTGAGTAGCATCCAACAGGTGGATAATGATACGACATCGATCAATATGCTTGAGAAATTGGAATCCCAGACCTTTTCCTTCACTGGCACCCTCGATAAGTCCTGGAACATCCTCAATCACGAGAGACCTGTCACGCCATTCCATCACTCCAAGATTTGGAATGAGTGTGGTAAATGCGTAGGCGGCAATCTTTGGCTTCACATTGGTGATGGACTGTATCACGGTTGATTTTCCAGCATTTGGAAGACCAACGAGTCCCACATCAGCCACGAGCTTGAGTTCCATCTTGACTTCTCGAATACTTCCACTATCTCCGAGTTCCGCAAAGTTAGGAGCCTGACGAGTACTCGAAGGGAAGTGAGCATTTCCAAAACCTCCACGACCTCATTCACAAATTTGGAATTTTTGACCTGGAGTTGTGAGATCACAGATCAGAGTTCCATCTTCCGAATCGGTAACGAGTGTTCCTACTGGAACCTCGAGGATGGTATTCTCGGCGGTAGCCCCATGGCATTCTTGAGTTCCTCACTTTTCTCCATCTTCGGCTTGGATAATTTTTTGATGACGAAACTTTCCGAGAGTCGTCTCATGCGTCGTGGTAACCAAGATGATATTTCCACCGTTTCCCCCATCTCCACCAAAAGGGCCACCCTTTGGGATATATTTCTCACGACGCCAAGAGATAATTCCATCACCTCACTTCCCAGCTTTGAGTGTCATTTTTACTTCATCGATGAACATAGAACGTTGATTATAGAGTATCTTGAATAGTTAATATATCAAAAAAAATGAAAAAAGCAATCACCGTTTTTTTCTAAGAGTTATTTTAATGCTCAGTATAATAAATTTGCATATTTTCCCACACTGAGTACTACTATTAGAGTACTCTACTCATTTATAATTCAAATTATGAGCTCTTCAAAAAAACTTCTGTTATTTTTACTTCTTGTTCCATGAATATTAGCAGAGGTTCTTTCATGAAATACTCTTGTGATATCATACTTGACTTCGATAGATTTGATATTTTTGGTACTTGCATATGGAGTGCCTATTCTTCTTATTCGAGAATTTCGAGTTTGGTACAAAATATCTTATTTTTGATTATTCCTGTTGGGACTCGCATATGGAATATTCAATGAATGATTTCTCGCAAAAACGATTCTTGATAGTAGTCTAATTCCTGTATGAGGATTCCAGAATTTTTGATTATTTGCTGGACTCAATATATCATGGGGGCTCATGATTATACCATGGCATGCATTTTTTTCAGTGATTTTTCCAATTGTATTTGCAGAGCATCTTTTTCCCCAACATAAAACAATATCACTTATATCAAAAAAATGGGCCCTCTTTTTCTTGTTTGTTATATACATAGGATTGGTTATTTTATCAAAAAATTGGTTAGGAACTATATCCCCATTTCTCTTGACTATATTCTATCTTGTGTCATTTCTTCTTATATATATATCGAAACAATTTCAACAGATTTCCTGAAATGGTCAGCTTATTTCGAAAAAATCTTATTTGATAGGATGTCTGACGATATGAATATATTTGTTCTTTTTTTTATTCGCAAGTACAATCAATTTTTGGGTGTATGCTAGTACAGGAATTATCTTATGGATAGTAATAGTTTGATATTTTCTTCGTCTTACGGAACTGCAAATTGTACGCTTCTGAATATGAAGCTATCTGACATTTTGAGCTTTTGCTACTATAGTAAGTATTTGAAACTGAAGAATTGATCTTCTTATAGCGTATCCAATAATTATAATCATAATGCATTATTTTTTATTAAAAAAAACTCCTATTTCATGAGTCTGTCCAAAAAATACCTAACGCCAGTTAGGTATTTTTCTTATATTTACCCTATTTTTTCCTCTATTTTCCCTTTGCAGATGCGGAAATATGAG
>JAYSPL010000038.1:0-25020 GCA_043722085.1 Candidatus Altimarinota bacterium | reverse complement strand
CTGATGAAATAATCCTCATGGAACTCAGGAACCAAACAAAAGAAAAAGAAGGAACTACGGTATAGTTCCTTCTTTGCGGTTAGTGTGAGTGATTACTTTATTTTTATCTCATTGTATGGATACCTTAAAATTTGATGTCGTGACACTTCCAGTTTGACATAGTCATTGGGTTGTTATATCTGAGCATTCAACTGTGATAGAGATGTCGCGAGAGAGATGGGGGCCTCCTGAGATTCCAGAAAGTGAAATATTGTGTGTAACAAATCCTGGAACTCTTTGAACCGTAGAAGAGATTTTAGAATATTGTAAGTCACTCCCTACTGAACAGGGGGCTCTATCTGCAGCAAATCAAGTACTAGTCAATGCTTGAAGGTTATATAGGAATGTAATGCTATCAGATTCTTCTTGAGACCTCTATGATAACTCAATCAATAACATACAAAGAAATATATTACTTCGCGAGAGAGGTAACACAGTGAAAACGGCTCTTTATAACTGGGCAACAGACGCAGTAATATTGTCTGTTCAAAATAAGTTACCGAATAACACTCCTAATTGTAGATTATGGAATGTGTATCTAGATATTTGAGAGCAAGTTGCAATCTATCTGAAGGATTCACAAGCGCGAGATAATTATAAATTTGTTGTTCATCTACATGATCGAGTGAGCACTCCTACAACAAGGATAGTCTGCAATACACAATTACGAGTTCAAACCATCGAAATATCTGCCAAGCCAAGTGAGATCCTAAAGTTTAGTGCAATACCAGATCGATCTGATATAAAAAGATCACTTTGAAGCAATTGATAACAAATAATCCCTCAAATGAGGGATTATTTGTAATACGGGATGGGATTATGCCCAGAACATATCGACCACTTTTCGGTAGATCACACGGTTCTTGATATCTTCGTAATAGGTATCACCAGGAATGAGTTTAGCCTTGAGGCGCTCGATCACTTCAGGAGAACCATATTGCGCGATGACCTTATCCACTTCGATTATGATCTCTGCATCGGTAGCATCCGTTCCTTTTATCATCTTGATTTTTTGAAGGAGGAGTTCTGCCTTGACTCGGCGTTCTGCCTCAGGACGAACAATCTGTTCTTTGTACTCTGTTTCAGATTTCTTGACGTGTTCGAGGTATCCCTTGATATCGAGACCCTGTTGCTCGAGATTGGATGCATGCTCCCGAAATATTTGGTCGATTTCATTCGAGAGGAGACTCGGCCCTACTTCAAAGCTCGAGATTGCCAGCATCTCTTTCATGAGGGTATCTTCATCTTTGTTGCGAGTTTCTGCCTCTTTTTTGTTCGTAATCTCTGTGCGAATAATGTCACGGAATCCCGCCATATCAGTTTCAACACCACGCAGATCCTTGATGAATTCCGGAGTAAATTCTGGAGTATGTGGTTTTTCTACTTTTTCGATATTCGCAACGAAGTATACCGTACGGCCCTGAAACTCTTCACTATGGTAGTCAGCTGGGAATGTTATATCAAAACCAACTGCATCACCGAACTTCGCCCCAAGGAGTTCTTTTTCGAATCCAGGAATAAACGAAAGTGATCCGATGACGAGTGGATAGCTTGGAACGTGAGTCTCGCTAATAGCGTTACCATCCTTTTTGTCATATCCTTGAGCGGTTACGGTAACACGGTCTCCATTCTCTATAGCCGTATGACTTGTATCGGCACCATCGACACTGTGAGAACCCGCTTCATGAAAATGAGTAAACCGCGCCGTGATAGCCGCGATCTCAGTATCTATCTCGGTTTCATCAATCGTGATGGGAGTCCGTTTTACTCGGATAGCATCTAGTTTTTGAATGTCAATTTCGATTTCTGGAAATACTTCTACTTCGAGTGTGATCTCAATCGGGTCAGTACTCTTTACTTCGATGATATTTCCGGCTGCGACTGGAACAATGTTTTCTTTTTTGAGGATTTTTGGGTATATTTTTGTCATGACGGCATCGAGCGCTCGTTCACGAATCACTTCTTCGCCGTATTCACGCACGATTATTGCTTCTGGGATATCAGATCCTTGCTTAAATCCCTTTACCTTTCCATTGGCCCTGATATCTTCGATGATATGTTTTCGGGCCTTTTCGAGCTCTACTCCTGATTCCTTGATGTTGATAGAGAGGGTATAACTATTTTTTCGAGTGACAACTGATTGCATAGTGCTATAGGGTTAGTATTATAGAATGATGGAAAGTGAAATTCCGAAATAAACGCGAGAATTATATGGAAAGAGGGTATGAAAGCAAATAAAAATGGAACCATAGCGTAAGGTCAAAAGTTTGTATCTCTAGTTATGACGAAAGTAATATAGAGATACAAAAAGCAAGAAAATATTTAGAATTTTGATCACGGATGGGAAAAGTTTCTTATTCGGGTTTATGAGATTCTAGTATGGATATGATAATATATCCGTAGTCGTATGGGGTGATAGGAGTATGAAATTGACAAAAAATATTTTTAATATAATATGTTTTTTTATAATTCATTACGCATGCATAACATACATACACATTTAACACGGGAAATAATAGATCAGTTAGGACGTATAGCCTATCACACACTCAGGAAGACAAATAGCGCCAATATTTCTTCTACCATTCAAGATCGGGCTCTTGAGATCCTTCAGTGATTTTTTCGTTCTCCATTATATCTAGACAGTGGTATTTGAGTGCATATAGACGCAAATAGTTCCTATGAAAACTCTTTCCTAACTAGGGCTCTAGCCCCATTAGGATTAATACCACTTTCTGATTGATGAACAGTTCCGAGGATGATATTGCATGAAGGAAAATATCCTATTGGACATATATCATGAGGCACCAAACAGCAAAGAGATGCGACAATAACAGCACTCAATCAGATAGTGTTTCTTGTGGAACAAGAAAATAGTGAAAAATATAAATATATTGCAAAACATGATACCCTGACGGGCCTCATGAATCGATTTGGTTTCGTTGATCTAGTAACGCAAGTAGTAACACCAGATACAGACTGTGTAGCGATGTGTTTTGACTTCAATAAATTTAAAGTTATCAATGATAGCTATGGCCACAACATATGAGATGAGGGACTCAAACTCTTTGCTTGAGTGTGCAAGGATGTATGTCAAATCTATGGTGGTACTATTGCGCGCACTGGTGGTGATGAATTCATGGGGCTCTTTCCAGGATATACGGTCGATAGTTGAGTAGAGATTGCACAAAAAATACAGTCGATACTCCTGAGCAAATTTACTCCTCAAGATGATCTGAATCCTGCTGATAAGAGAGTAGCGAAAATCGAAAATATTCCATTTACGGTATCAATTGGAGTGACAGATATACGTCAAAAGAGTAGAGACACTATTCAAAAAATAGGCATTACTCACTTGCAGTCATTTATCTCTCGGCTATTGCATCGAGCCGATAAGGCCGCAGATATGGCAAAAAATCATCCAGAAAAACAACATGTGTATATTTGGGACGAATCATGTGACGTCGAACATACCCTAAATGAGTCGAATCAGGCATTACGAACTGCTATAGAGTCGTTATTGCGTGGTATGCGCAATGATCACAAGGCTCATGGTATTCTCACGAAGGATATATTGGAGTTACTGGTACGAAATCTTGATACTATAGATAGTTTCCAGCTGTACTGGATTCTAATAGAACATATCATTGCACTTGCAAGTGTAGATACAGATGATATGTATAGTCACGAATTACTCGATCATATGCTAGAGATATTTACACACATAAAGACTCTGCGACCATAGTCATCTAGCCCAAGTATTCATTATAAGAACTCCTAAAATTGGGAGTTCTTATAATGAATTTATCAGCTCTTTCAGCTACTGGTGCCATGTGATAGGATCATGCGATGCGAGAGCTACTTGAGCAGCGAGAGGTACGTCTTCGGTCATAGCGTTTCTGCACAACCCTTTGGTACGCGCAACTAACGCTCTGGTAATATGACTGAGTGGAGTTGTTTGTGTTTCTGGTACCGTGAGTAGAGTTGTTTGTGCTACAGACACCAATGGAGTTGGTATTGTGTTCATATTCATATGGTTATGATATAACCGTTATTATATATGAAATGATGGAAATTCCAAGTATATTGTTTGGAATTCGCGTGAATTCTCTGTGAATTCGGAGTCTGCGCATACTCATGCATCTCGATGATTCGTATTTTCTTTTTTTGAGTATTTCACTATACTCACTCTATGCAAGCATCCCAACTTCTCTCAGTATCAACTGACTATCTTTCTCGACTCCATCTCCTCAAAAAAGATGATATTCTTCCGCTTCGGGAAGTAGTTCGTGAACACAATCGGCTCTATCACGATCTGGAGAGTCCGATCATTACCGATACCGAATATGATCAGTTATTTCATACGCTCGCCCGTCTGGAAGCGGACTATGATATGCTCGATGAGAACTCACCGACCGCCCGACTCGCTATACTGGCTTCTGGTCAATTCAAAAAAGTAGAGCACCAGTATCCTATGATTTCCTTGGATAATGCCTTCAGTGTTACAGAAATTCAGGATTTCGAAGAACGAATGCGACGAATACTCGGCGTCACTTCAGAGTTCGAGTACTATATCCAACCCAAGTATGACGGGCTCGGACTTGCTATTGTCTACGAATATGGACAACTCAGTCAAGCGATCACTCGTGGCAATGGAATAGAAGGGGAAGACGTGACATTGGGCGCTTGGGAAATTAGCAATATTCCAAAAATTATCCTACCACTTGAACACATACCTCGTATGGAAATTCGCGGGGAAGTGATGATGAGTCGAACGACTTTTGATCGAGTCAATCAGGAACGCATGCGTACGGGAGATAAGCTCTTTGCCAATCCCCGAAATGCTGCCTCAGGATCCCTTCGTCAACTCGATGCACTCATTACTCGCTCGAGAGACCTCCAATTTTTTGCCTACTCTGTACCACAACTGGAATCGAAAGCATCAGATGGTTTCTCGATCACAACGTACCATCAGTTACTCGATACACTGAGGCAATGGGGCCTCGCAGGAGAGGATTTTCCATTCGCTAGAATCACGGGCCTCACCGCGCTCATGGATACACTGGAACGTGAAACGATGCACCGTAAGGAGTATTTTGATTTTGATATCGATGGTATCGTCATCAAGATTGATGATCTCTCTCTTTGGTCCGAACTTGGCCGTACCGAACATCATCCAAGATATGCTATTGCATATAAGTTTCCAGCTAAACAGGTACGAACTCGTGTTATCTCTATCGAACACTCTGTGGGAAGAACTGGAACCGTCACTCCGGTGGCCAACCTCGAACCCGTCGAGGTATCTGGCGTGATCGTGAGACGTGCAACACTTCATAATTATGATGAACTCACTCGAAAATGAGTCAGGGAAGGGGATCAGGTATATATTATGCGCGCCGGTGAAGTGATTCCTGAGATTGTATCGGTGATAAGTGAAGTGCGAGATGGTTCTGAGAAAGTAGTGTTGCCTCCGAGTATCTGCCCAGTATGTGAGACCCTCCTTGATAGGGATATTGGTAAAATTGCTATATTTTGTCCCAATGCCCATTGTAGTGCCAAGATACAAGGACAACTTGAGATGTTTGTCTGAAAACAAGCGCTTGATATCGATGGATTCGGGCCTCGGCAAATCGAAGATTTTCTCGAAAAATGATGGATCACTGATCTCGCTTCAGTATATAAGTTATCATCTTATCGTGATGAGATACTAACACTCGATGGATATAGAGATAAATCAGTACAAAATCTCATGCAATCGTTGGAATCTTCAAGACGTACCACTCTCGATCGTGTACTCGTTGGACTTGGTATCCCCAATGTAGGCAAAAAAACCGCTAAACAACTGGCGAAGGTTATCCTCACCTGAGATCCACTAGTACTCATTGAACGACTTTTCTCTATTACAGAAGAAGATCTCCTGACGGTACGTGATATCTGACCTGAAACCGCGAGGTCATTCGTAGAGTATATATCTGAAAATAAGGATCTTGTAACGTGATTGCTTGGCGAACTCGATATACAACTTCCGACGATAGTACCTCTGAATATGGCATCACCTTCTATTTCCTGAAAGTCATTTTGTGTAACGGGATCATTTGAGTCAGTTTCTCGAGATCAACTTCATGAGATGATCGAGTCTCGAGGCGGAGAAGTTCGAAGCTCGGTATCATCCAAGCTCGACTACCTCATTGCAGGTGAGAGTGCTGGATCCAAACTCGCGAAGGCAGTGGAATATGGAGTCGAAGTTCTCACAGTCGATGAATTCCTACAAAAATCCGCCTAGTTAGGCGGATTGTGTGGGATGATCATGTGTTATTAGATTGGCATATGTTGCCAATAGCGATGTTTTTTTATTATCATAGCTCCCTGCAAGAGCATTGAGTTCATTGTCCCATTGTATATTTTGAGCACAAGAATTTATAAAATTTCAGATTTTTTCTAGATAAGCAATATGATCCTTGTTTGCTTGATATTTTTCAGATCCAGTTTTATTAGCTAGGCTTGCTTGATATTTTTCTTCAACATCATTTAGTACAACTGCTACTGCTCCAGGGTTAGAGGTTATTTGTCTTCGAAGATTCTCATTAAATAAACGTAATAGTATTTTTTCCCTATCAGTACTCTCTCTAACTATATTATTAATTATTGTACTAATTGTATCTATTCTATTTTGTGCCTCGGTTGAGAGGGGAGTTTGTTCGCTTGATGATACTGATTCTGAAACGACATTATTAGTCATATTCGATAGATAAAAAATACTACCCATTCAGGATAGCATTTTTTATGATTTATTGCAATTAACTCGACTTGACGAAGATATACTATTAGTGGCAACCACAACCTGTCCCGCAGGACTCTCACTCATCTTTGGTGCCATGATAGTGAGTGTCTCCCCTAACTCTCACATCCCGTATCACAGGTACCGCATCCGCCACTCCCACATCCACCTCCTCCATGGTCCTCCTCATCGCCCAGGATTGAGATGAACATACTCTTGATCTCATCGTAAGCGGGGATCTCTCATTGGAATATCATATCACGGAAGTCGATAGACTCTTCTTCGATCGCGAGGGCTGGATTCTCGGTAATACCAAGGTCCATCTTATAAGTAGCGTCATCAGTAGTTTCTACCTTCACACTATCATCGAGTGCGAGTTCTGTCAGGGCTTTATTTACGAGTGTAGCGAGTTCAGCGATCTCGGTTCCAGATCCTACGAGTTTGATAAGCATAAAAAATATAGAGTAAGTTCTAAAAATATTGCAACTATCCTATTGATTTTCTGGAAAAAGCAAGAAAAAATGCCCCGTGATTGGGGCATTTTTGTCGAGCGAAATACCGATTACTCAGCAGATGGCTTTGCTGTTGCAACACCAACTGATGCAGCTGAAACTGTTTCATCCTCATCCTTTTGTTTTTTCGGAGCATGGATAGAGACAATTGCTGATTCAGCGTGTGAGATAACATGAAACTTCTTCGTGTCGATCGCGAGGTCACTTACGTGAAGAGTATGCCCCATTTCAAGAACTGAAACATCGAGTTCAAATGCATCAACAATATGTCCTGGAAGACATTTCACATCGAGCATATCGAGCGCTTGGTGGAGTTGTCCACCTTCCATTAAGGCTGGTGATGTACCAACAAGTTTGATTGCTATCTGAACGTGTACCTCGGCCTTCATATCAACTACGAGAAAATCGAGATGACGGAATGCTCCAGTCACTGGATGTCGTTGTGCCTCTTGAACGAGGACAGAATATGACTTTTTCTCTACGCTGAGAGTAATAACGTGATTTTTACCAGATTCACGGTAAATCTTGATAAATTCAGATACACCTACCGTCAACATAGTCGAAGGGGTATCCTTGCCATACACGACTGCTGGGATCACACCGTCTACACGGGCAATCTTTGCTACTTCCGTACGGATCTTTGCTTCGAGAGAGAACATAATAGAAAAAAATAATAGAGATAAAGCTCGCCTATTATAGAGAAAATCGAGAAAAAGCAAGAAAAAATAGCGTTTCAAATGTATGAAATGCTATTTTTTGGCTTTTATGTGTTTATCCACCCATCGTACCCGCTAGGTTCATAATCGGAAGGAATATTCCCATCGCAAGGAATCAGATCACGACCGCCATGATCATGAGGATCACTGGTTCAATGAGCTTCTGGATGCCACCAATCGCAATATCCACTTCTTCATCATAAAAGTCTGCAATCTTGATAACGGTATCACCAATCTGCGCTGTTTCTTCACCCACTCGAATCATCGAAATCAATAGATCAGGAAAGAGGGGATCATCTTCGAGAGATTCGGCAATTTTTTGTCAATTTTTGATATCCTGTCTCAGGAGAAGGAGTCGCTGACGATATACTTCATTACCAACCGCACTCGATACAATACGAATCGCTTCGACTACGGCTACCCCACTTCCTAGAAGATCTGAGAATACCCGTGCAAATTTGGAGAGTACTACTTTTTTCATAATCGGGCCAAAGAGTGGCATCTTGATGAGAAACATATCAAATTTATACTTTCCAGATTTTGTTTTCTTCCATATCTTGACTCCTACTACAAGACAGATGACTGACATGAGAGTGAGAAACCAGTAATTCGTAAAAAAATCACTCACCGCCATGATATATTTAGTAGCACTCGGAAGTTTTTCAGGATCTCCAAAAAATGATGTCAGTGTAGGGATTACTTTTACCATCAGGATCGCCGTACATCCAACCATACCTACTACCATGATGATTGGATAGGTCATCGCTCCTTTGATTTTACGAGTAATAGAATCCACTTTTTCGGTTTGATCGGCGATCTGGATGAGGGCTGTATTGAGCTTACCCGTTCGTTCACCAGCCTCGATGATCGATACTTCTGCGTCATTGAAACATCCGTAGTAGGCGTTCATTGCATCATGCATCGTGGTTCCACTCTGGATACGAGTAATCATAAAATCATAAAATTTGATCATATTTTTATCTTTTTCTTGCTTTCGAAGGGCCGAGAGGCTCTTGAGAATCGTGAGACTCGCATTGACCATCGTTGCAAGAATACGAAAAAATACAACTTTTTGTCGGAGATTAATCGACCCCTCTCTAAAGATGAAGTGTTTGATATAATCAATTGTTGATTCTACTTCAGCTTCTTTTCCATCATCTTCTATATTGAGAATGACGATGTCCTGATTTTGTTGAGTAGCCATAAGGGGGTGGGTTTAGGATTTTGTAGCATAGTTATGCATTTTCTTTGGCCGCTGCATAGACTTCCGCTAGGGACGTCGTACCATTGAGTGCCTTGATGATGCCATCTTGTTCGAGCGAGATCATTCCATCAGTAATAGCCGTATCATTGATCATGGTAGCACTCGCACCATCGATAATCATTTTTTTGACATTGTAGGTAATTTCGAGAATCTCATAGATCCCAACTCGTCACTTGTATCCAGCATTATTACACTTATCACAACCAACTGGTTCATAAAACAAAGGATTTTGAAGGATAGCCGTTGGAATACGGAGAATGAGTTCTTCTTTGGCGGTTCTCTTCATAGCCTTTTCAACGTGTTCCTTCATTTTTGGTGCGAGGTCTTGCATACTTATAGCCTTTTTGCAATGCGGACACAATCTACGAATCAGGCGCTGCGCAATAATAGCGTTGACCGAAGCTGGAAGGAGAAAGGCGGGGATTCCCATATTCAAAATACGAGTAATGGTTTCAGCAGCGGAGTTGGTATGGATCGTTGATACTACAAGATGTCAGGTGAGGGCGGCTTCAATCGCAATATTGATGGTTTCATGATCTCGAATTTCTCATACCATGATGATATCTGGATCTTGACGCAGGGCAGTACGAAGTCCAAACGCAAATGTATAGCCAATATCTGGAAACACTTGAGATTGATTGAGTCCATCGACCTGCATTTCCACTGGATCCTCCAGAGTCATGATATTCACGTCGGGGGCATTGAGCTTGGACAAGCAAGAATAGAGGGTAGTTGACTTACCTGACCCAGTTGGACCTGAAGTCAGGATGATTCCATTTGGGAGTGCGAGGGCTTTTTCGAGGAGATCCTTGTTGTGTCATTCGATACCAAGACCGTTGAGGTCTGGAATTTTTTTACTCTTATCTACAATACGCATAACGATCTTCTCACCATGCACCGTTGGAAGTGTTGATACTCGAAGATCGAGCGATTTATTTTCGATTACCGTGGAGAGTCGACCATCTTGTGGAATTCTAGCTTCATCAATCTTGAGATTTGACAGGATCTTGAAGCGAGCTACAACTTGTTGGTGCAAAAATGTCTGGTACTCGAGAATCTCCGTGAGCATACCGTCAAGTCGATACCGGAGACGAACTATATTGGTGAGTGGCTCAATATGGATATCCGAACTTCCTGATACTACCGCCCCCATGATAATCAGATCACAGATTGATGAGATATTGTCTCCCTTGTATATCGCCTCTTTTAGGGCATCAATAGTATTTTCCATAGTATGATTATTTTCCAGTTAATTTATTGTACTCATCTTCGAGTGATCTGATAGAATCCAGTTCTGATGAGAGTGAGTATACGAGTTCTATTCCTTGTGTTGGTTTTTTATCACCCCCACTATGACTGAATTCTGTGAATTTTCTCGAGAGTAATTGGAGATCTTTCTTTTTTGGACAAGTTATTTCCTTGTTACACTGAGTGAGTGTCATTTCGATTTTTTGACCGAGTGCTGTTTTGCGTGAGATGAGCGTACCTCTAAGTAATGCTATATCCATGATCGATGATCCACGGATATAGAACCGGACTGTCATGCGTCCACTATTTTCGAGGGTTGGCTTGGTTATATCGAGTGTGTTATCGAGTGAGAGTGCATTGATCATCGCAAGTGGATTGCTCATAATCCCTGGAGCAACCTTACTCGTCGTTCCTGTATCTACGAGAATCTCTGGATTTCCAAGAAGGTTGATATAACGAATCATCTTGATAATATTCTCATTCGTAGTCTTGAAGGCGATTTCATTATCGAATGATCCGACGACATCGGGCATGAGAGCTCCCTTTTTCCCATATTTAATATTTTGTATACTGAGTGATGCGCTTGATTCGATACCAAATTTTTTGATGATATTTTCTTCCATAAACATAATATATTTCTTCATACTGATCGTTTCTTCCTGGATATTATTACTAATAGGATTCAGAGTTGGAAGTATACTATTGAGTCGAGCCTTTTTGAGCGCTAAATTTATCTTTTCATCCTTACTCGTATTACTGTCTATGGCTTTTTTGAGCCAAGTGAGGTAGGGCTCTCATCCAACTTTTTTGATCACATTCTGGGTTTCCAGAGGGGCTGATTGGATAATTCCAAGAAGTTCTTCTTGTCACGTCATTTTGCTTAGGAGCGCGTCAAGTTCCTTATAGGGAATTCCATTTTGAGAAGTTTGAGTAAATGCCTCAATACGAGCATTGGTAGAGGCAATCGATGCAGAAAGGGTAGTATAGAGAGGGATCGTATAGAACCATATTCCGATAACAATAGCAACGATGAGTGCTATTTGTCCAATAATTGTGTGCATCAATTGTTCTCTTTGATTTTTGGTAGACATATGTAAGAATTATAATTTTTCTATAAGGGGTACGTATCCAACCTGAATTGGTATGGTCGTACGAGTAGTAAATCACGGAGTAAGTGAGTTCTTATCTCCAATTATTTCTATACTAAGGGTAGTCGGATAATTGTAGAGAATCAGAGAACTCTTGGTGGTGGCTGCGATTTTTTCTATAAAATCAAGTGCCTCGATACGAGCTGATCCAATTGAGAGATTTGTATTATCACTTCCAATATCACCCCCATAAACAGTACACTGAGTAGAGAGAATATTTCCATCGACCACCGTAATGCCACTACACTTGATATTTGGTTCACCTGGAGCAGTTGGATTGAATTTTTGTGCATTCATTTTTACTTTTTCAAAAGCCTCGAGTACGTTATTGATGTGAGGTTTAGAATTGTACGTTTTGATGATGAACTGCTTCTCTGGCGATGTATCCAAAATACTGGAAGATACCTTAATCGGTATGTATTCGGTCAGGGCTGAGAGAATATATTCATTGAGGGTATTATTTTTTTCGATATATTCGTTTTCAATAGCACTAATATTCTTACATCACTTTTCTTCTGCGGGAGCATTGATATCATAGTGAAGGTATGGGCACAAAAATGGATAACTTTCTAAAAAAGATACATTCTTGCTCGATCTCACAAAGACGTGAAGTGCAGAAGTAATTCCGATTATTACAACGAGAATCGTTACATATTCAAGAATATTTACTATTATTTCGAGTCCAGATCGTTCTTTTTTAACACCGAGAGTAATCTCTCCTTTGTCATTTTCCTGAAAGAAATCGTTATAGAGCATATCTTCTGATTTCTGAGAACTGGATGTTTCCGTCAAAAAACTTGATCCAGTATCGAGTGGATTCATTTCGCTTGTTGTATTTTTTCCGGTAATAGGAGTAGTGACAAGTGGTGCTTGGTTTGGAGTATTAGCCATAGTGAATATACTTTATATACTCTCAGAGTACCATATTCATTTGCTTTATGCAAATACTCTCACGTAAAATCACTTGCGAAAGATACATTCGTTGTTTTTATAATAATTCGCTCTGGATTCTTTGCCCCCATTGGGTATCTATAAGCCGAGAATCAGTCGTTACAATGCGTCCACTATATCCAGTAGCGAGTATACGCGCCATGAGTACATTGAGTCTAATGGTGACGATTGGTTCACTATATTCTGAGAAATTATTACTCATTCAGACGGTTCTTGCCAGAAAGTATGGATCGGTTGGCGGATCGAAGGGAAGTTTTGCAATGACGATGGAGGTAGCACTCTTCCAGAGATCATACTCGTCCCTCCAGGTATCAATCAGTCCTATGAGGATCGTTCTGTGAGTGTTACTTTTGAAAATGGAGAGCATTTTTCATTTTCCTCCAGAGAGTCATTGTATGAGAACTTCTACATTTTTTCCATGTATCTTACGGAGTACCTGTCCGAGATCACGAGCATGTTTCTGACTCGTTGTGAGTATCACGGTCCCTCCATTGATGAGTCCAGGATGATATTCTATTGGAACAACCGTAGTTCACGAGACTACTCTCGCGTGATTTTTGATACACTCGTTACTCGTATATCCATATTCACGCATCAAAAACGCTTCCGTCTGTGGAAACGCTACATTGACTCCATATGCGAGTGAACCCTTGAGAATTGGAGACAACTGTTTCTTGACGCTCCTTGGAATAAACGTGATTTTTGTTTTCTCGTTCGCAATATTGAGGGTAAAGTTGAGATTTGTATCTCAAAAAGTATGGTATTGTGTGAGTAATGCTATCGATGTTTCGATATACTCGATCGATGCTACGATCTCTCGTGAAAAGGATATACCATTGGCTTCTTTCCAGGTTTTCCACGCCTGATCCAATGTATGTGTAGCATGTATGAGCCACTTGTGTCCTCCATGCCAGAGCATTGCCTGGGTCATAAAATACGTTTCTCAGTAGGCCCCTGGAGGTGATACAAGTGGTCCAGTTGGACGATCTGGTATGGATTCATAGATGCCTCGGATCAGAGAAACCATATCAGACATATGGATTCGTATTTCAGTAGAGGTTGCACTCGAAGTCAGTGATTCTATCGAACTATAGAGCGAATCAAATGAGATCTCCTGACTGTTAATACGACGTATAATATCTTCAAAGAGCGTAATATCCTTGATGACCGTATAACGACTTCTATCAAATGATGCCTCCTGGAGCCCATAGCTATCGGTAATGAGTACGGCAATATTTTTGATACGCCCTTCATAGGTTTCGCGCCATATCGACGTTTCATCCTTTCTAGAGCGAAATAGAGCAAGCATAGTTCGCTCATCTCCATAGAACTTGAGTTCATCAATGAGTCCAGTCTGTGTCTCAGTCATCCATATCGCGAGCTTGAGTATGAGAATTATCTTTTTTCGTGAGTAGGATTCGGTACTCACGAGGAGTTTCTGCATATATATAACCGAACACCATTTATTTGGGGTGATTGCTGTCATATTCTCAATCCCTCACGCAAAGAGTAGCTCTGACATCCAGATTGCTGTCTTGTAACCCGGTACGAGGAGATTGATACGTGGGTGATGTATAAGGGTATCTCTGAGAAGATTGAGTTCTTCGAAACTCTCTCCATGTATTTCTATGAGACGTCGAGTAGGCAGAGGTATGTCCTCAGAAATACTGGTAATATCTAGAGATACGACTGATTGGGATTGAACGGGATGTGCCAGGAGTTCGCTAAATAATGGTTCCGTGTCGCTGCGTTTTTCATTGGTTTGATGACAGATCTTTGAGAGTGTTCTGAGCGTATAGCTCTCATCTCTTGGTGCGAGTATATCCCAGATTTTCTTTTTTTTACCACTGAGTTGTTGGATTTCCCCGAGATATCTCAAAAATAGACGAATGGACACCTTCGTATCCGTCAATGCACGATGCTCTGCTTCGTTTGGATCGATGAGTCAGTACCGATTTGCTAAGAATCCAAGATTCAAGCTTTCGATATCTTGAGAAAAAATCTCAGAAAGTTCGAAGGTATCGATGACCGTATTGGAGCTCAGATCAATCCCATGGCTCGCAAGCATAGCAATATCAAAGAGGACGTTGTGTCCTACGATAATAGCATCGCCAATAAACTCACGAACCGCATCTCGCACGCTCTCAAAGGTGGGCTTCCCGATGAGCATATCATGGGTAATACCCGTGATCATGGTGATCTCCTGTTCCAGAAGTCTTCCTGGATGGATGAGCTGACTATGCTCCTCTGGATCTTTCATGATGAAACGATCCCCATCTTGAACGATGCAAAAGCGAATGGCCGCAATCTCAATGATGGTATCGCTCTCTGTGGAGAGGCCAGTAGTTTCGAGGTCGAGGGCAATGAATTTCATAAGCGTACTGTATCCGTAAACATCAAAAATTTGATTCAAAATCCACCACAAATAAGGAACGAGACCAACACATTCTATGCATATGCCTACTTATTTTGACATCTTGTTCCTCAGAAATGCCGGAACATCGTAGTCATTCTGTGGTTCTGGGATAGTCGTTGTCTGTCATCCAAACGCTCACTGAGACATAGGTCGTTGTGCCGCTATAGGAGGAGTTGGAGACTGCCCAAATACTCGGCTTTGGCCAAACCCACCACGGCTCATCGATGCAATCTGCGCATTCGTCTCTTCATTGAATCCCGTTGCAATCACGGTAATCTTGATCTCACCCGTATAGCGCTCATCGATAGACGTACCGAAGATGATATTGGCATCTGGATCACAGAGTTCCTTGATCAAACGAGATGCTTCGTCTACTTCAAACATAGAGAGATCAGATCCACCCGTGATCGAGAGGAGGAGCCCCTTCGCCCCATTGATCGAGAGTTCGAGAAGTGGAGATTCGATCGCCGCACGAGCCGCATCGATAGCTCGACTCTCACCGCTTCCATATCCGACTCCCATAAGGGCGGATCCTGCATTTTCCATAACGGACCGTACATCCGCGAAGTCAACGTTGATGAGTCCTGGATGGGTGATGAGTTCTGATACCCCTTGTACCCCTTGTTTGAGAATTTCATCTGCAATATGGAAGGCTTCCAGAAGAGGAGTTTTTTTGTCGATAATAGTCAGAATCTTGTCGTTTGGAATCGTGATGAGCGTATCTACCTTCGACTTGAGATTCTCAAATCCATCAAATGCCTGAGCGGTGCGACGTTGTCCCTCGAATGCGAATGGCTTCGTTACAACACCGACCACGAGTGCTCCCAGTCCTCGGGCAATCTCAGCGACTACTGGTGCAGCACCAGTTCCTGTACCACCACCGAGTCCACAAGTAATAAACACCATATCAGCACCGAGTAGTGCTTGCTTGATCTCTTCACTGGATTCCTCAGCCGCCTTCTTTCCTATTTCTGGATTTGCGCCTGCACCCAGGCCACGAGTCGTCGCTCGGCCAATATTGATACGAGTCTGTGCCTTTGACGTGAAGAGGGCTTGTGCATCGGTATTGATGGCAATAAATTCAATTCCTTCGATACCAGAATCGATCATTCGATTGACGGCATTGTTACCACCACCACCGATACCGACTACCTTGATATTGGCAATCGGAGAAATATAGCCAACATTGACTTCGACATGAGACGCCTGAGAAACAGGCATTGCAGTCGTAGCATTGGTTCGTAGGAGTTTTTTGAGACGATCTTCAGCAGAGATTGGGGCAGTCATAGAAATGGAATTAGGATATAGAGAAAAAAGGGAAGAAATTTTATGGGAGTATTTTTTTGAAGATATTTTTGAGGGAACTCAGTACGCCTCCAACGGAGAAGTTCATTTTGAATGGTCGTTTGGCAGTACCATATTTCTGGATCAGAAGGAGATTTCCGACTACACTCGAGTAGATAGGATCACTGATAGAGGTTCACCGTACCCCTTCGACACTATCAGGCAGTCCGATGCTTGCGGGAAGGCGCATATAGGTACGAGCGAGTTCTACGAGTCCTCGCATCTTCGCTCATCCACCGGTGATGACGATTCCTTCGGGAAGCATACCATCACGACCCACCTTCTTGAGTTCCATAACGATATGATGAAATATCTCCTCATACCTGGCTCTGATAATCTCATTCATAAAATTGCGACTCACCCCAATAATTTCCATATTAGAGATCTTAGAGAGGTCAATCTCCTCATCCGTCTCTTTCCCCTTAGTATCACGGATAGTGAGGTCACCATAGTTGAGCTTGAGTTGTTCAGCGGTATCGATCGAGATACGGAGTCCGAGTGCGAGATCTGAAGTGACGTGTTCTCCACCGATTGGGAGTACTCCCGCGTAGATGAGTGCCCCTTCCTCATAGACGGCTACATTGCTGGAGCTGGATCCTATGTCGACCACTACTACTCCAAGTTCTCTTTGACGTTTTGTAAGAGTGGATTCTCCGACCGCCAGGATATTTGGATAGATATCCATGATCTCAACTCCCACGTCAAGGACTCATTTTTTGATATTGGCGAGCACGTTCGATCCAATGGATACAATATGTGAGCGAACTTCGAGTTTTTTGCCACTCATTCCGACGGGATTCTTGATGCCAATCTCGAGATCGAGCCCAAAACTCTCAGGAACGACCTTGAGGATTGTACGGTTCATCGTGTCGAGTCCGTTCTGTGACATGTCGAGGGCACGATTCACATCTTCTTCGGTTACCTCAATCCCAGCAACGGGAACGATAGCACCACGACCCGCTATGTCAATATGGATTCCAGAGAGACCGAGACATACATGTGAGAATTGTTCTCCAGTCATTTTCTCAGCTTCACCAAGGGCGGAATCAAGATTCATCTTGAATGCCTCCATGTCGAGTATGTTTCCTTTGCGGATTCCTTGCGAATCAGCGATTCCCACTCCAAGGATACGGAGTTCTTTGCGATCATTCCATTCACCGATGATGGCTTTGATTTTATTACTACCGATATCTATGGCTACGAACTGTTCTCCTGATACCATATATTGTGTGTGTGTTAGAGATGTATACAATCTGTACTCCGAAGTATTGGCTTCCTGCTCGCTATGTTGATATTTGTATGTGTGATTCGATGGGCATATTATAAGACTATGCATTTATTTTTCAATCTTTCCGAGTGAGTTTTCTTCACGCCTTGTTCACATAGTGTGTGCATACTTCTATTTGAAAAAAATAAATTTCTCGATACACTTGCGGACATGCTTCGGTGCAAAACTATATCTGGTGGATGTGACATGAAAATCACTTTCCCCATACAGTAGTGGAGAAAGTGATTTGTAAAAGTAAAAAAATAATAAATTATTTCCTTCGAGATATAACCTGCGGTTTATATAGAGGGTCTGGATTACATAATGAAACTCGGGGCGTTGTTATTCAAAGTCGCATTCTGCTCATTGACGTGACAAGATTATAGATAGTATCATATGCCCCAGTACTGTTGTGATAACATCTTTCTATGTTACCTCCCAAAGATTGTAATTGGTCTTGGAGTAATAATGTCTGCGCCTCACTCAGAGTAGCAATTGTATTTACCAAAGAGGCATATTTTTGAATTCTTTTGTGTAGGTGTAGAAACGATCCAAGTTCAATCAAACGGGTCCATTTATTTCCTAACAGAATACTAATAGTATGATCTTGAATCATTTTTTTAATTTTTTCTGTCGCTTCCAATTGGGCATCCTTCAGGTCCAGTATTCGTGTTTCATTATCATACATTAGTCTTTCTGATGCTTCCGCAGCTTCCATCGGATCAATTGCCATAAATGAAAGGGTTATTTATATAACTCATATATTAAGTTCAAAATTATTTATGTCAATAAAAAATTTTGACTTATTACCGGATTTTGACGTCCAGATAAGCTACGGGGTACTATGAGGATAAAGTTGAAAAAAATCAATTTCCCGATACACTTGCCAACACGCTTCGGTGCAAAACTTTTTTATGATCAAAACCTACTACATCAAAACCTTCGGCTGTCAGATGAACTACGCCGATAGTGAGAAGATCGATATGATTCTCAGATCGGCGGGATGGCGTAAAGTCCTTGATCCAGTCCAGGGAGATATCATTGTTATGAATACCTGTTCCGTTCGCCAGAAGGGAGAAGATCGGGTATTTGGATTCATGCACGAGATCGAGAGATATCACAAGAATAATACAACTGAAAAAAAGCCACTTTTTGGAATCACAGGCTGTATGGTTCGTAAGAGTGGTCTTGCCAAGCGGTATCTCAGTGACGTAGACTACAAGAGAAAAACAGCCGAAAAAATTGCTCTCCTCCCCTCGATGTCTTCCCTCGGCAACTATGATGATGAGCTCTTTCTGCGTTCTGAGTCAATTGATTTTGTATTTCGTATCGAAGAGGTATCCTATTTGACCAAGATCCTCTCCCTCATCACGGGGGAAGATATCGGAAATGATGCAAAATTCAATGAGTACCTTGCGGTGAAACAACTCCAAGAGAATCCTGCGAGTGCGAATGTGATCATCCAGACGGGGTGTGATAACTTCTGTACGTTCTGTATTGTGCCGTATACACGTGGACGTGAGGTGAGTCGAGATATGAGTGACATTGTTGCTGAGGTGACAGCGGTAGCTCAACATGGAACCAAGGAGATCACACTCCTGGGACAGAACGTCAATAGTTATGGAAAAGAAACAAAATTAAAGCTCTGGAATAGTGAATCACTCACCTGGACGAGCCATGACGTTAAGACACCGTTTCGAGAACTTCTCGAACAAGTGAGTGCGATTGAGGGTATTGATCGTATACGTTTTACGAGTTCCAATCCCCATGATATGACCCGAGATATCCTCGATGCACACTTTGATCTACCGGGTCTCTGTAACTATCTGCATATTGCACTCCAATCTGGATCAGACGACGTTCTCACGCGGATGAATCGCAAGCATAGTTATGCTGACTTCAGGTCACAGGTCGAGTATCTCCGCGCTCGTGACCCACTCTTCTCGATTTCGACAGATATCATCGTTGGATTTCCTGGTGAAACCGAGGAAGAATTCCAATCTACGGCCACCGCCATGCGTGAATGTCAATTCGACTACGCGTTCATTGCTCGCTATAGTTCCAGATCAGGAACCTTGGCTACAAACCGATATGAAGATGATATATCCGCAAGTGAAAAAGCGAGACGATGGACAATACTCAATGATATACTCAGGGAAACAGCACAATCTCGCAATCTCCTCATGGTCGGCCTACAAGAAGAGATCCTCATATCCTGAGAGTGAAAAGATGAGACATGGGTGGGACGAACTCGGAACTTCAAAGAGGTATTTATCCCGAAGACCCCCTTTGTAAAGGGGGATGGCGATAGCCAGGGGGATTTTGCTCCGATCAAAATCTGAGATATCGTGAAAGTGAGAATTACAGAAGGAGATAAGTGGGTGTTGAAGGGAGAGAACCTATAGTGGCAAAGAATATTGAATTTTTCACAGCTTTTCGGATAATCGATATCCTATCATTTGCATTATGAATCCACGAATATCTGAGTTCTTCGGTATTGAGATATTTCGCTACTGGAACGATCATAATCCACCACATTTTCATGTCAAATATGCAGATCATAATGCATATGTATCTATCTATGATCCTCATATCATCGAATGAAGTCTTCCAAAGAAAATAGAAAAACTCGTGACAGCCTGGGCTGAACTCTATCAGGAAGAACTCCGTGAAGACTGGAAACTCATCCAAGAATGAGAAAAACCAAATATGATTGAACCCCTTTAATCTCCTCTATGATAATACATGTGAAAAGTGCACAATATGTGCAAGACTACATTCTCGATATTGACTTTGATACTGGAGAATCTCGCCGAGTAGATTTTGCTCCTTATATTGCCAAGTGAAAAATATTTGCCCCACTTCAAGATATCAGAGAATTTCAAAAATTCTATATCGATACTACTATCATGTGGAAAAATGGAGCAGATGTCGCACCAGATCGACTCTATAGCGATGGGGTGCTAGTGAAATAATCTCACAGAAGGGGATAAGTGGGTATTGAAAGGGGAGAAAATTTAATCTTTTTTATAATGGGAGTAAAACATTATTTATCACAAACATACTTAATATGATTCTCAATTGATGAGAATCATATATTTTGTTATGATAAAATTTTCAAAGAGTTTATAACTACATATACAATTAGTCTTGATCAAATAACATGTTCTAAACGTGGAAATTCTCCAAGAAAACCATGAACTATATCTAAATTATGATGTAAACCTGATAATTTCTGGACACAAGATATTGAAGATGAAATGACTAAAATTGAAACTAATTTTCCTAGTATTTTATTAGCTATAAATCAGAAAAATAGTGATAATGATATTCATAATAAACTTATTCAGTTTACATCTCTTCAATTATTAAGATCCTTAGTATCACAAGAATCTTTTGAAAGGAGGGTAAATAATGATAAAGAAAGTATGAATAAGATATGTGATATAATTGAATTTGAGAAGTGAAAACTATTATTAGAAGGATATAATCCAAAGAATAATCGTAATCTAATTTTAAAAGAATTTATTGACTGAATTGTGAATCAATCATCTAAAACTTATTCTCATCTCAGAAATCGAGCACTAAACATATATTGTACTAACAATGCGGAATTTATAACTTGAGACTTCCCATTTTACCATTTTTATGCAGAGGGTATTCAAGAGCCAAATATATTTTTCCCTATTTCTCAGAACATAATTATAGTTTTATGAGAAAAGAAAAGAGGCTGAGATATTATCTATGGAGCATCATCAGTATGGTCGCAGCAAGCAATATCAGATATGAATAAAAAATTGATTTATGCTGCCGAACGGTATGTTTTTGGTTCAGATCCTGAATTAATTTTGTCTTTGCTCTAATCTTTTTTGAATATATTTTAGTAAATATGTTGCTCATCAGACCTGATTAACTCAGGCAGTTTCTTGGATCTTTCGAAATGTTGGGAAGTTGCTATTTTCTTTCCATAATTGGATTGCAGTAAGTGCAAGTTTTAGATGATGATCTTCATCTACTGTTCATTTTTTTGAACAAGCTCTATTACAAGCAAAACATATTACTTCTAAGTTTTCTAGAGAATGATCTTTTGCATTCCCATTTATATGATTAAAGGATAGTCGCATCTGACTTCAGCATTTCTGGCATTTAAAATCAGAGTCTTCTAATTTCTTCCATAAATCTTGTGTTGTTGGAGCACTATTTCAAAATGTACTTAACCTAGTCCAATTCTGTCTCGTTGCTGGTGGTGGAGGAGGAGATACTAGATTCAGAATAGCTTTTATAGCATCTTTTTCTGATACATCGAGTAACTTCATTATTTCTATTAGATTTTCCATAGATTTTTAGATTGATAGCTAGATCATAAGCGATTTTCTCTTTTTACAAAATCCAATTTCTCTATACACTTTCTCTATGATAATCATCCTCCTCGCTCTCCTTATCTCATACATTCTCCTCTTCCTTTTTTCACTCAAAACCCGAGATAATTCCATCGTGGATGTATTCTGGGGTTTTGGTTTCATACTCACCACAACTATATCGTTCCTCGGCTCGGATAGATGACTGCCACAGATCGCTGTCACAGTACTCGTCCGCTTCTGATGAGCTCGTTTCTCTCACATATCGGACTCCGCAAGCGGAGAGAGCAACGAGAAGATGCACGATATGCTGCTTGGCAGGCAGAGTGGGAAGTGGGTTTTGAAAGGAGAGAGAATTTAGGACGACTTGAACTTCTCAGAAATTTCTATATAATTTCGCTATATATTCTTATATTCTATGAATCCACGAATCTCTGAATTCTTTGGCATTGAAATATTCCTCTATTGGAACGATCACAATCCACCACACTTCCATGTCAAATATGCTGATCATAATGCCCATGTATCTATCTATGATCCTCATATCATCGAATGAAGTCTTCCCAGAAAAATAGAAAAACTCGTACTCGCTTGGGCAGATCTCTATCATGAAACTTTGCTCGAAGATTGGGAACTCGTCCAGCTCCTCAAAACTCCGAAACGCATCGACCCCCTTACTCGCTAACCTACTCATATGATACCATCTGTCCAAAAAGCCGAATATGTCCATGACTATCTCCTCAATCTCACTTTCCAGACGGGAGAGGTGAAGCAATTCGACATGGCTCCCTATCTCGAAAATGATTCACTCGTGTTCCGTCCACTCAGGCAACCTGATATTTTCCAGATGTTCGTGGTCGATAATGGGACAGTCTCATGGATCACTGGAGCTGATATGGCTCCAGAGAGACTCTATGCCGATGGAGTACTCGTGAAATAACTTCACAGAGTGAGACAAGTGGGTTTTGAAAGAGGAGAAAATTTAGAAATTACTCAATAGAGCTTCTTCCATCGGTTTTCTATTACTCTCCTTTGCTCACACATGATAAAAATGATCTTTTGTTAAAATCGAACAATCTCCCCATACGCTTTCGATAAATTCATTTTTTCTATACTCATTTCCGAGCCATGAAGAAACTACATATTTAGCTCAAGATTCGTCTAGTACCTTTTTTAGATTCCATTCGTCATTCTCTTCCCACTTGTTGAAGTAATCTGAGTGTCTTGCAATATATGGTGGATCACAGTATATGAGATCATTTACTCAAGCCTCTTTTATCGTATCAGCAAAATTTGATAACTTGAATTCCCAGTTCGATGATCGTATTCTTTCTTCTACCCATCAAATTTGATTTACGATTTTTGTGACATATGCCTTTGCGAATCTTTCTGGTTTATGCCCGAAAGGCACATTAAATCATCATTTTCAATTAAATCTTATAATTCAATTGAAGCATGATCTATTGAGAAATAGGAAATCAAGCGGTGTATGTAAGGTATTAAACCGTACTCTCACCTCTTTATAATAGTCAGCTCAGCCTATAGAAAGCTTCTTTCATTCAGATTCTAGGAATTCTCTTGCAGAGATTTTTGTAATATAACCATCTTTAATTGCATTATAGAAATTTATCAAATGAGGATTAGTATCTCAGAAAATTGCATTCTTTCAGGCGAGATTAAATCATACTGCTCAAGAACCCATAAATGGCTCAATCCAAGTTCCAATTTCTATTTCTTGTATTTTTCCTTCTATCCAGGGAATGAGTTTGGTTTTTATTCCTTGTATTTTTATCGGGGGAACGAGAGTTTTCATATATTTTTATGGTTATAGAATAATTCAACGATATTCCTGAAATTCTTTGATATTCGCTATTTTTTTAGTTTCTCATGGTTTTCTTATATTCTGAATTGTGATTTTTCAGTAGTTCATCCAGTACTCATCGAACCAATTTTCTCAAAGCTCGCAAAATGTTCATTTACATCACAAAATATCAGTAATTTTCTTGATACTGCCTATATTTGCAGTATTTCAACTTCATCATTTATCACTCGCAATCTCCCATTTTTCACATGCAAAAAATGTGAAGTCTGTTGCTACACTTGGGATCTGCATAAGTTCACTTTCTTTATACCGCTTGATTTCGGATAGATCAAGATCTCACCTTCTTACATATATAATCCCAAGAATAAAATGTCATAGATAACTTCCGTAAGGGTATCGTATATTTTTTGTGCTGAGCCTATTGGTGAAGTATTCACCATGAGATCAGAGGGTGAATCAATTGCAAGATTCACTTTCAGGAGAATCTTTATATGTGGTTTTTAGATCAACAGCAAAACGAATTTCAGGGCTTCATATCTTATAGAAAGTTAAATCTGGGTAATGATTCTGATGTTCAGTAAATTCTATATTGTATCAATGGGTCATAGCAAATTCTACAATCGCAGGGAAAATATGAATCTCAAATATTTTGGATAAAAGCTTGGTATCTGATGATAATCAAAAAATTGTCTTTTTTTCATCGATAAATCATTTCATACTCCATTCACCATCTGTATTTGTTATGTGGCTTTCTAGTTCATTCGCAAATTTCTTTAGTTTCAATTTGAAAAAATCTTTTTCTAAACTCTTGGACATAAAAAAGGCGTATTAGGAAATAATACGCCAAAATATGGATGTGTTTTTTGTGTTTTGGCAAACATAAAAGGGATAGCCCACTCGTATGTTCGCCAAAACACCATATCTAATTTGCCAAAGACAAAGAGATAGCCGAATGGGCTACCCCTAAATGTATTCTGAGGCAAATTAAAAGATTAAACATGGTATTTTGGCTTCGTGAGTATAGTTATTTTTCTCTTTTTACAAAATCCAATTTTTCTATTGTCACTTTAAAAGTTAAAATGTCGTAAAGATAAAAAATAGAAATGTCGTAAGGATTGGTATAGGATAATGAGGTATCATAACTCATTATCCTCTCA
>JAYSPL010000037.1:0-5309 GCA_043722085.1 Candidatus Altimarinota bacterium | reverse complement strand
CAAAGATAGGGTGATGTCATAGGAGTAAAGAGTGAGAGGATAATGAGTTATGATACCTCATTATCCTCTACCAATCCTTACGACATTTCTATTTTTTATCCTTACGACATTTTAACTTTTAAAGTGACAATCTTCTTGAATCATCTTCCATTTTCTTTAATATGCTTGAGTATCATTGCCTTATACTCATCTCGTTCTAGTCATTTTACCTCTGTATATTTCCCGAGTATATGATGATCCTCATGGTATTTTTGAGAGAGTATCCATCGCTTTCACCTCGTATTTCCTATACCCTCTATGAGTCACATATCTAGGAGTTTTTGTATATCTGCTTTCCCATTTTTCGGAGCATTCCCAGTACGAAGCCCCTCCAGAAATACATATTCATGCACTGAGAGAAGTTTCTGTTAATCTTCGGATATATGAGCTATATACTTGATAAAATTCATATCTTCAACTAAAATAGGCACCTCTGCATATACTGTAAATGAGTCACTCCTTGCATAGTTTTGGGCTCATTTTCATTCTCGCATCATCTCGTATGAGTTACATCTTATTTCTGAGTGTCTTTGCTCGCTCGAAAATACTTCCCTTATTCAAGTGGTTCATGATCTTATCAAATTCTCTCGGAGTGAAAGTTTTCTGATTGTGCTTCTCGAGTTGTTTCTGGAGATTGGTAATCAGTTCACCTTCATCTCGTATCTGGACTCTTGTATAGTCGAGATCTATGAGCTGATTGATGAGATTGTTTTCGAGAGTTTGTTCTGATTGGTGGACTATATAATTTTATAGTAATTCTGAGAGGTTATGAGTAGGATAATAGTTTACATATTTTCCTTGTTTTTCTGTTATGAGAAATCATTTTCTTAAAAGTTCTTCGAGATCATTTTTTGCTGGATTAATCGAAATATTATAGTAGTTTTTATGAATAGTAACATTTGTAAATCATTTTGGATTTTCCATAAAGTATCCTATCAGCTTGTTTTGTCTATCATTGAGCTTGAGATGTGAGAGTTCAGATATGAGTCACTTTTGTTCTTTCCTTTTTTTGTTCACATATTTTTTAAATTCCTCGAAAGCTAAGTTGGTTTTGTTTGCTATATATACAATAAAATAAGTCAGATCACTTCCATCTTGTTCACTATAGAGATAGGCATCGGTATATTGTTTTTTCGAGCTTTTGATAGTTTGTGAAATAGGGATATAACTAAAACCCCAATATCATTTCTTGAGGAGATACCAATAAAATATTGCTCTCGCTGTACGGCCATTTCCATCACAAAATGGATGAAGAAAGCCTATCCAAAAGTGGAGTATTATTCATTTTATAAAAGGATGCGTAAAACCTGATTCATCTGTATCGTTAGCATACTGCATCAAGGTATCTAGTTCTTTGATGAGTTCCTCTTCTGAGGGTGGATTGTGGTAGACTTCCCCTGTGATTCTATCTTGGACAACGATCATATCATCGTTGGTTCTCAGTCTTCATACTTCATCAGGATTCTCTAGAGTACCATCAGTGAGCATAGCCTGTAGTGCAATGAGGTTTTCTTTCGTGAGGTTTTCTTTCGTGAGCTCATCCTTGATATAGTTCATTGCTCGATAGTTGTTCAGTATCATTCTCTCATCTCTCGTTATTGGTTTTCGTCATTTTGCAATCATCTCTCGTGCCACCTTCGAACTCGTGAGTGCTCACTCTATCTGACTCGATGATATAGCTTCTTCTGCTATACCATTTTGGAGAAATATTTTTTTCTCATCCTTTGTGAGATCTGCACCAAGAAAAGACCCTCCAAGGGAAAGATCGAGATTATGCAAGAGTTCTTCGAGGAAATTTACTTTTTTAAAACTAAAACGAGTACCATCAGTATTTCGTATGGGCGTGGAACGACCATATCTGTGTCATCGTATGATATACCAGAGTTCCTCTGGTGATTCGAGTTCAGGAGGGAGAGTGAGATACTTCACCTTTTCCCATGGATAGTACTTCTCATCCGAATATTCTTCGAGATCGTACTTCACATATATATGGAACATCATTTCTGCGAGATATTTTTTTCTCTTATCTGAGATGGTAGATATATCGGGGGTAGGGATTTTATAGAGAAGCATACTATCAGAACATTATGAGTATCGTATCAAGTGATAGTATCATATGAAAATGTGGTACACTGTCAAAACATTATCACTATATTATCAGGTGATAGTGTTGTTATACAAACATCCCTTGCAAAAGCCTCTTCTTCTACTTCTCAGAACTTTCGATTTCTATATTTATCGATTCGATTTTCTTGTCGATTTCTGATAGAAATGATGCGATTTTTTGTTGCTCTTGGAGAGATGGCACCAAAATAGAAAATTTAGAAAATTCTGTTTTGTTAATAATTGGAAGCGTATTTGATGCTTGTGTAGATTTAATAAAGTTGGAAATATTTAATACAGTGAAAAAATAAACTCCTACCGCCCCTCCACCACATCTCTCTCCTCCCGTGTCAGGCCCGTAGAGCTCATATACCATATCATCTATCTGTTGCTCCATTTCTCTCGTATTTGCCTGCAGATCGACTCGACTCGCTTCGCGGAGAGGATAGCATCGACGAGAGTGATGAATGGTTGCTATCCCATAGATCTCATATCTGTCTCAGAGAGTACCGTATCAAAAAGCCCTATCGATCCATCTATCTGCCTCACGAGTCCAGCATAAGACAGAGAAGAATCTTCATATCGCTTGAACTTGTAGACCGCATCATTCATAATTGTACTATTGAAAACTCATAAACTCACAAGGAGTTCGAACTCTGGTATCCCGAGTCCTGTCACCTTCTTAAATAGTCATGGTTCGAGCTGCGTGATAATATCCTTCATACTATGTTCACGATAGTCAGTGAGATACATAAATACTGGTATGCGAGTAGCAAACTTGATGAGTTTTTCTTGTATCTGTTTTCGTATGGATTTTTGCTCTTTCTCATCTTCCGAAAGCATCTTTTTTTCTTTTTCTGAGAGTTCTCTTTCGCTGGATTCTTTTTTGAGTTTTTTGACAGATTCAGATTTGTTGATCAGTGTCTCTATCTCTTGGTTGAGATTACGGAATCCCTCTATCTTCTCGAGTGCCTCCATAGCAGCATCACTTCTCATGAGTCGCCCGAGAGTACCATTATCGACATTCACGAGGAGAGCGCTCTCCCATCGTCTCGCGAGGAGTGTCGCCGTCGTCCCACTCATCGCTATATCGAGTATTCCTGCTGCATCGATCTGCTCCATACTACTGCCATCATAGGCAAGTACGGGGAGAAAATTGATAAATTCGGCTACTCGTTTTTCAGGATTATCCTCTGAGATATTGAGTCGACAGCTATATTCCTGTATCTGCCTCAGTGCTCTATCAGGAGCAAAATCAAATACATAACACTCTTCCTTGATGATATCGACTTGATTCGGAGACTTGCTATCAGGATTGTGGATCGTCCAAGGGGTCTGTACGCGGAATGCCGCCTGAAAATAGGTCTCGGGACTCGATGAATTGCGAAGCATGAATATCCCCGTCCATGGCTTCACGGATACTCAGGTTGTGAGTTTGCCACATGAGAGAGTGATACTCTTGGACTGGAGTGGAGTATCCGTCATCGCCTCGAGTACAGGAGGGAGAGCACTCATACCGATACCTGCACTTGTGCCAGCACAGACAACAACACGATATTCATGATAGAAGGTATTTTGATATTCTCCGAGGAGGTTCGCCATCGCATGACAGGATGACACGGTCGGAAGGAACCAAAATGTATGCCCGAGTACTCGGAGGAGCGGTGCATGAGAAAATGGAAACGGTGGCTTCTGGGCTCATAACTTCAGATCATCGAGAGTCGTCTCGGAGAGAGATCCACGGATGAGATCGAGCCATTTTTGGACTTCATTTTTGTAGCGGAATCGAGCCTCTGATCACTCTCATAGAGCGGAGAAAAATATATTGAGGTCGAATCCATCGAATTCACCACCCCGAGCTACTTCTCGGATAGACTCAGGGAGCTTGTAGGTGAGCATCACCATGCGAGGCAGTGCCGCATAGGGATTATCAGATCCGATCCACTCACTCTTGGCTCGCTGTTCATCGCTATATGTCCAGTTGAATATCTGTTCTTCGATGAATTCGCCATCGGCGATCGCACGAAATGGAGTCCCTGAGAGATAGAGATAGTGATCCGTCGTGATCGGCATGATGTCCTCATCGAAGTACTCGATACCTTCTCACTCGGCGAATGCTTGTTCTTTTTTATCTTCACTCTCGAAGAGATCTTTTGCATTTTCTCGCCATGATCCATAGTGATACTCGTCGAATATCACACAGTCCCACTGTGTCGTATGTACCCACTCGTTCTTCACCTTGATCCCGCCGTCAGAGTTGCGACCGAGGTAGTCCTGGAAGGATCCAAAACACACGATCGGTCGGCTCATATCAGCCTCAGTATATGAGAGAGTATCGTCTCTATTCGAGATGAACTGCCACCCCTCGAAGTCTACATGCGTACGGAGATCCTCATCCCACGCACTCTCGACTGCAGGCTTGAATGTGAGGACGAGTATCCGTGTCCACCCCATTTTTTTAGCAAGCTGATAGCTCGTAAATGTCTTCCCGAATCGCATCTTCGCATTCCACAAAAAGTGCGGAGTATCGAGAGGATTCTCTGCTCTATAGCTCTCGAAATAGGTGATCGTCTTCTCGACCGCCCGAGATTGCTCAGGTCTCATAGCGAATGTGAGTGTTCGATTTTCTTCATTTTTGATTCCATTTTTCACCGCTATGATAGCCCCTTCCACATCTCGAACACTACACTTGAACCACTCACCATGAGGATTGGCGAATCACCTCTTGCGGAGGTATTTGTGTATTTCGTGATCGGTGAATGACCCACCATCACTCCGCATAGCCGACGACTCGAGGAGGATAGTGTGCTGTATCCCTGCCGTTCCCACTTGCTCGAGGATACGAGTCCGCACATCACGATCGGTATACCCGACCTTCAGGAGTCAGATATGATCCGTCGAGTTCTGGAGCTCGTAGACATAGATCGTCGGAGTGATATCAGGACGAGGTGGGAAAAATGATTTACTAGCCATACTATAGAGGTTTTTTAGGAAATTCTTGGGATTTCTTTAGGTTCTAATTTTTTCTTTTCGCTATATTCGATCATATTTGGGAAAGTATTTTGTAGATATGAGTCTGTCCAAAAAATACCTAACGCCAGTTAGGTATTTTTCTTATATTTACCCTATTTTTTCCTCTATTTTCCCTTTGCAGATGCGGAAATATG
>JAYSPL010000036.1:0-7580 GCA_043722085.1 Candidatus Altimarinota bacterium | reverse complement strand
CTTTTCTTCTTCCCAAGGCACGCAGTACCTGCTTCGTCTTACCAAGAGTAACCTAGAGCAGATATGGTTTTTGTTGGAATTTTGTCAAGCGGAAATGTTGGTAGTGTGAGTGATTACCAAAGTTTCCTAGTATATTTGACGTTATGTATTTTTTATTTTAAAAGTAATTGACATTGTAAATTATATGTGTTATAATTGTTTTGTTCTTTTTGTAAAGGTATGAAACATTCTGTCTCACAGAGACCTGGTAGCAGTGGAGTCGAGCTCATGCAAGCCGTATTCACTCTCATGACACTGACTGGTATCTATGTATTCTCCACCACCTATGCTGGAAATACAACTTCTCTCAGAGATGTACCAAAGAAACCCATCATCCTATCATCTCAGTACTGGAATGATACGGTTGGCTACGGTTTTTCCAGTGTTCCATGAGATACGTACCTAAAAATAGGGACGGGAGAAATTGATCAGATTGATATCCATCCTTGAGATGGAGTCGTCTACCATGATCAATCCGTTCGGGTGTCTTTTTACTCTAAGTTATCTATCGAAGATATAGAGAAAAAAAATACACGAGATATCCCACGAACCTATTCTCGCTTGCCTGGTGGAATTGCTATGATCGAATGAGATCTCTCATCTGGTCGTGCCAAAACCGTTCTTGCAACCCTTCATAGCCGCTAGTCTCATCCTCATCCGTGTTATCCCCCAGGCGTTTGGATTCGCTATATGGGGGATTTTTGTTGTATTCCTGTCATTCCTGTGGAGGTAGAAATTCAATGTTCCCGTCATCCTGAACTTGTTTCAGGATCTTCAACTCTTACTTATGTACTTTTGTAACCAAAAGTTCTTCATAAAGAAGCAAAAAAGAAACAAGGAATTTATTTTTTGTTCTGGATTCCTGGACAAGCCAGCAATGACTCGAGCTGAACGCATGAAATCGTGAATTCAATTGCTTTTTTCGAATTTTTGACTACTATAACGGAGTTCATTAACATCTTGGGGATGATATAGGATTCGAGGAAAAGACTCGTACGTCGTATATGCTCTGTTGGGGCGGCTCGCCTCGTTATCAAAGGGCAAACAATAGATGCAAAAACATCACCTCTTGCTCGTTTTGCTGCTTCTTTCAAGAAGTCTGTAACTCCTGCGTTCACTCCTACTTTCGCCTAGCGTAAGTAGGAGGTAGCCTCCTAATTTAGGATGAGTGCCGGATGGCCTGCTACAATTTTCACTTCTTGACATTGATAGGGGAGTGTCATACTTTTCAATTTTACCTTTGCCTTTCTGATATATTCTAGCAAAGTGTTCATATAGAAATCTATCTTTTCGAGAGCTTTTTGCGCATTCTCTATTCTCGATCATACCAGAACTGAGCTATGCAGAGTAGAATTATACGATATACCTTTTTCGACGCGGGGGCGGTGCCCGCCATCTCCACCAGTTTTGAACATCAAAAAATAACCCCAATTACTTGGGGTTATTTTTATGTTTGTGCTACACGAAGCACTGATTATCTACTCTTGTTTCCTCCTCCTTCTTTTTGTCATGGATTCATAGAAGGATCTGTCCTGTCCTTCTTATCTCACTGATCTCCACTATCATTCATGTTGAGAATATTTCTATTGAGAGTGCTGCCTGTAGCGCCAATAACATGGTGTTGTTTTTGCATATATAGATAAGTTAAAATTATAGGATGATATATTGAGTAATGTCTCAATTAGACTCGCTCAATATGTTGGGTGGGGCACGGATGTGACTACATAGTAGACTCTGTCTATGTTGTAATTGTTTGGGAGGCATAGGCAATAAGATTATGTTACACTAAATATCAGTACGATGCTACTATAGTCAAAATGCATTGGATACTATTTTTGCAATTTCGGCACGGGTAATAGAATCATTTGGGCGAAATATTCTTGCACCATTTTCTCTTTGTCCAGAGATAACTCCAAGTGCCCCTGCTGCTTCTATGTACTTGGTAAGATCAGAACTCGGATTAACATCAGTAAATGTCAGTGTTGTTGGCTCAAGTACAGTTATTCAAATGGCTACCATGAGAATTTTGGTGGCTTCAGCACGAGTAATAGTAAAGTTTGGGCGGAAGCTCACACTAAGCTGATTAATCATACCCTTTGAGAGTGCAAAAGATATGTATTTTGCATACCAACTATTCATGGTAACATCATCAAATGGTATGTTGAGATCTTTCGTGGGGATAATCCATCCAGTAGTTTTTAATACAATTTTCAAGAATTCTGCACGAGTAAGGTTATCTTCAGGGCGATACCGGACTACATTGTTTACGATACCACGCACTACGAGGTTCCGTATAAAGTTCTTTGCCCAATTGTTTCTCGTATCTCGAAATTGGATATCAGCATCACCGATGATAATCGGTGGAATATTGAATGTTCCAGGAGGAGTAATAACTACGATAGGGCCTCCTCAGGTTCATGGAACACCACAGATTCAATCATAGTAACTTGGAGAGTAGTCTCCTGCAGGACAAATATCAGAAGGTGTTCATCCACCACCTCCACCAGGTCCTCCAGGTCCACTTCCTCCTCCTCCTGTTGAGGCCTTTGTTGTGATATTATATGTGCTGACTACCCCTCCAATCGTGAGCGCTGTATTCGTGGTTGTCGAGAATCATGCTGATGATGTTGCTCTAACTACAACGCTATCTCATGTATTTATTGATCCATTCGTATTTATAAATGCACCACCATTGATACTGTATGAGCCTCCACTTATAGAGATTATTGCTGGTGCATTTGTACCTGCTAGAACTATGGAGTTGGAAGTGTACTGAGTAGAGGGTTCTGCATTCGTGACGGCTGAAAAACTAAATGCACTTGGTGTGGTATCTGCTGGTATAGCAAAACCAAAGAGAGATAACTGATTGGTGGTGAATGTACAATTGCCTCACCCAGTAATTATACATGTAGTTAATTCTGTATAGCTAGATCCTCAATTCGTCGAACGAAATACTTTCACTGTTTGCCCACTGAGAGAACTGCCCAGTAGTATTGTTATAGTTGCAGTCTGTCCCGAGAAAATCAGTTCTGTATCGGGATTTCCAATTTCATATGCAGTTCCTGTGAATGTATATCCTGAGAGTGTTAGGCCCACTACATTACTCGTGATTTCTGGAGCTTGTATCACGCCATCCCATCCTCATCATGATGCCGTTATCGTCAATCCATTAAACGGAAAAGATAATTGAGATCCAGTTGATGTAATGCTGAGTATAGCGATCGATCCACTTCCTAGGAACGTTACGCCTGTCGCGGTGGATCCACTCAAATAGACGGAACCCGTAGCAACAATAGATCAAGTAGCAGAATTGCTGATAACCCTAGGAGTTTTGAATTGCATGATTGCTGATTGAGTACCACCTTGTCATTGTACACGGAAATAGTAGATTGTGTCTACAAGGAGACCTGTAAGTACAAAGCTATGTGAAGTTCCAGGAGTTGTACCTGTGGCACTCTGATTCAGAGTACTGACTCATGTTCCATAGAGGACTACTCCTGTAGCACTAATATCAGTATTAAAAATTATTACAGCACTCGTAGTTCCTGATAATTCTACATCTACATTGGAAGGGAGTGATACTCGATTCACAATTATAGAAGTTGATCCAGTATTTCCAGCAGTATCTGTTGCTATAACAGTGATTGTATTGGCTCATCCAGTGAGGCCTGAAACAACTCTTGACCATGTTCATGTCCCCAGAGTGGCAGTTGAACCGTTCACTGTGACACTTGCTACTCATCCAGTATCTGTCACAGTACCAGAAATTGTAGGAGAACCAGTCACTGTAGCGCCACTCGCAAGAGAAGTAATAGTGACTACTGGTGCCACAATATCAGCAGTACTAATACTAAATGTCAGAGTATTAGAGGGTGGATTTGGATTTCCGGAAATATCCGTAAATGAACCAGTCCCAACCGAAACCGTTATCGTACCACTCGATTGTGATGGGGTGATAGTAAGGGTATATCCAGTAGAACTATTTGAAATAAAATTACTACCCGTAGCATTCACAATTGAGATATCAGCAAGGGTTAGTCCCACTGCGTTTTCCGAGCTCACTATATGTATGAGGGTAGCTCATGATATAGTGCCTCATCCAGTAGAGGATAGGATGACTCCAGGGATGATAGTATCTAGAGTCCCCGTAAGTGTTATTCCTGATGCTACTACTTGGCTTGATATACTTCCAGAATATACTTGTCCACTGTAGGATATCTGTCCTTGAACACTGCTACTCAGATTGAGGACTAGAGAACCAGATGATTCTCATCCACTTAGAGAGAGATATGATCATGTTTGAGTATTTCCAGAACCGTCTCGTGCTGTTACTCGGAAAGTATCCCCAGCATCAAAGGTGCCACTGAGAGAAAAGTTGATTTGATAAGCACCTGAATTGGCAAGGTTTACGAAGTTGTTATTCGCTCATGAAATGGAATTTCAGGAGCCATCCACGATCGCTGCATTTACTCCAAAAATAGGATGGAGAAGGATCCATGAGATAGTGAAAATGTATACTATATACATAATATTTTGAAGCAAACGAGGAAAGAATCACTCCCCTGTCATATTTTTAGTTTTCATAATAAATGGTTTTATATAATAGAATTTGTATATATGGTATATATACAACGATGTATAGTAATATTGGTATACATAGTATAGTACTATGGGTATATATATTATTTATCTGTATACTCATGTATTGAGATAGTGTATATATTGATTCTAAAAAATAGGTCTTTCAAAGTCGTTATTGTCTCTAGTTCCATCCCTATTAATGCGGTAATCAAAAACTTTTTTTAAATCTTTGTTAAGCGAGTTGTGATACATAGAGCTATATAGCTTCAATCACTAGAACTATACTATGAACGCATGAAATCGTAGAGGAAGGGTAAAGATAGATGCACGAGTCTCGAAAGACTAGAGACATTATAGATTATAATTTTGAGGATGAAAAGACAAAAAATAGACAAAATAGAACTCCTGTATAGGAACAAAAAAAATACTATTGCTATGTGAAAAGATTTAATTAAAATATGTGTTATTGTACGTCATAATATATTTACCATGGCAAATAATTCATGAATCAGAGATAATGATTGGATGCAAGGTACTCAAAAGATGAATTCGTGTGAACTACAGAAGTCGTTCCATTCGGTATATAAAAATTTTTATAATACCCATGATATGGTGTTGAGTGCGAATTCTGTATTAACCTGGTGAGCCGATATTTCGCATGGAGTCAGCTCACTTCGTATAAAACAAAAAATGCCACTTAATTACTATTGTTGAGTCAAGAGTAATACTTCAGGAGGTATTACATTTGGTAATGTTTTCTACTACTCGGTACTTCATAAAAATTTTAAAGAAGAAACATTTGATATATTACTCAAGTATAATACTGAAAAAATAACTAGCTATATTAGTAATTTTTTATCGGAGCATGAATATAAGGGGGGTATTGATATCAATTTTTTGTTTGAAGTGCCACCATGACATGGATTTGCTTCTTCTGGAACAATTTCTGTACTTGTTACTTATCTGCTACATATGATTGTTGGCCTATTAGATCCCAAGATTATAAGAGATAATGAACTATCAGTTGATGATCCTATCTTCAATGAACTCTATACTTTTAGCAAAAAATTACTAGATTGCATATCAGGTGGAAAGAGTACCGGGGCTAGCAATTATGCAATTATGGTTCCCAGTAACCCGCTTCCGGTAGTTTGTTTATCAAAATATCGCGTAGATGCCATAACTCCCTCTGTAGCGGAAGATGATGTGTTTCATATCCCGCAATCTACTGTATTTTATACAGACACTATTGAGCGTTTTCTATGATTATGAAACGGGATTATTCGCGAATTACCAATTGACTATGGTATTATTTTTACTGGTGTCGAATACAATATGATGAGCGAGATTAAGTCAAAAAAAGAAGGAGTAAAAAATGATAATCAACAATTAGCAGATTTTGTTGGTAACATCATCGATTTACTTCCGCTCGAAAAAGAAGATAGAAAAAATATTTCTGCCTTAATTAATGCACACGAAACATCAAACAAAATTATCGATAGTACTAACTTCAAAATTCTCAATGGTTTTCATCAGTTACTCACTAACAACCATGATGATGATGGTATTAATTGATTCATAAATATTATCAGAAATATCTGATTTATGAGTTTTTCATATCAAAAAGCGAATAAGCTCTTCTTTGACTTGCACTACCTTTTCTATCAATATAAGCAATTTGAAGATGAAGAGATTGCATTTATTCCATTTAATACCTGAAAAATTGGAGGGAGTCTTCTCTTTGTTATGAAGTCATGAAAAAGTCGTATCACTCTCCAAAAAGTCTTAGATCATCTTCAGAATAATGGACAAATAGCGATACTAGATCATGCGTCTTGGCGAGATGGAAGCGCTTCAACTGGCGTTTCCCTTGAACAATATATTAGTAAAAAAATCTATTCTTCATATACCAAAGAAGGAAATGTTAGCTTTAGTGACACATTTGGTGCGTCGTATTGCGCTGATTATCACTCTGTTATTGACAATGAAATCCATGGTATCTTATTGGATACTATTACAGGTCGCATCTATATACAGTGAATCAAGCTCACTTCCAAAGAAATTCACTCACAAAATACCACCATCGATATGCTGAGGCTTCTTCTAGAAAATATGGGACAAGAAGTCTCTAATTCTGAGCTTCCTGTTTCTACCTATTCTCAAAATAAAAATGAGATTCTCAGTAAGGTAGTCCTCCCGATCAAAAAGATTACAAAAGAATACTTCGGCACTGAAATATCGCTCTCCTGTTCAGGGGGTATTACAGATTACTTTCTCAGGCTGCAAAGAGATGATGCTATACGAATTGGCATTATCAAGAAATTATAAATTAACATACATCTTCCTCGAGATACCCGAGTTCTCTGGTGATAGCAATAAGGGTTGATTCGAAGAGTTTTTTATAAAAGAAAACGCCACGTGTATTCGTCGTCAAAGAGATTTTTTTCATACCTTTGAGATACTTCGTGATTATATGTACAACTTTTGTATACTTGTAATTTCGATCGACAGATCGAAGTTTTGATTGTATCATATGAATCTGTTGCAATTCTTTGGTACTATCAAAGCCAAATACTTCGAGTTTTTTTATAGAGATCATGATCTGGGTGAGTTCATCGATAATTTCCCGAGTCTTTAGAAAAAATAGTCTTTCCTGCATGAGTCCAACCCTAATGGTCGCTTGGGATGATTTTTGTTGATTTCCCCTTCGGGCAATAGAGAATCGACCTATGAGGTTTTTATTCTGGAGTATTTTCGGAGTATTTTTCATATATATGAGCAAGTTATAAAACTATAAGAGTGGCATAGCTTATGAAAAAATAACAAATGAGAAACGGACAAAATCAAGACAAAGAATAAAGTGGCTTATCCCGAAAATCTGAGGACTTTTGTAAAAATAAAAAATATATGCTATCATTCGTAGGTTATACTTAACCACAATATGTAGTATGGAACATACT
>JAYSPL010000035.1:0-7680 GCA_043722085.1 Candidatus Altimarinota bacterium | reverse complement strand
AGCCGTAATATATGGGTCGGTTCCAGAGTGGTCAAATGGGGAGGACTGTAAATCCTTTGGCTTCGCCTTCGTAGGTTCGATCCCTACCCGGCCCACCATATTGGTTTTGTATTTCACCATCAAAAAATACAAAGAGGCATTCGCACCTTTCTCATACATTGAGATCGAACGATTCGCAACCAACTCTTAACCATCATCTTATGAAAGCAAGCATTCACCCGAATTATAAACAAGTTCCAGTTACCTGTTCCTGTGGACACACATTTACAGCAGGAAGCTCTACCAAGGATGTTGAAATCCGTGTAGAAACCTGTTCAAAATGCCATCCGTTCTATACTGGTAAAAAAACACTTCTCAAAACAAGTTCTATGGACAAGTTCTATGCTCGTCAGAAAAAAACTGAAGTTATTTCAAAATAATCTCCCCAAAAAATCTCTCTTCCGTGGAAGAGAGATTTTTTGAGTTATGACTTATTGGTACTTTGCGCATTATGTGCTTTTTGATAGAGTTGAGAGGATATATTCATGTAGTTAGAGAGTGATTTTCGAAGCTCAATATAATCATTATAGATGAAGGTGAGAAGTATATGAGCACCATAGGTCTGATCCATCTCTTGGAATGTCCTAATAGCCTTTGGGAGGGTCGTATCCGCCCGTAGTATCTCATTCGCGAGATCCCGTGGATAACGAGGGGCAATTTGTGTCCATTCTTCGGTTGTTTTTGCTATCTGAGTGCCTGATCATTTTCCAATTTTTTGTTCTATCACTTGGATATCCCTCAGATTTGCATTGATACTCGAATCTAGGTAGCCAAGGTAGTGACGATAGTGACAATATTGACGTGTTGTTGTATTTACTAGATTAGTAATCATCTCTATATTTTCTGTAGGATGGCACTTTAATTTATTACTTTCTCTCACAAGCTTGTCTCATTCGAGTTCAAGCTTCTTAACAATTTCATAGTTTTTAGTTTTTATTTTGGTGGCAATTATTTTTTGGAGTTCGGTAATAGTTTTTTGGCGGGATGAAACTACGGCACAGGTAAATGCAGAATTCATACGAGTTCGATATCCTATACGAGCGACTTCGAGCGTCTTGAATCCACTATATTCACCAATGGTTATTGGATCAAGATCTGTTTTGAGACGAAGTATCTCATTAGTCCCCAGTTCCGTACTCGATTTCCATTTTTCCATTGCAGAGTTTACGGCTTGAGCATTGAGTTCAGGGTAGTCAATTTTTGGAACAAGGGTATTGGAGGTTCACCATAATTTCGTAGTATCATCACAAAATTGTCCTGCCTGAGCGGTATACTCTTCATATGTTTGTCAAGTTGCTGCATAGAGATCTCGTAAGCTAGTAACACAGATGAGCATAATTCCCAAAGATGTAAGGATTCGGTATAACATAGTGGTTATGATGATGAGCCAATACGATAGATAATTTCTTTTTCAACAAATTCTCGTTCTCGTCCATACTTGAGTCTTGAGAGTTCACGCAGAGCATTTCCGGTCACTGGATCTCATTTTTCAAGCCAGGGAAGTGGTACATTGAGTGAAAAGCCAGGAGTAGGCTGTCCATCGACTGAGAGCTTGATGGCGGCCTTGAACTTATCCATATTGACAAAGTCTTGATCGGAATAGACGGGCGCAAATTGTTTGCCCATCATTTCAGCGTCTTCTGGTCCAATTTTATAGGTCATCATGGTTCATACGTTACCAAAAATGGCATCCTTCAGGTTCAGATTGGACTTGGTAAGGGCGTCAGATTTTTGAAGTTGTCCGAGGTACTGATGCGCGATGATAAGACCAAGTCGATACTTACGAGCTTCGGATAAGATCGATTCGATCGAATCCGTGACGTAGTTCTGAAACTCATCAATATAGAGGAAAAAATCGCGACGATCCGCCGCCGCCATCTGTTGTCGTTTCATGGCGGCAATCTGAATCTTCGATACGAGAATCAGTCCGAGAAGATTCGAGTTAAGATCCCCAAGAATACCCTTGGAGAGACTCGCAAAGAGAATCTTCTCATTGTTCATAATATCAGCAATATCGAAGGCACTCTTGGTCTGACCCACGATATTGCGCATGAGGGTATTCGTGATAAATTGTCCGAATTTGGCGGCAAAATAGGGGATAATTTCTCATTTTTCTCGATCACCCATCTTCGCATAGGTATGATCCCACCAAGTTCTCACAATCGGATTCTTGAGCGTAGCACGCCGTTCTCTCTGAAAATTATCATCCGTAAAGAGTCGAATCAAGTCAGTGATAGCCCCCCCAGTTGGACAATCCATGAGCGTCAGACATCCATTGCGGAAATAATCCTGGATACGAGGACCAAATATCTCGCCACCAAAGAGCTTGATCATGATATTGGTCGCATCTCCGACCACCATCTGTTTCTCATCTTCCGTATTTGCTTCGAGCAGATTGAGTCCCATCGGACGAGAGAGATCGCCAGGATCAAAGTAGATAAGATCGTCAGCTCGTTCCTTCGGTATAAAATCAAGCAGTCCACGAGCGAGGTCTCCATGGGGATCCATGACCGCAATACCACGCTTGTTCCGGAGATCTTGACGAGCCATGACATTGAGGATCGATGACTTCCCCGTACCCGTCTGTCCGATAACGTAAAAATGGCGAAAACGATCTTCGTTTTTTATAAAAATAGGCTTTACTTCACCACGAAAGACATTGTCGCCGATATAGAGTCATTCTCGGGCGATATTGACGGGTGCCTTGACCACCTTGAACCGTTGCCACCTGATCTCGGGTTGTTTATTGTACTTGCTATGCGGGAAGTGGTAGAGCGTCGCGAGTTCTTCACTATTGAGAATAGGGGCCTTTTGCCACCAAGAAAACTGTCTAAAAATATAGTGTTCCACAAGGAGTGCGAGACTCTTTCGCTTCATGGGCTTGAACCGATTATAGGTAGGTGACGCAAATTGTGAGAAAGCCGAAATAATACTACTGAGTTCAGCATCGATATTGTGTGCGTCATTTCCTGTCACGAGAATACGTATAGTCGTCGCGTATCCGGTTTTTTTGACCTTTTCCTTCATGAGTCATTCTTCGTCTACTGGTTCTTCATCTGTATCGGTATGCTCTTCGGTGTGTTTCATGGAATCTTCAGGATCACGGATAATGATATTGATCAGATTTCCTATCCACGAGAGGGGATTCCATGAAAAATGAAAATGGCCTCCACTTTTTTTCTCGCTCTTTCGAATCATTTTTTTGATAGCGTCTTGCCAGTCATCATCGACAGGCCTGAGTAGTATCTGAATACAAGCGGATTCATCAGAGTCAAGGCTTCAGAGTGCAGACAGGAGCCCATTCATACTATCTGATTCCAGCTTGGTATAGGTGCGAATCGGAAACTGCTGTCACTTCTTCATCATCATGACGTCTCATCGAACTACACTTCTTCCTTCAAATATATTGATCTCAGGTGTTTCCTCGATGAGACAATCTGGATAAAAACCGATAATTTGCTTTTCAACAAGGAGTTTTGATTTTTTTGGGACCACAATATAGAAATAGAGCTCATCATGGTGCGCGATGTATTCGAGTGAGATGTATTCTTGACCAAAAAACCAGCTCTTAAAAGCACTCGAATGGAGTGACTTGAGACTCGCAAAGAGCTGTTCCATAATCGATATTTGCTCACGAAAGTCCTTTACGGTATCTTTTTTATCATCACTATCGCTATCCTTTCGAGCAATAATCACTCGCAAAAATACCATACCGAGTGACCGCTCTATAGCGGTACGCCGCCGCAATTGCCAGTAGAGTATACCCAAGGTGCAACTTGTCGCGATGAATATATAGAGAAATAATGACACGGGTAAAATAGAAATTAGAAATTAGAAATAGGAGTAGATATATCATATTCCTATCACGAGACTATCCATTCAAGATGAAGAATCTGAAAATAGCATGACTTCCAACGAGTACAATGAAGCCAAGGATGATGTAGAGGAGTATACTTTTTGCCTTTTTGAGCTTTTCCTCGTCACCTCCAGAGATAAGAACAAGCCACCCCGCATAGATAATCAGGATCACGCAGACAATAGAGAGAAAGGTATTGAAAAAAGTAAATAATTTTCCAACAATTCCGATTCATCTCGAGAGATCCACTTCTTTGATATCACAGACATTACTATTGATCAGTCCTCATGAAGTATTTTCACACCCAGGTCTCCCATAGAACGCACGTACTATCGCGTAGGGAATCTTGATAAGGAGAAATCCGATAATGGCATAGAAAATAGTATTTTTTGATTTTTTTGCCTTTTCTTCGTCCCCTCAGGCAGTGACTAGCATAAAAAATGCCCAAACCGCCATAAGTAGAAACCCAAATGCGGCGAGCATCTGAAGGAGATTGACAATTGGCGAGAAAATATTGATCCAGAATTCCCATCCGAGAGAATCTCCAATCCTTGCTTGATCAGTTCTGAGGAGGAGCGTATTCCAGACAGAGAAAGAAATCTGCATCACAAAGATACCAATCGAGGTCCATATAATATTAGATTTCCATTTTTTCACACTCTCCTCATCATTTGTGGAGAAGAGCAGCTTGATCACACCAATAATGAGAAATACAAGGGCGATCGCAATAAAGAAGTTTTTGATCTGGAAAGCAATCGTCGTAAAGATACTATTGATTCACTCGGATCCATATGCTCCAGGTGAAAAGAAGAATGACCGGAGTGGGCTCGTAAAATCATCGAGAATCGTATTAGAATTATTTGTGCTACTGATCGGCACTTCACGAACATTGCTATCAATATTCGTTGCTGCAGAAGCAATTCCCATGCTCAAAAAAAGAGAAGTAAGAATGAGAAGAATACGAATAATCATAGATGAAAAAGTGATTTGTTTCAGTATATCAATAGTCTGCAAAAAATGCAAACATTCTCGCTTTGATTTGCTTATCCTAGATGTTTTTTTATAATCACAGTCTATGCGTATTTGATTTTTTGGTACTCCATCGCTCTCTGCCTCTGTCCTTCAGGATTTGTTGGATTGTTCGGATATTGAAGTGATGTTTGTCGTGACCAATCCTGATACCCCAATTGGGAGATCTGGAGAGCTTCGTCCGACACCGGTCAAGCAGCTCGCGATGACACATACTATCCCGGTCTATACCCCCAGTCGAATTCGGGCCAATAGAGAGTTCCTCGATACACTCAAATCATTTCATTGTGATTATTTTATAGTGATGGCCTATGGTCGTATTCTGCCAGTAGAACTTCTTGAGATTCCACTGAAAATGTGTATCAATATCCATGGGTCTATCTTGCCCGCGTATCGATGAGCGTCTCCTATTCAGGCAGCTCTCCTCCATGGTGATAGAGAAACGGGAGTAACCATTATGGAAATGAGTGAAGGAATGGATGAAGGCGATATCCTAAAGATTCGCTTGATTTCGATCGATCCCACTGAAACCTCGGCGACTCTTTTTGTGAAATTTGCAGAGATTTCCTGACCGACCGTCATCGAGACGCTCAGAGAACTCGAAATAAGAGGGATTACACCACTTCCACAGGATGATATCCGAGCCAGTTATTGCAAAAAAATTGAAAAAGAAGATGGGCATATTAATTGGGCAGATGCAGCCGTGTCGATCTATCACAGGTGGCAAGCCTATACGCCATGGCCAGGAATATATACGACGTATGAGGGGAAAAGACTCCTCCTCGAACAAGTGGGTCATATCGCTTGAAATATACAAGAACACTGCTATGAAATTGGATCCGTTAGACTCCTTGAAAATGGGCAGATTGGCGTTATTTGTGGTGAGTGAGTATTGACACTTGCACAAGTAAAGCTAGAATGAAAAAAATCTCAAAACATAAAAGATTTTTTGAATGGGAATCAGAAGTTTATTTGATATAACTTTTTGTAGTATGCCCACTCTTTTTTCTCGCATTATCGCAGGGGATATCCCATCATACCGGATCTATGAGGATGAATATATCTATGCATTTCTCGATATCACTCCACAGAGGCTTGGACACACGTTGATTGTCCCGAAGATAGAGCGTGATCACTTCTCCGAAGTGCCTGAGCCCTATTATTCTGCAATATTTCAAGTCGCAAAAAAACTGAGTCCAGCAATCCAACAAGCGACTGATTGTCAGCGAATATGCACAATGTTTATGGGGTATGAAGTGCCACATTGTCATTATCATCTTATTCCTACGGATTCTATGGCTGATCTTGATCATGCGAATGCTAGAAAAGCAGAACCACTAGAACTCCAGAAAATGCAGGAGAAAATACTCGGGTTTATAAAATAATATGAATCCATTTCGCCTTACTTTTTGGATAAAAAGTAACAAAAATCTTGAGGATCATCCATGGTTTTCCCTCAAGGGGTTGATATAGTTTTGGTATCTGTTCCGCCTCTATTGCTTGAGTTTTCTGTGGTTTTGTCATCCCCGTGAGGATCTACTCAGTACATCTGAGTGAAAGGGATTCTCCTACGGAGAATGACAAAACCACAGATACACAAAATAATACCTTATAAAGACTCATACACTATGCTCAATATCGCACTCAATACCTTTCGTGAAATGGTCCGTAACCGTTTTTTTTCACTTATTATTTTTCTGTCTATCCTTCTCATTGTACTATCACTTGGGCTCGATTCTCTCGCCCTTGGTGAGAATAAACGGGTGATTGTGGATTTCGGGCTCTCATTCATCGAACTCTCATGACTTGCCGTCATCCTCTTTCTCGCGGGCGGACTGATTGCTCGTGAGATTGAGGGACGGACGATCTATCTGATGCTCTCGAAGCCCATACGACGAGGAATGATTGTTATCGGGAAATTCACTGGATTTTCCGCAGTTCTCCTCCTCGTATTCACAATCGAACTCTCTATCTTGATTGCCATACTCCTCTCGCAGTGAGTAGTACTGGATTCTATATTTTTTTTGGCGACTCTGGGTATATTACTGAAGCTTCTCTCACTCCTCGCACTGAGTCTCCTCTTTTCGACACTGGTCTCGCCAGGTCTCGCTATGCTCATGACGATTGTGAGTACTGTCATAGGACATGGTGGGTACTCAATACTCGAGTATGCGATGCGATCAGGCGATCACTTGTACCTCTACTTTGCCCGAGGGGTACTCATATTTTTCCCAAATCTGGAATCATTGAATCTCAAAAATCTAGTGGCAACTACAGCGATGATCGATATAAATACGTATCTCATTGCATTTGTTCTGTCACTCATCTATACGGGCATAGTGCTTGGCGTGGCAGCCTGGACCTTTGAGCGCAAGTCATTCGATGCGGCATAATACGACAATCATAAAAAACTCCCAAATTTGGGAGTTTTTTATGATTGATACGTTGCTTATTTTGCAACAGCTCGGTAGTATTCTCGGATAATTGCCTTCTCTCGGATCTTTCGGTATGAAAGTTTTCGAGTATGAGTCTGACTATTTCGAAGTTGGTTGGCTGTACGAGTCTGAAAAAATGCCTTCTTATATCGAAGAATAAGTTTTTCGTTGGTTTCACCGTCTTTTTTGATAGAGTAGCAGATCATGATGCAAATGGAATAAGAATAAAAATTTCCAAGCCATAGTATGGATATATCTGATTTTGTCAAACTTTTTTGGCTCTTTCCTTCCCAGTGGGAAATTTTTCATAAAGTTTTACCC
>JAYSPL010000034.1:0-10956 GCA_043722085.1 Candidatus Altimarinota bacterium | reverse complement strand
TATGGGAGCCAATCGTACTCTCACGGGTCTTGCTGCTGGAACTACATATACACTTACAGTTTCAGGATTCAAACAAGTAAAGAATGCAGATAATACATTCTCAACGGTTGCAGTCAGTCAGAGTGCAACGTTTACAACGGTTGCTATCGTTGACCCAATGCCTACTGGTCCTAAACTTAATGATCATACAATGAATGACGAAGATCCTATCAACTATAATGCTGGATGAGTTACTGATCCTCTATCTCGTACGATCACCTATTCAGTGATTGAACTACCTCGTGGTATGTCAATCAATTGAAGTACTGGAATGATTACCTGATCCACAGATGTACCACCGGATGATAAACCACGTACAATTACGGTTATTGCTATAGCTAGATGATCATCTAATTCCTTTATAAGAACATTTATTATGACAATAATTGATACATTTTAATTTCTGACTAAAAAAATATTCCTCAAATTGGGGAATATTTTTTTAGAGTTTTTATTATTTAATTGAAATACTATTAATAGTAGTACCTATTGGATAATTGTATCCTCAAACTGATGTATTACCTATAATGAAACTTGTAGGAGTTCATGATATTTCAATGTTTAAAACCAATGATCAAGTGTACCTACTTAACGGTGTACTTTTACCTACTTTACAAAACCAATTATCTAGATCAGCACCTCAGGCACATGTTTTGTTTTTAGAGATAAAGAATCGATTTCACGTACCTCCATCAAATATATAACACTTATCTGATCCTGAATTACAAGGAATCGGTGAGTCTAGTGTAAGGGTAATCTTTTTTCAGCTGAGGGAAGCAAGGTTGATATTGGTATACTCTATATAATTACCTGAATCAGTAATCTTCCCTAAACTACCACCATCAAAATTTGAGCCAGCAACCACTGTGTAATCCCATTTGGCCTTTTTTCCATACAGAGTAGCACTTCATCATGCAAAATCCGTGATTGCAAGCGTATCCCATGATCCGTCACATCCAGATAGTTCAGGAAAATATGTTTTCCCCTCACGCTTACACTTCATTCGTTTCGCTTTCTTTTTGTTAATATCTGCACTATTTTCCGTGCCATCAACCTCATTCTCTTCATCCAGAAGGAGTGCTCCCGAGAGGATATCACTTCCGATAGCTGATCCTGCGAGGAGTGCGAGGAGCGTTCCGGTATTGGTGGATGCAATTGTTGCATCGAGTTCTGCATTGAGTCTGCCACTCACCCCTGCAGATATACCTGGGGTTTCGAGTAGGTTAGACATATAGACAATATCAGACAGTGTATTTTTCACAAACCATGGATTTCCATAAAATGTATTTTTATTAGCGGTTAATTTTTGGATAGCACTACTCCCTGATGCATAGATGAACTGGGTACCTCCACCAAATAGAGTATTGGCAATACTCACTCCATTAATATCTCGTAAAATCAGGGGGGATCATGGAATAGTACTCTGAATTTTACTCGCTGTATTCACAGAATCGGTCACCGTGATCGTATAGATTGCAGTGATCTTGTCCTTGATAATATCGACACTCGTTCCCCTAACTCCTGTAACCATACCGCCACCTCAGAGATTCACTCCCGTACTCGAGAGTATACGTCCCCAGAGTCTTCCATCATTGAGGATGACCTCAGCAACCGTCAATCCACCCAGATCACCATACCTGAGTTCGAGATCGGTCGATTGCCAAAACCTGATCAATGAGCTATCGGCTGCAAATTGTATCGTTCCAGTTCCTGTAGCATCTGATTCGATCAGATCACCTGGGTAGAGGTCTTGTCCGAGTATGGCAGGCACATATCAAGGTGTCCCATCTCTCCAGACATTGACGGTTCCATAGAGTTCCGTAAAACGTCCGATAGCCAAGAGTCACGCTATATTTCCACATATTCATTGGCCATTTGCATCCACTCATTTCCAGACGCTGTTGACTGGATCGGTACTGCAGTCTTTGTTATGGAGATAGCCACTCGCCGTTATTCCTCAGAGCTTATTGGTATTGTGTGCGGATCCAGCACTCGAATCAAAAAAAGAAGTCAATACACCACCGATAGTTCCTGGTCCTGATGGAAAACGTGGAAGTGATACCGTATCTGGGAAGAGTATACCACTCGCGAAGACGACTATACCAACCGTAAGGATTGCTACAGGGATTAGGAGAGATTTTTTCATATGAAAATAAGTTAACAATGCAAAAAATTATGGAGTACAGCTTACGGTTCCATCTGGTTGAAATCCAGTAATACACTTGGTAGCTGGGCAACTTTGTCATGCTTGTACCTTCACAAAACTGGACGCGGGAACATTCCCGAGTTTATCAGCATTTTTGACCGTTCCATCACCCGGTGATTCCCAGTTTCCGGATGCAAGTATCCTGTTTAGAATATCACCAAATATTCCCCCACTCGCCGCAGACGCAATCGAAATGAATCAGAGTGACAGAACCGTGAGGAATCCGACTCCAAAAACAAGAGCACGAGTGAGTTCCTCGCGTATTAAGCAACCAAGTTCGGTTTTTTGCATATTATAGGAAATAAGAGTATATTGGAAGTATATGAGAAAACTCAGAAACCTCAAACATATTTTTTTGATCACCCTGATCTCGCTCTCCCTCTTATTCGGGTGTATTATGATGTTCTCAGATGAATTTACGGATTCGATGAATGGATTCTTCATCTATCGGACCAGTGGTGGCGTATGGCAGGATTATTTTCATACCCATACGCTCCGTCCATCTGCGGATGATATTGTGATTATCAAGATCGATGAAAAAACTCTCAATGCTATACAAAATAATAAAAATAATCAAATACTTGATGCCAGTATTCAGAATAATAGCAACGATACAAAGAATCTGGCACTCACCAAAGCTACCTATACGAAACTTATTAAAGATCTGGAGATAATAGGGGTTAAGTGAATTGCATTCGATATCATATTCCAGAATCCTGACACGCTCGAGAATGAAATACAATTTACTGAAACTATGTTGAAGTATGATAATGTTGTCATAGGAATGGAATATAAGGAAAATCTCTGTATTGCCCATTACAAGGAGATATATAACTCTCTCTCTGAGAGTACACGAAGAAAATATCTAAAAAATATATCCCCAAAAGAGTGTGAAGCAAAATTTATAGAAATCTCATTAGTCGATGCGAATGAGTTTCCTTCTAATTGAGACGGAGGTGAAAATGTAAAAATAAAAAGAATTAAAAAGCTCCAAGATTTTACAGGAGTACTCAGCGAATCTGACAAACTCGATCGATATTGTACCACACAAGATACTACAACTGCAAATACGGGAAGTATAGACTGTCCAGGCTTACCAAGATCAATATATGCTGGGAGTGTTTGGGGAATGATAAATACACAATCTTCCTATGAACGCCCACTTGCTGTGCCAATTTTATGACAACCATATCAAAGTTGGAAAATCCAAACTGGAAGTTATACGCTAACGGATACAGAATTTTATCCTCTCGCCCTGAGTCTCTACCTCCAGACAACCCCCAATAATAGCGCGTTGGTATCCAAAATTCCCTCTTTTCTGAAAAAACTCAATAGAGAAGATATTGGGTGAAGCTCATTCAGGACGGTTCTGCAGCCTTATTTTGGTCCAGAAATAGATTCCTATCCGAGTGTATCACTTATTGATGTTTTTGGTATGAGTAAAGTACAGAGAAAAACAAATTTTCGTTGAAAATATGTACTTATCGGAGAGTCATGAACGCTGATTCATGACGAGATAGACTCTCCAGTTACTGGCGGTAAAATGGACGGAGTAGAAACACATGCGCACTTTCTCGATGGACTCCTTCAGGATAAGATGCTCGCAAAAACCCCCATTGAATACATGTGGATGACAAGTATTTTTCTCACCATTTTGACGATTATTTTCTATTTCTACCTTCCGAATTATCTATCACCAATTTTTGCAATAGGTATACTCACTTGAACATTATGGACTGCACGGTATCTCTATGATATAGAACGTGTTCTCGTTGATATCTTTCCACTCTTTTTATCTGTATTTTTTAGCACTTTTACAACAACTTATATCTATCGGTTCTTTGTGGTGGATCGTGAGAAACGTTTTATAGAAAATGCATTCAGTCATTATATTGACCCCAAGATGGTCGAGATGATCAATCTGGAAGAAGTTGCAGTGACACTCGGAGGGGAACAGCGAGAGCTCAGTGTATTTTTTTCTGATATTGCTGGGTTTACCACCATATCAGAAAAATTATCACCTCAGGATCTTTTCTGGCTGATGGGTCTCTATCTCTCGCGAATGACCGATATCCTCAAACAAGAGTGAGGAACCCTCGATAAGTATATCTGAGATGCGGTGATGGGATTTTTCGGTGCTCCAATAGCACAATCAGATCACGCGATACGAGCATGCAACACTGCTATTGCTATGCGAAAGGCACTTCCTGAGCTCAACCAAGAGATTGCAGATCGTGGAATCATACGGGTTGATTTTCGGATTGGTATTGCGAGTGGCGATGTTATGGTGGGAAATATTGGATCGAGAGAACATTTTAACTATACCGTTCTCGGAGATACCGTGAATCTTGCCTCTCGTTTGGAGGCTACTGGTAAAGAATACCATACTCATATTATTATTTCTGAAGGAACCCGCAAACAAATTGGTGAAAGATTTGAACTGAGAGAGATTGATACGATTGCAGTACAAGGAAAAACTGAATGAGTGAAGATATATGAACTTCTTGGACTCCTAGGAGATAAGATTGACCGCTCTCTCTATAATCAGTATGAACAAGGACTCAAACTCTATCGAAAAGAAAACTATATTGAAGCTGGAAAGATCTGGGAGTCTCAGATGGACAATGACCCAGTGTCACGAGTTATGGCGCTCCGGTGTAGTGAGATTCTCAAGGGAAATATACAAGTTGAAAATGGTGTGTATAGTATGACACACAAGTAGAGGTTAGATTGCAGAATCTCAAATTTCGAAGATCCTGAAACAAGTTCAGGATGACAAAAAAATAATCCCAGATTTCTCTGGGATTATTTTGATTCTCATTATCTGATACATCGTACATTCGCAAGCTCACCCGTCGTAGAACGAAGGAGCGCGAGTCCAGTATCTGTATAGGTCCACTGATAGGCGTTATTCACGTACCCATAATCAGTACCCGTAGTATTATATCCTGCATAGCTTGAGGCAACATGCATAACAACCGGGACTCCTCCTTCTACTGAACTACTCCAGTAGGCAGCACTCGCTGAGAGCCTTCCTATAATTACGATATCACCGTTGGTATTGCGTGATCCTTGGTATGATCCATTCTGACCAAGAGAGATAAGACTCGCTATGGTCGTACTTCCCGCTCTCGCATATGATTGGAGTGTTTCCCACTCTCCTCGTGTTGGAAGTCGGTATCCAGTCGCACAAGGACCGATACTGGGTGAGCTCTCTCGTGTTTGTTTCCCCATCCACTCGAGTGCTGTATCTTTGCCATTATAGGAGATGAATGATGACTCACGATCCCCGGCAAAAAACCATCCTGTTTTTACAGGTGATCACGCATTACGATCCAGTGAATTACAGGAAGCCCAGATCTGTCCACCTATAACAATATCAGCTGCCGAACACCCAGGATACGTAGCATACATAGGACTATATGTATTCGCTACACACTGATACATTCAGTTTATAACTGTACAAATCATATTACTCGTATTATATGGTGTTGTTGGTGTATTATTATAGTTTGGGGAGCTACTCGTAGTCGTAGTACCTAGGTAATAGTAATATCCAGGATTGGGTGCCGAGTAGTACGTATATCCTTGGATATACTTGGGAGAAAAATAATATCGCCCTTCTTGTGTACTGGGAGTGGGAGCCGTGGGAGTAGGAATATTGCTATAGTAGTAATATCCCGGTGTTGGTGTCGAGTAGTACGTATATCCCTTGATATAATTGGAAGAGTAATAGTAGGTACCTCCCTCGGAAGTTGGATATACTTGAGGAGTCTGGTAGTACGGTGATTGGTACACCTGAGGAGCTTGATAATATGAGGTATATGGCGTTGTATATGTCGGGTTATACCCCTTACGCATACGGATGCTCGCATCAGCAAACGGTGATACCATCACAAAAGCGAGACAAAATATGATCAGAATGGAGAGGAATTTTTGCATAAAAAATAATTATAGTACATTTTGTATACTCTTATTTTTATATTTGTCAAATTTAAATTTGACTTTTTAGTATACTTATTAACGATATATGTCGAAATATAATATCTATATAACCCCCCGAAATACGTGGGTGATACAGAGTTATCTACCCGCTGCCGCCTCGAGTTTTGCGGTTTGATCAGCAATAGCGAGTGCATCCAGGATATGCCCCAGATCTCCGGTCATGATGACGGGGAGATTTGGAAAATTCTGATTGATTCGGTGATCGGTGAGTCGATCTTGTGGAAAATTATAGGTACGTATTTTTTCACTTCGATCCCCCGTTCCCACGAGAGCGAGGCGAGTCGCACCTTCAAGTTGTGCCTTCTTTTCCTCTTCTATTGCATATATTCGCGACTTTAGTACTGACATAGCGGTAAGCTTATTCTGGAGCTGAGATCGTTCATTTTGACATTCTGCTACGACGCCCGTAGGAAGATGCACGATTCGGATCGCTGAATTCGTCTTATTCACATGCTGTCCACCTGCACCACTCGCACGACACGCTGATATCTCGAGATCTTCATCACGGATGACGATATCGATATCCTCCGCCTCGATCATCACGGCAACGGTAGCGGTAGATGTATGTACTCGACCATTTTTCTCTGTTTCTGGGATACGCTGTACTCGGTGTACTCATGATTCATACTTGAACCGAGCGTAGGCACCAGCGCCTCCTTGGATTTTAAAAATTCCTTCCTTGTAGCCTCCCGCATCATTCCAAGATTCACTCATTACTTCAAGGGTATAGCCTTCTTTTCGTGCAAATACCTTATAGGCTTCCGCGAGTTCATGTGCAAACAGTCCTGCCTCGTCTCCACCAACACCCGCTCTGACTTCGAGAATGATATCTTTTTCGTCGTTGGGATCTTTCGGGAGGAGTGCAATTTTTATGGCTTCTTCGAGTTCTGGAATACGTCTATCGGCTACCGCAATTTCCGCCTTCATCATCTCGAGCATCTCTGGATCCTTCTCATTACTCACAAGTCACTTGATCTCATCATAGTTAGCGTAGAGTTGCTTGTATTCACGATACAATTCTACTGTCAGCTGGATTGACTTTTTCTTCTGATTGGTCGCCTTGAGGCGCTTGAGATCAGCATAGATCGTCGGATCCATCAGTTCTGATTCGAGAGATTCGTATTCTAGTATGATGTTGTCGAGTGAGAATTTCATAGTACAAATGGAGTGAGAAAATAGAGCTTGCTCGAATTTTCGAGCGGAATGCAGTACTAAGAGGCAAAGCCTCATAATAAAAAGAAGTGAAAAAAGTGGAGCTCGCTCGAATATCGAACGATAATACTGGACCAAGAGGACAATTGACTCCTCATAATATCATATTTTTGGAATGCATTATATGGAAAATTGAGAAAAGTCGAATGATTTATTATGGCTCGCTCTATTGCGTCATCTTATGGATGAGAAACATCATATTCTCGCTTTGACTTCCCTGTATTTTTTCATACTATCATCGCTGTACCCAGATGGTGGAATGGTAGATGTGTGACCGTAGGGAGCCATACCCCAGAGAACGAGTCTCCGCAAAGCGGGACGACATTCGAAAGGGGTACACGGAGTAAAGAATGAGATCCAATTATATATGCCCAGATGGTGGAATGGTAGACACGGAGGTCTCAAAATCCTCTGCTTCACGGCTTGCGGGTTCAAGTCCCGCTCTGGGCACCATACCAAAAATAATGCCAAAAAAAGTAGTAAAACCATCTATAATGGGAAGCTGGCTCGATCGAGTCAATCCCCCGCTCGATGAGATCGATGCGGTTATGACGAAGTATGATTTTCACGAACTCGATCGTGACGCCATACTTGAGGCGAATCAATATGCACGCCTCGATGCATATGATGACTATATATTTCTCGTACTCCATTTTCCAAAATATGACGCAAACTCTGAGCGATATATTCACAATGAACTCAATATATTTATCTCTCGTGAGTACCTCATAACATTCCGGTACTACCAATCATCTACAATGCGGCGTCTCTATGAGAAATATGAGAATGATCTCAAGGCCGGAAAACATGAGTCTCCAGCGATCCTCCTCTACGCCATTATCGAAGCATATCTCGATAAGACTATGAAGATGCTTGAGCGATTTGCACGGGATCTCAAAGTTCTCGAACGAGAGCTATTCTCGGCCCGTGGCACTGAGACCATACGCAATATCATGACCAAAAAGAGGAACATCATCACGCTCAAACATATGATGAAACCGCAGATTCTCGTGTTGCGTATGATTGAGAGTCATATGAAGGCGAGATTCTCGGGTGAAGTAGAGCTCTACTTCGAAAACCTTGAGGACAAACTCGATAAGATATTTTCGGAAATTCAACTTCTGCAAGAAAATATCGATTCGATGGAAGACACGCTCAAGAGCATTTTCGAACTGGAAAGCAATACAACAATTAAGTATCTTACCACATTCTCGGCGTTTATGCTTCCCCTGACGCTCCTCACTGGTATATTTGGAATGAATATTGTAGAATGACACTTCAACTGACTTCTTATTATTGGATCTTTTATGGGAATGACATTCTTTATGCTCATACTTACTATGATTCTCCGCAAGAAAAAAATAATATAATACTGAGCATTCATAAACACCCTGCCTTCTATGCACTTTTCACGATTTTTTGCTATTCTTTTTTTGGGAACACTTTCTACCTCTTTCGTATGGTCAGCCCCTTTGGAGATGACCAAACCAGAAATACGATTACTCTATAATATTGGACTCCGAACACCGATTCGATTGCCTATTTTTTATAATGATGCCAGTATCTTGCGCTTTGTGAGCCGCAGTACACCACTTTCTGAATCTGAGTATATTCCCAGTGATCTGGTTTCGATCTCGGGCGCCCTCATCAACCAGGCGGGTCGTAGTAGCCTCCTGAAAAAGGTAGCTCGTGATGCCCTTTGGGATATGGCTAGTGGGTTTCAAAAAGAATTTGGGATACCGTTGACTGTCATAAGTGGGTATCGAAGTGCTGCATATCAACAACGACTCTGGGATCTCGGAAGGTGTACGGATTCACTCTGTGCACCCTCTGGCCGTAGTGAGCATCAGCTGGGTCTGGCAGTGGATCTCTTTGACGCGAGTAACGAACACGAATTCCTCACGAATCCAAGCTATCGTCGCTACGTGAACTGGCTTCAGAATAATGCGTATCTGTATGGCTGGACCCAGAGTTATCAAAAATGACCTCAAATAGATGAGTATGGTATCGAACCCTGGCACTATCGATATCTCGGAGAGAATGTTGCGACACGGCTCCATAATCTCGGTTGGACCTATACCGAATTTGTACGATTTCAACAAGATATACAGAGAAAATAATATAAAAATCCCACTCTATGATTGATTCGAGTGGGATTTTATATGTAGGCTTATATACGCTTACTGGATGACTCGTTCCACGTGGTAGTTACCCAGATATTGTGAAAGGAGTGGGGGCGGAGATACGAGCGCTCGATTGGAGTAGGTGAGAATCGTACCCGTTGTGAGGATATCATAGGCTCCCGTTGCTCGTGCATAGCGCCTTGATCAAAAGAGTGGGTTCGCATTTCCATAGATTGATCACTCTACTCTGAGAATGGTTTGGGTGGTACTATTACCCGTATAGGTAATGAGACCACCTGTTGTTTCCTTGATCGAAACGTAGACACCAGCAAGATTCGTGATAGCGCCAGATGAAAGTGAACCCATACCGTTAAATACTCGAATATCTCCACCCTTTGTGATCCATGCCCAGCTCGATACGGCATCGTTGGATGCATACACAATATTACACTTGATAATCAGATTACCCGTCACAATCACGGTACGGACTCCCTCCATTTCAAATATACTTCTTCCAACGGGACATACAATAGTGAGATCACCATTCACGGCAAGAACATTTTTATTGCCATTTACCGCGTACCTCTCTATTTCAGATACGGATGATACCGTCCCCGCGGCTCCACCGAGTATGACGGGAAGTACTACCGTAGTTATTCTTGTGGTGTTATTGGAAGTCGTCGTGGACGTATTGCCACTCGTTGTATCCATAAATCCAGCGAAGAGATTGCCTGGGTTCAAAAATGCCTCAAGTGACCGATTGACGGATGATCCAATGGATGAGACTACTGCACCAGACACCTTCACTGAGAGTCTTACGAGATCAACTCCAATATCCGTAACGAGTCCTATCTCTCCATCCGTACCAATATCTTTTCCAAAAAATGCACTATTGAGGGTCGTATCAATACTCACTTGACCGAGACGAGCATACTGGGCTGATCCCTTGAAAAGAGTGATGTTATTCACACTATTGGATGATTCCGGCGTATACGGTCTCCAGTCATGGTATGCTTGCAATTTTGCAGTATAATTTGGATCATTTAACGCAGGAATTGGTGGGCGAGGATTGGGATTTATTTTCTGATAATCCCCTTGTCCAATATTAACAAATCAAGTACCATCGGCTCGTTGCCATTGTTCGATTCCTGGACTTATTGAGCCAGCTGTCCCGAATGAGGTACATATTGACTCAGGATTCAGAGAATTTCCGTATGACTTGAGGCAGATTTTTTTATTGGATTCGATAATGAGTGGGATACGATATCGGGTCTTGATCCCAAGTCCTACCGTATCATTGAGCGTGAATGCCTTCGTTCCTACTCAGAGTACCATGCGATTATCCTCGAATGCCACCTTTCATCGCTCGTT
>JAYSPL010000033.1:0-4074 GCA_043722085.1 Candidatus Altimarinota bacterium | reverse complement strand
TTCCGCATTGGTATGTGTGTTTCAGCGGTTTTGTCTCTCCCCTGATAAGGGGAGATTAAGAGGGGTTACACCGATAGGAATCCTTTAAAATAAGGAATCATAATAGTGTAACCCACCCTAACCCTCCCTTCTCAGGGAGGGGACCCGGACCACAGAAATCCTTTATATAAGGTATCTTTACCGTAATTGATTCACATTATTAATAATATTTTGAGGACCAAATAAAACCCTTAATTTAAGAAAAAAGGTGTGATTCAGGAGTGGTGAATATTCGAGTGATAAGCTACTGATAAAAATAACTGGATCTGATCGAAAGCATGGAGTCATCACCGCGAATATAATCCAGCGGGTAACATGTTTGGCGGATACCAATTTTATCCGAGCAATGGTAATATACTTTGAACCATCGATTGCACTGCTATCTCACCACCAGTTGATTCTCCAGGTGGTCCTTAATACGATACTCATCTCAAAATAATGGCAATGAGTTTTCCATAATACTTTTGAGATTGAGTTCTTGTTATGTCATACAGACAGTGTGACGTCATAGGAATACAAGAGTGAGAGGATAATGAGCTACAATATCTCATTATCCTCTACCAGTCCTTACGACATTGTAACTTGTAAAATGCGCGAGCGCATGATGCGGATTTGCTTTTCTCACAGTATTCATATACTGATCTCCATCCGGAATCTTCTACAACTTTTTATTCCTATTTTCTCATACCTTGGACCCTTTCCCCATACTGATTTTTATTGTTTTTGTTCTTACTCTTGCCTTCTTTGCTGGTACAGAGATCCCACTCATGTCCATAGGAGGACACAAACTGGAGGGATTCATCCGACAAAAACGCTGGGGAGCTCGTACGCTCGCCAAACTCAAAAAAAATAATGAGCGACTCCTGATTACCAATCTTATTGCGACCCTTTTTGTGACGAGTGCTCCGATGATCATCGCAGAGAAATATATCACACCGGAGATGATAGATATCTTCGGGAGATCTCCTGAGGCTACCTCACTCTTGGTCTATATAGTAGCGTTCATGGTCATTCTCCTCTTCGGAGAAATCACATCGAAAGTGCTCGGAGTGAGATTCAATGATCAGATTGCCCTGGCAGTAGCTCCTGTCTATCAATTGATAGTTTGGCTACTCTTACCATTGACTTGGATTGTTGAACAATTTGTCAGAATTCTCTCATGGGTGATGGGGGGTAAGCTCGAAATGCATGGAACCAAGGTAAGTGAAGAGGAGCTCGATGCTTTTATCGATATGTCACATGCTGGTGGTGCCGTTGAGGAAGATGAAAAACGTCAGATCAAAAATCTCCTCAATCTCGCGGATATGACAGCGAATTCAGTAATGACGCCACGAGTGAATGTCGAGTTCCTCTCCCTCGATATGACCATCGATGCGGTGTGTGATTTCCTGATGCAGTCTTCACATTCCAGACTTCCGGTTTGTGGGGATACTACGGATGATGTAGACTATGTGATGACATTTCGTGAAGCATTTCACTTGCAACGCGAGGGCCATGGGAGTGCACTTCTCTCCTCTCTGGATCTTGAGAAAATTATGAAAGTGTCTCTGACACAGGCCCTCGATGACCTTTTTGAAAAATTTCAAAAATCCCGTCGGCATATCGCGCTCGTTCTCGATGAACACGGAGGAACCGCTGGAGTCGTGACCATGGAGGATGTTCTCGAAGAGGTATTCGGTGATATCAAGGATGAGAAAGACCGAGAAGAGATCTATATGAGAAAATGAAGAGATGGATCGATAGAGGCGATCGGATCCGTACTCATCGATGATATTCTTGAAGAGTATAATATTACCCCAGAATCTATCGATCTTCCAGAAGAATATATCAACAAGACACTTTCCTATGTTCTCATGGCCGAAGAAGAGGGATTTCCTCAAGCGGATGTCCTCGTGTCATTCGGTACTGATATCCGCATCACACTACGAGTCCTCGAAGTAGACAACAATGTTATCTGACGAGTAGAGTGCAAGAAGAGATAGATAGTACCGGTTCTATGACTCCTTACTATTTGAAATATGTGAACCACTTCTCGTAGAATCCTCTACGATATCATAGTAGAGCAAGTGTACAATACTGATATCCAAGAAATCAGCCAAAGAGCAGATAGAGATATCACATGGGTTATGGACTTTAAGTGACAGGTGGTGAATAAGGTATTTCTTGAAAACTACGCTATAGAATTTTTTGAAACTATCAAAAAAGCATGATATACAAGCATCCAAATCGGTGGACTGGAATCTACTGCCATACCAATTGTATGAGCCCTCGTGCTCCTGGATACGGAGAATATCATCTGTAATTCTTTTTATATACGCAAATCCCGGAAAAAAAGCAGCCTCCCAAACCTCATCGAGTGAAAGGTGCTCCAGGATATTCCTATCATCTTAGTTGACGATCTTATCAATACTGGTACCAGCTTCAAGAAACAGGAAGTCATCCTATGAGAAAAATATAGTATGCAAATCAGTGGGGTATTTGTGGCACTTCGGTTTCGTGATGCGGATTTTTATACCGATTTTCACAGTAAAAATATTACCATATGGAGTATATTTGAGTTAAATGATTTTGCAGATACGCTTGGTATACAAAATATTGTACCAAGCAATATCGATGTACCACCGTGAGAAAAATATAAGATATATTCTCGTACAGAACTTTGTAAGGCCAATCCATATCTCGTCATTCCAAAGTCTGCCCCTATCTTAGACCAAAAAAAGCTCTATATGGGCATTGATGACTGAAGATTTCTCTGTATAGATACGCTCACGGGAACGATACTCTGGTCATTTAAGATATTATTTGGCTCCAAGGGCAAGAGGATACTCTCGAGTCCTGCTATTTATCGAGAGTATGTATTTTTTGGCGCATACGATGGTACATTCTATTGTCTGGATAAAAATAATGGAAATATTATTTGGACGTTCATGGATGCCGACTGGATAGGATCATCGCCATGTATTAATCATAAAAAATGAATCGTATACGTATGACTTGAATTCGGTCTTTTCCGTAAAAGAGGTGGAGTAGTCGCCATAGAGATCAAAACTGGGAAAACTCTTTGGAGAGATTATAACTCTATGACAGAGTATACCCATGCCTCCCCAGCATATAATCAAAAACATACTATTGTAGTATGTTGATCCAATGATGGCTCAATGCATTGTTTTGATGCACTCAGTGGCAAAGTAAAATGGTCATATAAAACCAATGGAGAAATCAAGTATAGTGCTATATTTGATGATACGAGAAACGTTGTTATCTTCGGTAGTATGGATGGTGGGCTCTACGTCTTGCATGCTTCAGATGGAACACTGTATCATAGATTTGAGGCACGCTTCGGGTTTTATAGCAATCCTATACAGGATTGAGCTATCATCTATATAGGATCCCTTGATAAAGTCGTATATGCGTATCATCTTGATACCAAAACAATAGAGTGGCAGTATGAGACAAGTGGCAGGATATACGCGAGTCCAATCATTGATGATGACAGGCTCTTTATAGGATCCAATGATGGCAGACTCTACGAATTCGATATAGCGACTGGCAAAGTGAATGCAACGATCCAGTTGTCTGAGAGAATTGTCAATAGAGTACAGATAGAAACAGATGAATATGGAAAACGAATGATTTATATCCTCACACATGCTTGCGAATTGTATAAGGCTATCGAGATCTAACTATCAGTATCTCTATACATAATAGAGTGGGAGTGGCCGAGATAATCTAGTAAATAAAAGTTACTGCCGATTGATTTTTTTACGATTATATTCCAATAATTCACGGGGCCTGTCGCATCTCTATCTACATACGATGTATACAAAACTGGTTCTAATCTCACAAAAAAACAAGTATTCTCATACCTGGTCGTAGTCGCGACTCGAGTCAGCGTACTATGAAATATTCACTACTGTATCCTCTGAACAAAAAATAGTAATCACTCACACTAACCGCAAAGAAGGAACTACACCGTAGTTCCTTCTTTTTCTTTTGTTTGGTTCCTGAGTTCCATGAGGATTATTTCATCAGCCT
>JAYSPL010000032.1:0-14665 GCA_043722085.1 Candidatus Altimarinota bacterium | reverse complement strand
TATGGAGCATATTTCCTAAAAAAAATATCAGAAAGTAAACTTTCTGATATTTTTTATGGGCAATGAGATTTTGAGTGAGAGTTTTTGGGACGGACTCTTATAGGGAAGGTTTTATTCTCCAAAATCGTACCGAGAAACGATCACGAACAACTGAGGATGAGAAAAAAGATACTTTTGATAAAATAATCACTGTTTCATCATATGAGCTCCAGGCTCGTGGACTCACGGATCGTGAGGAAAATCAAAAAATAGCAGAACAAAAAGCCGGAAGAATCGGATTTAGCGAAGATTTTTTCTCAATCCATATTCTCCGCAAGGCTCTCGTGAGAGCAGAGAATGGATTTTTTCGATTTGAGAACCTCAGGCAGCATATCATGGATCTATCGGGGATTGATGAATTTATCACTCGAGATCTCCAGCGGTATACGATCCAATATTTTTTTGATGCTGAAAAAGATATATTCCGTCTCACTCCTCATGAGAAGATCCAGCTCCTCATCGGTGCGATCCTCCCAGAAGTGAGAAAACATATCGATATAACTCTCCCAAAGATCGTAGGAAGTCCGATTTTTCGTCCTGTTTCGATTTCTTATACTTTCTCGAAACAAAAGGATCTTTTCTTTGCTTCGTTCCCGATGATCAATGAAGCAACAGGAAAGCTCGAATTTGCTCGACATGATGAGCGGATGAAGCCACAGACAGATAATCCAAATATTGATCTCGAACTCGATATATCAAAGCAAGATTGGTATGCTTATAGTGAGAATTATGGAACGAGTGAAGAAAAGAAATTCGTCCGATTTATGGAAACCAAGATGGATGCACTACGAAAAAAATATTTTGATTGCGAGATATTCCTTGTAAGAAATGAACTCGAATATTGGATGTATGGACTTTCCAATGGAAAAAGATTCTCCCCAGATTACCTCATGTTTATCAGTGATATAAAAAGTAAAAAACTCTACTATCAATGTGTATTTGAGGTGAAATGATCTCATCTCGAAGAAAAAGATGAATGGAAAGAGAAAGCTCTCCGAGAAATCCGAGATGCTACAGAACTCTCATGGTCAGTCGATAAGCAGGATCCAGAAAATAACAAAGAGTACCAAAAATATATCAACTCGGTACAGAGACAAGGATATGATACAATCCGAAATATCGGATTTGGATTTTATAATTCGGAAGGCAAGGCATATGAGTTTATCGAAGAATTTGACGCTGAATTACTGGGCACCGCTAAAAACTATTATTTTTAATAATCCCCCTCAATTTTACTTGAAGGGGAGTATTGTTTGCAGAGACAAGATTGCTTCGTACCGGTCAAGATGAATTAGTGTATCAATTGTATGGTTTGACACAAGAACAGATCGGCACTCTCTACAACAAGGCATCATCTGGCATCTCTCAACATATCTCCAATATATACCGAGATGGAGAGCTCCCGATGGCATCTACGAGCCAAGATGATCGTATTTTCAGGAATCCTGAAAATACGGAAGCAAAAACTAAAAATATACTGAAGAAGCCAAAAAAGTACTACAATCTCCAAGTCATCATCGCTGTAGGATTCAAGGTGAATTCTCCTCGAGCGAGCTGATAGTGATCGTCCAGCACTCGGGATAATACATCATAGCAAAAAGAATATCACTATCTCAGAGGCGACAGTAGGGAAGAATTATCTCCTCGAAGCTGAGTTCCACAAGCTCTATCTGTTGTGTGAACAGTTTTTTGCCTTCGCAGAACTCCAATACGCATACGAACGAGATCTTTCTATGCATGACTGGACAGTATATCTCGATGAGCTCTTGCGTATGAATAGACTCGATATACTCACCCATAAATGAACCGTGAGCCGAGAAAAAGCGAATGAGTATGTAAAGAAACAAATGGCAGAGTACCAAGAGAAATGGGGATCTCTCGAAGCATATATAGAAGATGTCGCATATCTCCCGAGTGAGAGATAGATATTCAAGACAGATGAATCCCATCCTACTATAAACACTTGATATGAAGTGTTTATAGTAGGATCAAAACTTTTATAAAAAATCCCCCTCAATATAACTTGAAGGGGATTACTATACATGCTATACCAATTGATAGTTCTCCTCGAGTGCCTTGATACGATTATCCAGTGAAGGATGTGTAGACCAGAATGAGTCAGACTCCGTGATCATAAACGCCGTCAGATTACCATCAGGATGTGGTGTTGGTTTCACATTTTTCATCTGCTGCAGTCGCTTGAGTCCTGCTACCATACTGGAACGAGAGGTGAATTGTGCTCCACCGAGATCCGCTCGATACTCTCGAGTTCGAGAGAACCACATTACCACGAGGGATGCAAGTGCTCCGAATACGAGCTGGAATGCTAGAGATATGCCCATGTAGGCGAGATTACCGATTGTCTCATTGTCCTTGGCTATTGCCCCGGCTACGAGTCGTGCTGCAATATGCGAGAAGAATACGACGAAGGTATTCATCACTCACTGAAGGAGAGTGAGTGTTACCATATCGCCATTGAGAATATGCGCCATTTCATGACCCACAACTCACTCCACCTCATTGCGTTGCATCTGTTCAAGGAGTCCCGTCGAGACGGCAACGAGTGACTTATTTTTACTTGCACCTGTTGCGAATGCGTTGGGTTCACTTGATTCATAGTAACCTACCTCTGGCATCGTTATCTGATGCATCTGAGCAATCCGCTCGACGGTAGACCAGACGATCTGAAGTTGTGGATCTCGGTTCGCCGTCTGAGCATCGAGGAGTACTATGGAGTAGGCTCGCTTCGCACTCCAACGAGAGATCAGGAGTGATATGATCGCACCACCAAAACCGATAACGAGAGCATAGATGAGGAGTTGTACCATGCCACCACCTACCGAGAGTATCCCTGGAAAGAAGTAGTTCACTACCATCATGACGATTGATAGGAGTGCGAGGACTGCCATGTTCGTGAGGAGGAAGAAAAATATTCTCTTGAAAAATTGCATATATATGTAGTTACGATATCACCATTATAGTTGTACATGAGAAAAATCAAGTCATTTTTTATAAAAATTTGTATGACTTCAATAAGTGTGTATAATGGGTTTTGTATTACTTTTCTAACTATACATAATATGTTCGGATCCAAAAAAAATGTACCAGCAAAAGCAGTCGTCGGTGTCAAGATGCATGGATCGGTTACTGTTGGTACTAAAGGACAAATTGTGATTCCTAAGGATGTTCGTGATATGCTCGAAATAACAGAAGGTGATACTTTGATGACCATGACCAAATATGGCAAGTTTGTTGGGTTCATTAAGGCCGAAGATATGTGAGATTTTATAGATCTCCTCAAAGCTGAATGTAATATTACAAATTAATTGTGATATATCAAACCATCTCAATACAAACGTACACAGAGAATATACTCCTCCATTATTCTCGTACTTGAACTATACCAAATAAATATACACACTTAAATAATTCATAATTTATGATTCATATGAAGTCACTTATTACAACTCTTCTCATATCTACTTTATTGGTATCAAGTTGTTGAACTCCAAAAACACTCATAACCGTGGAAGTCAAAAAAACTCCATTTTTTGTAGAAACCTATACCGTAGGACAAGTTCAGGATCCCATAGCAATCGAAAAAACAGCGAGAATCACTGCGAGTTCATCGCTCACGCTCACGGCTCAGTGAGCTGGAGAAATTAACAAGATATCAGTCCGAGAAGGACAATCTATCAAGGCAGGAACCGTCATTGCAACTCTCAAAGATACTCAGAATAACTATGATCTGAAGTTTTCACAAGCCAAAAACACGCTGAAAATACAAAATGCAAATATCGATACTACGAGAATCAATCTCGCTCAGTCGGTTGATAACGCTCGTATTGCCTATGAGCGAGCTCGGCAAGCCTATGAGACACTGACTGGCAAAAATAATCTCGCCTACGCCACTCTGCTAAATACGAATTCAAAGACACTCGATAGCTATAATGAAAGTTATAAGACATACCTATCTGATGCGGAACGCATCATGACGCAGATGCTCTATGAATGAGATAAGATTCTGGGTATCACCACCAATTTCGAATACGCCAATGATTCGTGGGAACCATACCTTGGAACTCGTGTAGGAGATTCACGAGCACTCGCTAATAATGAATGGAATACTACCTATGCACTTCGAGGCGATCTCAGAGCACGTATAGAAAAATCGAAGTCTATGAATTTGGGTAAACCCTCTGCAGACTTTGAACTGATTAGCAAGAGCTATGAGCAGACGCGAAAATTTGCTGATGCTATGCTCTATATGCTACAAAATAGTGTTATCTGAGGCGGGCTTCCGCAAGAACTTCTTAGTGGATGGCTCACATCTTGGAATACACAACGAGCAATAGTGCAAGGTTCAGAATGAGGGTACAATGGATGGAGGGCCCAGACTCTGATTTTTTTTAAAGGATATCAAAACACAGAAACAGCAACTAAGCTTGCGCTCGCGAGCCAATCACGCCCACTTACCTCTGAAGAACAGACTCTCATAAATAGTAGTAACGATCTGATGGTTTCCTATGAGAATGCACGCATCGACACCAAGGACAAGATCGAAAATGCAAGACTTTCACTGGAACAAGCAAGAAAATCATATGATACCGCTCGAGCATTACAATGAGCCACCATCATACAACTTGAGGCCAATAGAGAAAATGCTAGTATTGCACTCGCTCAAGCGGAACGAGACTACGCAAAACTCAGGATTACAGCGCCCGTTGATGGGATAATCTCCCGCGTCATCGCGAGTGTCGGACAATCCGTAAGTATTGGATCGCCTATTGCTGACTTTACGAGCAAACAACCACAGATTATTATCGATATTGAACCCAGTCTCGTAGCTGATCTCACTGTTGGACAAACAGTCAATATAGGAGTTGAAGGCAAGATACTCACTGGAGTAATCAGTGCACTTTCCACTGTAGCCAATGCGAACCTTCTTTCGACGATACGCATAACAATTGCGCAGTGACAATCCTATATTGGGAAAAGTGCCCTCATTAGTTTTTCTCCAAAACATACACAAGCCAGCAAGAGGCAGCTCACCCTTCCACTTGACGCCATATCCATCATTGCTGAAGGGGAGTGAGAAGTGTCAATATATACGGCTACCGGTATCATTCGAAAAAATTTGAGAATATGACAGACTATCTGAGATAGAGTCGAAATTCTCGATACTGTCGCCACGGGTACTGAGATCATACTCACGAATATGAATAATTACGATGAGAGTAAACAAGTTATAGAAAAAAAGAGTCTCCAGAAGTAATCCTTATATTTTATAAGTCATAGATCATGTCTCGAATTAAAGAACTCCAATCCACGATCGAATCAGGTTTCCTTGGGTTTTGGATACGCAAATATCGTATCTCATACCTCATTGTGATTCTTGTTATTGTAATGTGACTCTTAGCAGCATTTGCCATTCCAAAAGAATCCTCTCCGTCCATTCAACTGGGTATTATATCGATATCAACGGCTTATCCGGGGACCAATCCTGAAGATATGGATTCTTTGGTTACTGATAAAATCTATAAAGAAATCAAAGATATAAAATGAATTGATAAGATTACCACCAATTCATCACTTGGTTTTTCTCGTATTACCGTCAATATAAAAACAAGCGCTTCTTCAAAGGTTATCTTAGATGATATTCGAAATACAGTAACTCGAATTGTACTGCCAGTAGATGCAAAGAGCCCGGTAATCACTGAACTTAAAACGAATACAGGTCGTGCTTTTTCAGTATTTATCTATGATCCGACTGATAAGTCCACTCATTCAGCGTTGGTCGCCAGGGCTGTAGAGCTCCAGAAAAATATCAAGTCAGTTCCTGGGGTACAGAGTATTGATTTTTCAGCGGGTATAGATTCGAGTCCTGTATCAGCAGGTTGATGAAATAGTACGACCTACGATACACAGATTATCATTCCTGAAGAAAAACTAACCACTCTATGACTGACTCTCTCTAGTGTGGCTAGTATCATTCGGAATGCCAATCTTGATCAACCAATTGGAAACTTTACACTTGGGGATAAAAAATATGACTATAGAATCGAGTGAAAAAATAGAAAATCAATAGAGTTTTTAGATACTTCTATACCGTTATCAGGAGGATCTCAGATTCGCCTCGGTGAGATTGCAAACATCGAACGCAAGTATAAGAGTGATGCAAATAATCGGGTTATTATTGGCTCATGAGGAGTCAGTCATGAATATATAGGACTTACCATCAATAAAACTGATGCTGCCAATATTTTCACGGCAAGTGATGCTGCAAAAAAAGAAATTCAAAGCGTATTTACAAAAAATGAGTTTAAAGGACTAAAATACCTCTATACCACTGATCTTGCAGATACCATTCGAGATGATTATGGCGAACTCACACGTGAAGCTATTACAACACTCGTGCTTGTTTTTATTGCTATGTTTCTATTTGTTGGATTTCGTGATTCATTGTTCGCCAGTGTCACACTCCCTCTAGCATTTCTAGCTACATTTATGTTGCTATATTACTTTGGATATACTCTGAATTTTCTGACCAACTTTTCACTTATTCTCTCATTTGGTATTGCGGTCGATACAATCATTGTGATAGTTCAGGCAGCCAGTGCAAAAATCCGAATTTGATATGAGCCCAGAACTGCTATTATGCTCGCACTTCGTGAGTATAGCATTCCGATTATCTCTGGCGTCTCTGTTACTATTGTCGTATTTATCCCGATGATGTTTCTTCCTAGTGTTGTAGGGAAGTTCTTAGCCTATATTCCGATTACAATATTTGGAGTACTAGCATCAGGCCTACTGTTGGCACTCACGGTAAATAGTGCCCTCTATCTTTTGTTTGTAAAACGATCTACCACCTACGTTGAGAGTGATACTACTCTTGAGTATGCTACGGCTGAAGAGAGAGAGCTTCTCGAACTCGAACGTATCTGAAAAACCAAGATTGAGGAACATGCAGCATCCCTTCGTACTCGTACCATCCATAATGTCATCAATTGGTACAAGAAAACACTCAGAAGCTTTTTAGTGAATACCTGGATTCGGAGACTATCCATTCTCCTACCACTTATATTTTTTATATTTTCGATATTTTTCATCGTACCAAAAGTAGGCTATGAGTTCTATCCATGAGATGATAATAATACAATTATATTTGTTATCGAGGGTCCTGTAGGGACTCGAACCGAAGTGATGGCAGAACTCGCATGAGATCTATGAAGCTATTTCAAGTGATACAATGAGATCAAATACGTTGGAATCAGTGTCAATGGCAACACAGCTAATATCTCTATAGAACTTGAGAAAAAAGAACTCAGAAAATCAAGATGAGAAAAAAGTGTATTTGATCTTGAGAAAGTATGGCTCGCAAATCTCTCAAAGCTTGAACAGAAATGACTCAAAGTCACCAGTAAAGTGCTCGTAGGATGACCCCCTTCAAGCAAGGCCATTGGCCTCAAGATTATATCAGATGAGGCGACGAATCTACCGACACTCATCCAGGTAGCGAAAGAATTCAAGGATCATCTCAAGACCATTCCAGGAACAAAAAATGTGACTGTATCTTCCCAAGATACGCCAGGTCAATTTGTATTCATACTCAAAAAAGACCTCTTAGCTCTCTACAATATTCCATCATCTCTGATATATTCTACGATATCAACCAACATGAATGGTATTACTGTGGGGAGTATAGAGGATAATGGTGAAGATATGAATATCATTCTCAAGTCAGACACCTTTGCAAAAGAGGCGAGGATGGAGGATATTCTTGGAATTCCATTCTTAGTAGGGACGACAAGCTATAAGATTGGAAACTTTGTTGATTCACGAACAAAAAATGCGGTCGCATCAGTCAATCGAGAGGCAGGAAAGGTACAAATTAGTGTTGAATCAGATCTTGAGACAGGAATCGACAGTGTCTCTACGCAGGCTGCGTTCGTCAACTATGCAAATTCTTATAACTTTCCGACAGGTATAGTCTACAAGGCTGGTGGTGAAAATAATGCCAATAGTGAACTGATAAGTGCAATGGTCTCGGCATTTTTCATTGCGCTTATGGTTATATTCTCTATTCTCACCCTGCAATTCAATAGCTATTCTCAGCCTGCAATTATTCTCTACTCGGTGGTAATGTCGCTTCCGTTTGTCATGCTTGGACTCATTGCTACCAAGAATCAATTTTCTATGCCATTTGGGATCGGATTCATTGCCTTTACGGGAATTGCCGTGAATCATGGTATTATTCTCATTGATGCGATTAACCAGAACCTTGAGAAGGGGATGAATGGTTTTACTGCACTCGTGGAGGCATGATCATCTCGCCTTGAGCCGATGACGCTCACTACGGTGACAACAGCCTTAGGCATACTACCTATCGCACTTCGTGATAGATTCTGGTCAGGGATGGGATTCACGATCATATTCGGTATTATAGCAGCCTCAGTACTCACGCTCTTTGTAGTAAAAGGAATCTACTATGAAATATACGTAGCGGAACACGAGGGCGTGAAAAATTTTTTCAAAAGAAAGTCAAAAGAAAGAAATATACTAAAGGCGAGAGCTAGCAAATAATTTATTATTTCTAATATCAAGAATAATACAAAACAAGTATTTCTCTTAGATGGAAGAGTGGTTACTATTCGAGATCTATTCACTCCTACCAACACAGAGAGTATATATACGATTCATGACACGTCAGCAAAACAATCTATTCAAAAATACTTATATATTAATACTATCTTACATGTTTCTTATACTCGCGACAGCCTTTCTAGATATACTTGGTATCGGAATTTTTATACCTGTACTTCCAGATATTATCAGTTACTTTTGAGTAAGTGATGCCTGGAGTGCTTATTCACAAGGAGTATACTCTATTGGTATGTTTTTTGGAGGGCTTGTATTCGGACGTCTTTCAGATATATATGGACGCAAAAACCTACTGTCCATAACCACTTCATTCAATTTATTGGGATATATTATCCTATGGCTATGACTCTCTCATGGTATTATCTCAAATAATATTGGATTTCTTTTTATAGTATTTCTTATAGCCAGACTAACATCATGACTTGGTGGGGCCTGACTTGGTGTGGCTCAGGCCTATATATCAGATATCTCTACCCAAGAGACAAAAACCAAAAATATGGGCCTTATTGGAGCAGCATTTTGACTTGCCTTTCTGATTGGGCCAGCCATCGGATGAGTTCTATCACACTGGGGCATCGAATTCGTAATTTTTGGATGTATTGTCGCTATTGCGATTAATCTTATTTTGATACTCACCATACTCAAAGAGCCAAAAAAACATATTCAAGAGATGCACACGGAGCATATCCCATTTCATTTTTCGAAAATAATGATCATACTACTGATGTTATCATTCGGATGAACCCTAGCCTTTTCGAGTGTACAGAGTGGCTCGACACAATATTACAAAGATGTATTCAACCTCAACTCTAATCAAATTGGATATACACTCTCATTCGTAGGCTTGATCGCAATAATATATCAAGGTGGAATCATAAAGTATGTTCGAAAATATCTTTCAGAAGTACGGATGATTCAATTAGCACTTACACTGATGACCATCAGTATATTCTTGTTTGCTATCAATAGAGATATGTATCTCCTCCTTATTATTATAGCGGTTTTTCCTATTGCAATGTGAACTTTTCAGCCAGCCATCAATTCTCTTATAGCGGGGAGAGCCGGGAAGGAAGTTGGGAAGATAATGGGTTATAATACATCAGCTATAAGTATAGCTGGTATTATTGGACCATTTTTAGTTGGAACACTCTATACTATGGATTATTCGCTTCCATTTTTTGTTTCATCAGCAATTGCTCTAGTGCTCTTGATCATCTCATTTATAGGATTAAAGCGATAATTATGCAATTAGACTTTCATATTCTCCAATAAAAGGTATAATACACAACATATTATCTCTAATATTGGAAGCTATGAACATATCCGTTATCGAAGATGAGCTCTTACTCTGAGTAAATATAAAAACGAAGCTAGAAAATCAGTGATATCAGGTACGTATATATACGTCATATCGGCAATTTATGCGTTTTTGAAATAGTAGCTCACACCTCTACATCATAGATATTTGACTAGTAGATGGGAGCTGATTCGATATTATTGAGTGGCTCAGAAAAAAGAAAAATTCTGTAGCTCCCATTATTATAACTTCTGGATATGGTGATACTGATAGGATTGTATATGGTCTCAATATAGGTGCAGATGATTATATGGTGAAACCCTGTATACCTGATGAACTTGTTGCAAGAGTTGATGCTCTGGCAAGACGCAATATTGTTAATCCTAAAATTCCAGAGACACTCGGTAACTTTGTATATAAGGATATTACATATATTCCACATACTCAAGAAATATGGCAAAGAACTACAAGGATCTTTTTATCAAAAAAGGAAATGCTGATATTTGAAATCTTTATCCGTAATCCAAAGATAATTATCTCACGAGAAACTATCATAGAAAAAGCATGGTCGACGTATAATAGTGCGAGTATTCCAGATACAGTATTGAATACAGCGCTTTCAAGAATTCGTAAAAAATTCTGAGAATCAGTTAAGATCAAATCACTCTATAGTTTTTGATATATACTGGAGTAGGTATTCGAAATAAAAATATATCACTCAGAATGAATATTCTCTATCCATGTATCAATTTGATACATGGATAGTTTTTTTCTGAGCCGCATAATATTTACACGTATATTTCTTTTTCCTGAAAAATAGGTATCACCCCAAATTTTTTCTCAGAGATACTTTTCTGAAAGAACTTTTTCAGGTTGTGCAAAGAATAAGGACAGGATATGTTTATTATTTCTGGAAAGTGGAATTAGTTCTCCTTTAAAATAAAATTTATTTTTATCTATATCATAGGTTAATTCCATATAGTTAAAGATCTTTCACGTACAACGTATCGTGGAAGAATAGCATGAGTGGAGCCAGTTCAGAACACGTATTTCCAATTCTTTCAGTCGAATTGGCTTCATAATATAGTCACTAATTCCAAGTGAAAAACCATATCGAAGCGTATCTATATCATCGAAACCACTGATTACAATAATAGGAATCACTGTATTAATTTCTCGTATTTTTTTTATAACTTCGAATCATTCTGGTTTTTCATAACTTCAGAGATTGAGATCAGTCAATACGATATCATAGAGGGATAATGAGAGGTATTCTTTCATAAATTCTTCGAATGAATGTACTAGACTCACTCTATTCAGAGTAACTGTGTTATAAAATATATCACTGATTCTTTTCCCGAGTGACGGGTCATCTTCTATAATCAAAATATTCATATATATAACGAATTAAGGCATCAACATTACACGGGAAGTTCTATCACAAAAGACGCTCCATTGAGAATTTTTCCATGACTTACGGTAATTGTGCCATCGTGCATCGTTATGATACGCTTACAAAGATAGAGTCACATTCAGAGTCAGAGTTTTGCATGATTTCATTTTGTATACTTTTCAAAAATGGAGGAAGAATCAATATCTCAGTATCAAGCGCCATTATCTTCTATATTGATTCTGAAAATATCTCAATCCTCTTTGCTACATTCTATGAGAATCACTGGATCTCAAACATTTGCAAATTTTATAGCATTTTCCAGGAGATTGATAAGTACTTGCTGAAAGTGTATTTTATCAATATTTACAAAACCCAGATCAGGAGATATTCTCAGAATAAATGTAATATGTTCATACATGCGTGTGTACATCTCATATTCTTTTTCGAGCAAGGCTCAAATATGGATCTTCTCTTTTAGCAAAACAACATTTCTAGTGTCAAAATACTGTATCGAAAAAAGCTTCTTTAAAAGTTCTCCTATTTGAATCAGTTGATCTCCAATATTTTTAACATTTTTTTTAATAGCAACGGTAGTTATTTTATTCTTATCTATCTCATCTATGAGACTATCTATTTGAAATATGGTACTCCCTATGGGGGAGCGTATCTCATGCGATATCATACTAATAAATTCCTTTTGCTTATTAATAAGATTATTATATTCGATAGTTTTATCGTCAATTCTTTGATCAAGTTGCAAAGAATAATCTTGTATTTTTATATAGGTACTCAGATATTTGAGATGTATCCCAATAAATTTGACAAGACTAGAAAGAATTTTAATTTCATGTACTGTATAAAAATCTCAAAAAATCTTTTTTCAAATAAAATACAGTCAAACGATCTTTCATTGACTATTCATAATAGGGAAGACGAGCATAGTATCCTTATCTATTTCCTTGAGGATGAGATCTTTATTGAATTTTCTTTTATTTTCTTCGATGAATACGACATCATTTATAAAAATTTTTTCTCTTAAACTATTAGAAAAATATTTCTTAAGCTGACTTAATTCTTCTTTATTTTCAAATAAAATAACTTTTGAGGAGTTTGTTTTACATATTTTGCGTATTCCTCATTGGAGTATCTTATTAAGATGTTCTAGAGTCGTTGTGTCTGAAATACTTTGCTTCAGGTTCTCTATGTTTTGTTTTATTTTTTGTTCTGAATCATTCGTTAGAAATATTTTTTTGAGTAAATAATGAAACATGGAATACCCAATTATAACAATGGAGCTATCAATTATATTGAATTCATCTCATATATTCCAAAAACTACTGCCTTGAGTTATTACTCTAAAATAGTAATATTTGATAACATGTAAGGTTACAATGCTCATAATCATAGATCATGCGACTACTCATACCTTGATGAATCAATATTCTTGATGAAGGGGTGAGAAATAGTAGCGTTTTATGGTATAGAGAACGTATAAAACATATATAAAAAATACTATAATTAATCATTTTTCAAAAATCCAGATTCAAAAATAGGGAAGAATAAGTTGAAAAAAAAGTAACAATAGTATCAATAAAAAGGTTGAAAAAATAATTCATTTAAATCTAATTTTTTGTAAAAAATAAAGAGTTTTTATTTTTAATGAAATAACTATTCACAAGAGAGGAATGAGAGTTGCGTATAAGACATAATGCAATATAAACCAAGATCAATACACCTCACGATATACTCCTGTAAAGTTATCCATCTTGAGTCAAAAAATCATCTTATCAGAAAAAATATAGATGGAAAAAATTCAGAAGAAAATCATTCATATACTATAACATATACGCTCTATATTATTTTGTTTACTATTAAAAAAATAAGCAAATAAACATAGGCTCAATGTTGCAAGAACTCCGGTACAAAAAGTAAATCTAGAAATCATCAGATTCACATGCTGTGAAAAGATATTCAAGAAAAAAAGATAATATCCTAAAAACCACGAAGATCCGAATAGAGTAACCAAAAAGAAAAAGAAACCGGAAAGATTCTTATACTGCTTCCATACAAGGAGGCCGCCCACAATCGACGCAACTATTCATACAAGATGTAGCAATGCATAAAAAAACATATTTGTACTACGATTCAAAATGTAAAATTTGAATCAATTCTAAGTTTCTTACCAATGAAGTCAAATTTGCTTTATAGCCTGCCAGAAACCGCAGTTGATACTTTGATCTGTAACGTATCTGAAATATTTCTTATAACTGCCTGATACCCCATAATTGGAGATGGATGTACAAGGATATCACTCTGATACGAGGGTTGCATTTTTCATTGCAAGCAAGATTTTCAGTATTCGGTTGTATCAAGTTGTAATGATCGGGCTCAATGTTGAGTCATGAGCCTATGAAGCATATTTCTCTTATCAGTCTCAGTGATTCAGACGAGATGATGGGGAATAGATTCAGAAAATGTCTTCAATAACAGTATGAGTATATTCATAGAAATTCTAATATTTCTCCTATAGAATTGATCTACCCCTATTGACGCACAAACAAAAAATTGAGATGGCATATTTCATAATGCATCAGTAATCGCATCTCTAAAAATACTTCCATGAAAGTTTCCGTAATGATCTTTGAACTCATAAAAGACTTCATCAAGCGTTCAAGAATATCATCATTCAAATCATACAATTCTCCCACCTCTCTCAAGGTCTCGAATCAATACGAGTATCGCATTAATACGTGATGCAAAATAATCTCTCAGATGAGCATTATACTCGGTACCATATGGGAAATATAGTTTTCAACCACAATGCTTATTTTTACAAAAACAATCTGATTCTTGCATTCATAATGTATCTAAGATATCAGAAACAGCGTCTACTTTAGAATTAATTCATGGAATTCATCAAAACAATGACTCTTTAGAATAAAGAAGTGAACAAGATTGACACTGAGCAAGTTCTCCTAAACTTGTATCAGATGACCATGCTTCTTGCATAGAAATTCGTAACTCATTAATTTGAATCTGATTCAGGGTACTCGGTATAACTTTTTCAACACTAAATCTGGAGATCTGATCCATTCACATAGCATGTGGTTATTATACAATATAATGCATTCATTACACCTATACTTTGTTACTTATTTGTAACTTTTCGTATGAAACTGTAATCACTCACACTAACCGCAAAGAAGGAACTATACCGTAGTTCCTTCTTTTTCTTTTGTTTGGTTCCTGAGTTCCATGAGGATTATTTCATCAGC
>JAYSPL010000031.1:0-1698 GCA_043722085.1 Candidatus Altimarinota bacterium | reverse complement strand
AGTGAGAGGATAATGAGTTATGATACCTCATTATCCTATACCAATCCTTACGACATTTCTATTTTTTATCTTTACGACATTTTAACTTTTAAAGTGACAGTTCCATAGTATCACTTGCCATTCTACTCGATTTTTCTATAATGCAACTCATGTTTTGATATATAGACGGAGATATTCTCGCCATCGATGGAATCACGATCACCGTACAAGTTACGGGTACTGGTTTGGGTTTTGATATTCTCGTCTCACCCTCCGTACTCGGAAGCATACTCCCCAGTAAAAAAATATCACTCTGGATACACCACCATAAGACAGACGTCAGTGAGCTCCTCTTTGGCTTCATATCCACCGACGAGCGGCATCTATTTCGTGATCTCAACAAGGTCAATGGTATCGGTGGGAAAACCGCGCTTGCACTCCTAGGGCTCGGAGAAGAGACACTCCTCCAGGCAATTCAGATGGAAGATGACAAGCTCCTCTCAAGTGTGCCTGGAATTGGTAAAAAAACTGCACAAAAGATCATCGTTGATCTCAAGGGATCTATTGATTTTTCAAAAAAGTCATCTCCCCTAGCAAGTAAAATACAAAATACAAGCGACACGACCCTAATATCCTCACTGGTATCAATGGGATACGATAAAATTCGTGTCGAAACGACTATTGCCAGTATAGAGACAACTCTGTCTCTCGAGGCCAGAACAGTAGAAGCCATCCGTAGACTTGCCAAATAATGCACAGCCATCAATCAAAATTCAACGCACTGCTCGGAATCAAAACAGAGCCCAATAATCACGAAAAATACCTTTTTGAGCGCGCTCAAAAATATATACAAAAGTTCTCGAATATCCCTGGAATAGAGATGGTTGCTATTGTCAATTCACTATCGATGTATGCGACGCACAAGGACTCAGATATCGATCTCTATATTGTCACAAAACCGAATATGATCTGGTTTGTGAGATTTTTCTCGACTCTAATCCTTTGGCGAAATAGAGTTTGGCGAAGGAATGAAGATATCGCTGGTAACTTCTGTCTCTCGTTTTTTATTACTACGGAAGCCATGGATCTATCTCGGATAGTCATAGACAATGATATCTACCTCTACTTTTGGATATACTATCTGAAGCCAATAGTTGTAAAAAATAATACCTATGAGAAATTCCTTGAGATAAATAATTGGGTAGAAATGGATGAGAATCAAAAAAGAGAGAATCAAAAATATATTGTTTCTGCTGTTCCATTTTTCGCCTGCGAATTTTGTGTATCTATCAGAGAGTATTTTCGTAAAAAATTTCAAACTGTTTGAGCGAAAGCGAGTTTTTGAAATTTAGAAAATCGATCTGAAAATAGATACCAAAATGAAGTAGAGAAAATAAAGACTTTTGGTACTTTTAGTCATAAAAGTACAGGAAATGATTTCTGATTAAAAAAAATATATAAACATATAAATCAAATCATCAGATTCTTCCTCCTTCCTCGAACTCTCAAAAGTAAAGCGAAACTCTGAAATCCAGAATGAATCATTATCTCAGATACTATGCTCAAATTTCATGACAGAGACCGAAGACGCGCCATTAGAGATGCCATAATTGAAAAAGATTGTCACTTTAAAAGTTAAAATGTCGTAAACATAAAAAATAGAAATGTCGTAAGGATTGGTATAGGATAATGAGGTATCATAACTCATTATCCTCTCAC
>JAYSPL010000030.1:0-9942 GCA_043722085.1 Candidatus Altimarinota bacterium | reverse complement strand
TTCTGATTGACTCGTAGGATTTTCTTTTTCTTTTTTGAGTTCATCTCGTACTCTCGTATAGAGTAGCGAGAATGCTGTATGAGCGACGTTGCATTGTTCCAGTGCACTGGATTCGAGTATTTTTGTTTCTGTGAGATCCCTCAGCTTTCTCAGAGGATGAGTCCAACAGAGCTGATGTATCTCAAATGCATTGGCTATACAGAGATTGTTATCGTAGTATAGCTACTGTAATATAATCATATATAATTACAATTATAGAAATAAAAAAATCTATTGTTATGAAAAAAAATATTATTTCCTTTTATATAATATCTTTCCTTAGATGATTAGAATTCACAGTTCCCATACTTACATTTTTCTATACACAAACACTCTGATTTTCTCTCGGTTGGAGTATACTGCTCGTAACAATATCAGGGTTTTTTAATGCTATTTTAGAGATTCCTACTGGTGCTATTGTAGATACCTACGGACGACGACGATCATATATCATTGGTACACTGATTACTCTTGTATCTTTTCTAGGTTATTTTGTTTTTCAAAATGAGTGGTTATATGTAGGGCAGGCGTTGCTCATTGGATTTGGAACAAGTCTCTCTTCAGGAAATTTGGAAGCGACTATACATGATTCCCTCGGTACAAATACGCAAACAATAGAAAAATGATTCTCTCATATTCAGGCGAATAGTATGAAATATTTTTTTATTGGCCGAGCAGTTGCATTTATTTTTTCAGGGATATTGTTCGTTCAGAATCCTATATTTCCATTTATTGGAATAGTAATTGTGCATTTTATCATTTTACTTATGATGCTTTTTTTTCTAGAAAATACAGCACAACAGCTCTCAAAAAAATCAAACCTTTGGGGACATACTAGATGAGCAATCATAGAAATACTCGATAAAAAAGACCTTATATTTGTAATTATATGTATCACCTCTATTAGCTCAATTGGCAATATCTATTGGTTTACACTCCAACCATTCCTGAGTAATCTCCATCTTTCAATTATTGAAATATGATATTTTTATGGGATTCTAGCATTGGTATCAGCCATTGGTAGTAGTATCCTTACAAAAATCCAAGACAGGTATCATACCTATGATATTATCCGTATCGCCTTCGTTCTCATTCTCATTCTCATCATTACCACTACTTTTAACTGGATATCCAATGGTTGGTTAGTGTTGTTGCCACAATTTTTCTTATCAATTATTGCGGGAATATCGATGACACTTGGCAACTCATATATTATCCATCGAATCAGTCCAAGTACAAAAAGCACTACCCTTTCAATCTTTTCATTTGCGATTTGTATTGGATATTTTATAATTGCAGCACCTACTGGATGGATTATCGATCTCATTTCTATTCAAAGACTATATTTTATAATTCCTTTTGTATGTCTCATTGTCCTTATACTAGCAGAAGTATATCGAAAAACATACCTTCAAAAAAAATGATATTCACAGTCCATTTATTAATCCTTCATTACTAACCTTCATCCTCTTGTCTCGCTCTCACCTCTACATCACAGGCAACATTGCCTATAGTCCTCGTAAAATCACCCTGACTTCTGGTGATACCACTTATTTTGTAAAACCATTCTCGGTACAATCTGGCTATATCCACGGAGATCGTGTCCGGGCTCGTATCATGAAACGCTGAGATGGTGGACGTATGGCAGAAGTAGAGATACTAACGCTTATGAGCCGGTCTCGTGAGCCACTGTTGGCAAAAATTATCTCAAAAAAATGAAAACAGTTTCTCAAAGTTATCCCAGAACAGTGAAACTTGGAAGTTCCTTACCTCTCCAAAAACGAAGTCTATACAGCAGATAGCATTGTCTCTATACGATTTGGGGCAAATGATCGAGTAGAGATTATCTCGGTATTTGGACAAGAGAGTGATATCGACCTCGATGAGCGACTGATCCTCTGGCTCGCACGAGCTCGTACTGAATTTCCTGGATCGGTGATACGAGAGAGTGAGGAGGTGAAGAAATTAGCTTCTGGAGCCCCCCTGATAAGGGGGGTAGGGGTGTTAATTTTTGGATGATCTGAAAAAACCCCCTTTAATTCCCCCTTATCAGGGGGATCTGATACCATTTCCAAAATTCCACCCCGTACTGACTTTCGCAACTGGTACACACTGACCATCGATGGATCAGATGCCAAGGATCTCGATGATGCTATCTCCATTCGATCAGAGAGCGATGGGACCTACACACTCGCGGTCCATATTGCGGATGTCGCGGAATACGTTACTGAAAACTCATCACTGGACCGAGAATCAATACTGAGGGCTACCAGTATCTATACACCCGGAAAGGTGATTCCTATGCTTCCAGAAATTCTTTCGAATGATCTCTGTAGTCTCCATCCTGGTGCAATGAAACTCACCCTTTCCTGTGTCATGCACATTGATCCAAATGGATACGTCCTCCATACCGATATAGTCGAGGGCATTATCGAAAGCCAACATCGCGGAGTATACGATGATATAGCCAATAGATATAGTGCTCTGCAATGATGAAAAAAGTGAAATAGGGGTTCGGGGGGAAAGCACTATTTGAGCGATGATGAAAAAAGTATTAAGCAGAGCCAGGTGATACCTGAGCGAGTTTGATTTCCCTCCGAAATTTTTGGTACTTTTGATCACAACAGTACGGAGGAACCACTAGAAAATACGATCAAAATAGCATTTTCCCTCTACCATATCCTCGAAAAACGCAGGCGTAAAGAAGGCAAGATTACATTCGAATCTACGGAAATCTATTTTGACTTCGGTAGTACTGAAGTTGGCTCATCAATTCAAAAAACACCAGCACATATCAGAAGACGAGAACGAAATGACGCTCACAAGCTTATCGAGGAATTTATGGTGCTCGCCAATGAAGAAGTGGCCAAGTGGTGCCATCATCATGGACTCCCATTTCTCTCTCGAGTGCATGGACTCCCTAGTAATGAGCAAACAGAAATAATACAGGGCATACTCAGAAATCCTGCCAAGGTACCAGTTACCAAGTGATGAAACCGTGGAGAACTGCTACTGGTCAAGCAAAAGTGACCATGAGTTCTGGAACCAACGCACATCAGGGAATTCCTTGAGAGCATACAGGATCCGGTGGAACTCTACCGATATTCACGACTTCTCCTCCCAAAAATGGCAAAAGCAACCTATTCTGATACACCATTTCGACACTTTTGACTCGCACTGGAGTACTATTCTCATTTTACTTCACCCATCAGACGATATCCTGATCTCCAGGTACATCGTATCATCAAGGAAAAAATTCAAGGAAAACTCTCGGATGAGAGAATATCTCACTACAAGGCTCTCCTAAAAAGAGTGGCGCGCAACTGTAGTGAACGCGAGCGATCTGCAGAAGATATAGAACGCGCTATGAATAGTCTCTACATCTGTCGATATATGGCGGACAAAGTAGGTAGAACATATGATGGTCAGATATCAGGACTTGCCGAGTTCGCCCTCTTCATCGAGCTCGAGAACGGCATCGAGGCGACTCTCTATCTCCCACGAGGCAAGTATCATATCGACTCCATAGAAGGAGTGCTCACGACTCCGAGTGGCAAAAAAATGGGTACTATCGGTGAAAGAGTAAACGTCATAGTGGAGAGTGTGAATATGAGCGAGAGGAGAGTGGTTGTGGAGAGGGTATAATTTCTCAATATAAATAGTAGCGAGCATCTCACTTACAAAAATCCCTTCATTTCTGAAGGGATTTTCTATTTATCTCCCACTTCCGCCTCTTGAGGCCGGTGGACGAGGAGAGAAACTTCCCGTTGAGCGGGGGGTTTTTGGCACGCCACTTGGACGAGGTGCTACTCATGACGGCTTTCTCGATGGAGTATTTTTTTTGGGTGATTGTACCGAACGAGGAGCATTGTCTCTTCGTGGTTGTTGTCCACGTTGTTGTTTTGGTGGACTCAGGGTAAAGTTGGTTTTTGGAAATGGATGATCCTCAATCACTGGTATTTTTTGTGAGATGAGCTTCTCTATATCACGCAGGAATGCTATATCATCGTGTTCACAGAATGAGAGGGCGACACCACGATTCCCCGCTCGACCCGTTCGTCCAATACGGTGTACATAGGTCTCAGAGATATTGGGAATATCGTAGTTGATCATATATTCGAGAGCATCGATATCGATCCCACGAGAGGCGATATCTGTCGCAACCAATACCCGAGTCGTTTGTTCCTTGAAATTGGAAAGTGCCCGTTGTCGGTTATTCTGTGATTTGTTTCCATGAATTGCCTCAGCGGAGATTCCCTTTTCGACTAGAAATCTAGTGACCTTATCGGCTCAGTGTTTTGTCTCCGTGAATACGAGTACATTTTTGATTTTATCATCACAGAGAATATGTACCATCAATAGATTCTTATTGACCTTATCGACATGGTAGACGTGTTGAGTGATCGTTTCTGCTGTAGTTGCTATTGGAGTTATTTCTACTTTTTCAGGATTTCTGAGGATACTACTTGCGAGTGTCATAATCTCTGGGGCCATCGTTGCTGAGAAAAAGAGTGTCTGTCGCTTGACGGGAATCACTTTGAGAAGTTTTTTGACGTCATGGATGAATCCCATATCGAGCATTCGATCCGCTTCATCGAGGACGAATATCTCCACGTCCGCGAGTGAAATATGTCCTTGACCCATCAGATCCAGGAGTCGACCTGGAGTGGCAATGAGGATATCAACTCCTTGACGAAGTCGTTCTGTCTGTTTCCCTTGTCCCACTCCACCGAATACCACGGTCTGGTGCAGTCACGCATACCTGCCATATGACTGAAAACTCTCCTCAATCTGGATAGCGAGCTCACGGGTTGGAGTGACAATCAGGGTTTTGATCTTCCTTTTTCCCTTGTTCGGATCCTTTCGAGCTACTAAGAGCTGAATAATAGGAATAGCAAATGCAGCAGTTTTTCCAGTGCCGGTCTGTGCACATCCCAGAAAGTCTCGACCGGAGAGAATGGATGGGATCGCTTTTTGTTGGATGGGTGTCGGAGATGCATAGCCTTCATCGGCAATGGCTCTCAAAATCGGTTCTATAATCGGAAGTTCGGAAAATAACATGGAAAAAATTTTTTAATAAGTAACCCAACTGTTGGAAATAATAAATTAGAACAACCGCATCACGCTCTTTGTTTCGAGCTTGATCACTCCACGCTTTACAAGTTCAAAAAATGATCGTCCTGTTGCTTCAACATCGATGAGCGCATCATGTGCCCCATCGAAATATTCATCAAAAAGAAATCGGTGGAGTTCAGAAAGTTTTGGAGATTTCCACGCAAAGCCTCGACCCGGGAGCTTGCAATAGTCAGTGGATGTTCGCATCGTACAGATGGATTGAATCGGTGTATAATCCCCTGGTCGTCCGAGACGAGCGAGTTCATATCCCAGAATTCCCTCGTCATAGGACACGTTATGCCCGACTACGATATCAGCTCCATTGAGTACCTTCATAATGGTATCGATACTCTCCTCAATATAGGGAACATGAGCGACATCCTTATCATAGATTCCATTTACCTGTGAAGCCCCGAACGGAATCGAGATTCTTGGTCGAATCAGGATATTATGTCGTTCTAATTCCGTCACACTCCCATCTGCCGCATATTCAGACACGATGGCCGCAAATTGGATAATATAGGGTTGTTGTTCGAGTTTTCAGTCTTTCACTGGAAATCCTGTCGTTTCAGTGTCCCAAACGCAGATAATCATATTGTAGTGTTACTTCTAGAAACAAAAATTTCTCAAAAACTAGAAGTTCGAGGCAGTAAAAATATTTCAAAGTGAACTTATGAATAATAAGTGATCAAGAAATATTTTTACTAACGATGAAATTCGAAGCTTTTCAGAGATTTTTTAGTGGAACTTTTTATAATCGAATGATTTCATATCCGTATCGATACGGCGAATAATATCAAGAATCACTCCTACCACGATGATGAGTCCTGATCCAGAGATAAGAAAATCAATCTGAGATGAAGTTGGGAACAGATTAAAGAATGCATTCGCCTTGGTCATAATATACGGAAATACCGCAATGATAGCCAAGAAGCCTCCACCCCAGAGATTGAGCCTGTCAGATACATGTTGGAGATACGTAGCGGTTTCTTTTCCTGGACGAACTCCTGGGATATATCCTCCACGTTTCTGGATACTTTCAGCGACATCCGTCGTATTGAACGTAATGGATACATAGAAGAACGCAAACCCGAGTACCAGTGCGAAATACGCCCCAATATAGAACCAACTTGGATTCTGCATTGAGAGATTCGCCGCTAGCCATTCTCCTACATTCGCCGCTGTACCAGAACCTCGTTTTGCAAGAATCTGTCCAATGAGTGAAGGAAATGTGATGATGGCAATCGCAAAGATAATCGGAACCATTCCCGCTTGATTCACTCGGATCGGAAAATATGACCGCTCATCACGACCCGTACGCGTGTAGATAAGGGGAACTTTTCTATATCATTCTGTGAATCGGACAATAATGTAGATGACACACACCGTCAGGAACGTGATAAAAAGAAGGAGTCCGTAGTTTTCTGTAGAAACGTAGTTGAGAATATGTTGCGGTACTCCAGCAAGTACTCAGGCGAAGATAATAATAGAAGAACCATTTCCAATTCCCCGTTCTGTAATGAGATCACCGAGCCAAAGAAGGATCATGGTACCCGACGTGATATACATCATAGCCGGAAATACTACTCCCCAAAAATTGGTCGTATCAATAATAGGGGCGGCGCCTCCCGTTCCTACAATCGTATTAAGCAGGAGAATCATACCGTAACTCTGGGCGAGTGCGAGAGGAACAGTGAGGTAACGTGTATAGTTATTGAGTTTCTTTTGTCCTTGTTCACCCTCTTTTTTCAGAGAATCCAATGAAGGAATAATCACTGCGAGCAACTGAATAATGATCGTTGCATTGATATAGGGTGCGAGTCCCATGAGAATAATCGAAAAGTGTTCGAGTCCACCTCCCATAATAGATCCAAAAAAAGCCAATTGTGAATTCGCATTCAGTTGACTCGAAAATGCTGAAAGGAGTGCTACATTGATTCCTGGAACTGGAATGGCAGAGAGGAGCTTATAGACGGCGATCATAAGTACTGTAAAAATGATTTTTTTACGAATATGCTCGGTTGTCCATACTTTTTTGAGATTGGCTATCATAGAGAAAAATGAGAAAAATAAGAGTTCACAAAAAATGGTATCCTCGTGAAAAACAAGGGTATTCTAGGGAAAGAAGGCTAGAAATCAAATCAAAATTACAGGTTTATCCAAAAGTGAACAAAACGGATTCTTCAGATCATCAAATGATCTGACATGGAGAAATCAAATCACCATTCCAAGAATTGGAAATTTCCTATAAAAAGATACTCCACAATCTCCAAAGAACAGGATTTTAAGAAATCAGATCAAGATTACAATGGTACCGATATATACTATGGTGTAGTCATTCCTGAGTCTGTGCTTCCTGAATTAATCACTTTCACGATGCTTCCTGAATCAGTGGTTCCTGAATTCGACATTGATAGAATGCTTCCACTTAATTCGGTAGTAGCACCCGAATTGGTTGACGGACTATCTGTAACCGGAGTAATGTTTCCAGAGCTCGTACTGATAGATTTGTTCGTACTGATAGATTCACTAGAAGGTACTGATCTAATAGGGGCAGATGATAGTAATACTTCCAACTGATTACCTGTAATACAAATTTCTGAATGATCCGATTTTTTAACACAGAGTATTCCGATATGTGCCTGATCGATGGTAGCACCGCTCACCACCAATTCCCGCGCTGTGATCTTCGTTGTCCATATCTCATCGAAGTATCCATGGACTGCCGTGACCTGGAGAGCAATGAAGTCATGCACGATATCAGTTGCGTTATCAAAGAGATGTGTGATATAGAGAACTGCCATACGAGGCGTGATATTTGGGCCAGTGGTTGCACTTGGGTTGTTGATTGCGGTGGTACTTCCAGTGAGGTCTGCAAGGAGTTGGCCTGAATGAGTCCATTCGATGGAGCCCGAATGATCGAGTACCGTATTGCTTATGGCGTGTAGTGTACTGAGTACTCCGGTATCCGTTGATCCAGTATCCGTTGATCAAGTAATATAGTAGTTATTTACGATAGTGGTTGTTCCTGTATTTGTCGATCCCGTTTCGACGATGGTTGTATAGTAGTTATTGATCACTGGTGGCACCGTAGTAGGTGTAGTTGTGCTATTGCTACTGAGTGTATGTACTTGTAATTGCAGATCAGATACAATTCATTGCATCTGAGCAAGTGCGAGTGATTGTGCATCGAGAGCACTCCTAAGTGAAGTCATATTCGTGATAAGCGTTTCATATGTATTCGTGAGATGTGTGATAGAAGTAGTAAGTGTACTCACTGACGTTCAGAGTGATGTGAGTGTTCCTGAGAAGGAGGAATCTGTTTGGATGATTTCTTTGACAGCTCCAACCAGATGGGGAATAAAGTCAATATAATTGAGTGACTTGTATCCATCAGTACTGGTAGATACGGCGGATGGAAGAATAGATTCTACATCTTGAGCCAGAAATCCATATTCATTGGTTCCTATCTTACCACCATGTTGTTGACCAAGAAGATTCCAAGTATATGTCACCGGATTGAGACGAGAGAGGATATCTATCGAGTTCACAATCGTCATGACACCTTGCTTGAATCTGGCATCAGAGGTGAGCGCAATACCATTGGCACGAACAGCACCAATGGCATTGATATCTCCATTGACCTCCAGCTTATAGTTGGGTGTAGCGGTTCAGATACCAACATTACCAGTCGCATCTACATTGATTCGTCGGTTTCCATCACCATCGGCAATGATGACGTTATTCGAGAGAGTCGCGAGTAGTCCAGTGACATTGGCACCGATAATAGTATTGCCTGATCCGGTTGTGATTCCCTGGGCCGTATTGTACCCGAGCGCTGTGTTATTGGAACCAGTGGTATTAGCCAAAAGAGATACGGCTCCATTGACCGTGTTATTGGAACCAGTGGTATTGGAAGAGAGAGCTGCGACTCCATTGGCGACGTTATAGGAACCAGTGGTATTAGAATAAAGGGATCCGTGTCCATTGGCTACGTTATAGGAACCAGTGGAATTGTAATAGAGAGATCCGTGTCCATTGGCTACGTTATAGGAACCAGTGGAATTGTAATAGAGAGATCCGACGCCATTAGCGGTATTATTGGTACCAGTAGAGTTTGTATAGAGTGCTCCACTTCCGACTGCCGTATTAGAACTAATATTACCGCCGCCTCGTCCTACCGTGATTCCATTGATGAGTGCATCAGAACTCACAGAAAGTGAACCCGAAATAGTGAGTGTAGCCGTAGGAACACTGGTTCCAATACCGAGTCGACTCGTAAGAGTATCCCAGTAGAGTCATGCGGATTGCATCAATGCACCTGAGAGAGATCCGAAGGTGAGCTGTCCTCCTGTGAATCCAGAGAGAAGTCAACCCGTGAGAGTTCCAATTCCTATACTATTTCCTACACGCGCGAGTCAGTTTCAGAAAGTGAACAGATCAGAGAATTGTCCAGAGATATTGTTATATGCAATACCACCAATAGATGAGAGTGATGTGAGAGATATCTTGGTAGCAACGGAACCAGATAAACTTGTTACATTCGTATTGGTGGTGTTGAGATTGGTGTTGGTGGTAGAGAGAGCACCGGAGAGAGAAACGAAAGAACCGGAAAGAGTCACTATGCTTGTTTCAGTAGTATTGACTCGTCCTGAAAGAGAGGCTATGTTTCCGGTTGCTGTGGAAAGGTTGGTATTGATTCCTGTTATAGATCCAGTGAGTGTATTAATCGTTGCTGAGAGAGCATTCTGTGCTCGTGCATTCGTGAAGTAGAGATTGGTAGTCCCT
>JAYSPL010000029.1:0-2094 GCA_043722085.1 Candidatus Altimarinota bacterium | reverse complement strand
AAAAGAGTGTTATATATAAACACTCTCATTATGCCATACTTGGCTCTGTCAAGGGAAAATTCGAGATAATTTCAAGAGGATTTTGGGGGGATTTTAGTTCTTTTATAGAACTTATGAATAGAAGAGAAACAGGAAAAGCTGTAGATTTACTGGAAAAGTATTGAGATACCATATATCCTTTGAATCAATGGTCTGTTTTATATGCAACAAAATGACTTAAAAATGGAGTTATATCAATCAGTGGTGGATGACAAGATAGTATTGCTTCATTCCAATTAAATTATCTATTCATAAAAGATGGAATCTTTTATGAAACAGCAACTAAAATTAAGGGGCTTTACTATTATAATGATAGTTATCTTAAAACCGATTCAGACGAATTATTATTTCAATGTAATAAAAACATCTACCCTTCTGACGGTTTAGAGCCTGTACGTACCACGTTAAAAGCAAATAAATGTAAAATTCTTTTTGATTCTAAAAACCGAAAAGGTTCAGAAAGAAGTTGGCAAGATAGTCTAAAATGACTTTTAAAAGATCCAAGTGTTAACTCAAAATTCCAAAAGATACACAATCAATTCGTATCAGATATGACAAAAATATGGAAATAACTATCTGGAAACTCAGTAATCACTCACACTACCCACATTTCCGCTTGACAAAATTCCAACAAAAACCATATCTGCTCTAGGTTACTCTTGGTAAGACGAAGCAGGTACTGCGTGCCTTGGGAAGAAGAAAAGCAGATACAATGCCCGAGAATCACCGCAATTCAATGGCATTTTGAGTAAAAAAGAGAGAATAGATACTAGCAAAGAATAGCATCATGTATAGTATATTTTTGGCTTAAAATAGGGCTTTACTTACTATTTTTTTCTGTAGAATGTGGGTATGAAGAAACAAGATATGTCAGAACTTTCTCAAGTAAAAATAGATCTCCGTAATCGTACCAGTATGTACGAGAATCAAAAGAAACGAGTTTGAATACTTTCTCTTGAGATTAAACATCTCAAAGAGATAGAAAGACAAAAAGATGAACTTCTCAAAGTGCTCCAAGAAACTATCACTCGACAATGACTCACTCTCGAGGAATACAAACGAATGATTTTTCACAAGAAACCAAAGCAACATACTCAGTCATCCTCTGAGCCATGATCATCCTCTGAGCCATGATCATCCTCTGAGTCTAATGATCCAGTATCTTCTTCACAAAGCATATTCAATACTCCCAGTGGAGAAAAGAGGCTCAAGGAATCCTACTTGAAAAAAACACCACCACTCTCTGATGTGATCCAAACAGTAGCATATCCTATCTGTAACTGTCCTCTCTGTGGAACCAAGTTGGAAGATATACGACAGTATGAAAGATTCGTGGAAGACATGAGTGACCTCCCTTCTATTCGGGACTCGGTACGAGAAGTAATACGAGAGAATATATCCTCTGGATACTGTAAGACCTGCAAGAAACAACGGAGTCCAAAATACATCTCAAAGGCTCCAGTTAGCTATGGAGAGAATATCCGTATGTTCGTAAACTTCCAAATCTGTATCATGAAGCAGAGTTATGAGAATGTGATCTTCTTTTTGGATATCTTTTTTGGTATAACGATCTCCAGTGGAGAGATTGCCAGCATTCTCGAGAGAGAAGCCAAGATACTGACTCCTGAATATAACCAGATGAGAGAACGCATCGTATCCCAGCAGTGAGTCCACTTTGATGAAACAGGATGGATTACTCAACGAGACGATGATGGTGGCTATGCATGGGGTATGACTGGTACGGAGACTCGAGAAGTCATCTTCTCACTCGGACAAAATCGGGGATGAGGAATGATCCAAAAACTGATCGGGGAAGAGATGGTGAGCTTCGTAGGGATATCTGATGGATATGGAGCGTATACCAATGCATTTGAGATGCATCAGCTCTGTTGGGCTCATCCTCTGAGAAAGCTGAGGGATCTCACAGAAACAAAAATACTCGAATCCAGTGCACTAGAACAATGCAACGTCGCTCATACAGCATTCTCGCTACTCTATACGAGAGTACGAGATGAACTCAAAAAAGAAAAAGAAAATCCTACGAGTCAATCAGAA
>JAYSPL010000028.1:0-13981 GCA_043722085.1 Candidatus Altimarinota bacterium | reverse complement strand
CTGATGAAATAATCCTCATGGAACTCAGGAACCAAACAAAAGAAAAAGAAGGAACTACGGTATAGTTCCTTCTTTGCGGTTAGTGTGAGTGATTACTATAATTTCGATTGCCATATCAAATTATTGCTTTTTAGTTTAAAATATATACACTGCAGCCGTGGCAATTCAGCCATAACTTCAGGAGACATTTCATGCAACGAATTCTTGCGATGTTTATTTTGTTGTGCGCGACCATGGTTTCAGCTCACGCCGGAATCATCATTAGTAATTTCCACCTCGAGTGGGGAACCACTAATGCGACGGGAGGGACGGTGATAATCCGTCCGGATTCAGGGCTACTCCCCGACTTCGAGGCAATTGCCTCGAACTTTGAGGCCTCAACCAATAACTCCATGGTGCAAACCATGGAGTGGATCCGGCCAAAGGCCGGAAGTGGTTTCACATTTGCCCCAGTAGACTTACTGGGCGTGTACGGCCCAAGTGACGAGGTGCTGCTCAGCACCGTGGGAGTGCTCCTGACTCTCGGCCACGGCCCACTCTTCAGCGGGCCGCTGGTCGCTTACGGATCCACCTTCATGGTGGAGAAGGTAGCATTCGCCGTTCCCGAACCGGGAACGGCGAGTGTCGTCTTACTCGCACTGTTGGCGGTTTTCCTCCTGAGAAGGAGGCAAAAGCGCGGCTGAATTGCCTCAGCACCACGAGAGGCTACCATAGCTCTCGCGTGGGCAACCACAAACAACCCCCGCTTGCGGGGGTTGTCATATTTTACTTCAGTCTAAATTCATACCCATCCTTGACGAATTCTCACTTGAGTGCTGAGAGACATCGGATCGTATTGCTATGCCAGTTAGAATTCGAAGAGGCGTAGATAGCACCATCAGTATTTCCCCAACGAGAGAGTTCACTGACCTGCGTATATTTCCCGAGATATTTGTTATTAAAGGTTGCTACCATCCATTCGAGTCATTCTTGTGGGGAAATAAACGAATATGTACTGCCACTATCCGTGTTTCCAATATTTCAGATATTATATGCGGTTTTGAGATGATTCCCGAGCGTGGTCTCAGCGAGCCCAATACACATCATAAAACTTGGATCAATCTTTCCATTGAGTGCCGTATCCACCCACATCTGCCAATTCTGAAAGTCTGGAGTCGCGTAGTTAGAGAGGAGATACTTTTGACGTTCTGTTTCAGTCACGCCGAGAATATTGAATTTTTTCTTGTACGCACTCGTGTCTGTTCCAGATCCAGATTTTTCTATAATATCAGCAATGAATTTATCCTGATATATTGGGAGGAGGGATGCATAGTCCATTCCAGCCAGTGACAGGTACCGGAGTGGATCAACACTCTCTCTATTTTTCCACACTTCAAAATGAAGGTGTGCACCACTGGTCATGGGACCTGCCCCTGGGGTGCCGGGAGTTCCACCGCTCTTGGCGATGACTTGTCATTTTTTTACAAATTCATACTTGGCTACCTTGATCTCTGAGAGATGTCCATAGACCGTTACGAGTCCATCTCGGTGCTTCATGGCGAGATACGAGTATCCGGTCGCAGTTGGCTCAAGGGCATAGTAGATATACCCATCAGCTGGGGCGGTTATATCGGTCCCCTGAGGAGTTCCGATATCGATAGCATCATGTTGACTATGAAGTGCTTGATAATAAGACGCATCATGAAAAAAGGTGGTAATACGATGACTTTCAATTGGCCAATCAAGGACATTTGAGGTTGCTTCTTTTATTTCACTCTTCGCGAGTTCTTTTTCACTCTTGAAAAATTGTATAATTCGAGCACACTCGATAAACATGGCATTCGTTTTATTTGTGTCAGCACAATTATATTGAGATAAAAGTGTATCAAATGACTCCTGGTACTTGTCACTCGCCACTTTCCAGAGAACCTCAACCTGAGATTGTGCTTGCTGTTGTGATGCAATATACTGAACATAGAGTGCCTCCTGTCCTTTCGTAATTTCGAGTAGATTTTCTCGTTCTAGCTTTTTTGAGTTCAACATACTACTTTGATCTTCTAGAATTATTTTCAGTGATTTCAGTTGATCTTCTTCATTCTTGGCTTGCACCTGTGAGAGGTAATACTCACGAACGAGATCACGATACTCATTTACAAATTTTTGTCACATCTGCGTCACGAGCGTCTTATAGGTAATATCAGAGAGTGTGACGTCCGTATCTACACTGGTGAGAATCATTCCCTTGATGAGGTCAATGTTTCCAGTATCATCCAACACTCTATTTCCTTCGGAGTAGATATTCGTCAAGTACGAGAGTATTACTTTTCGATGTTCCCTGATACGTGCCCTGAGGAGTAGACCATCAGAACGAAGTTGTTGGATCGTATGTTGCTTATCGAGGATGCCAGTACTCGTATCTGAAATAGCTTTTTCAGTAAGTCGAATAGAATCCATCAGGTTTGCAAGGGCATTCTCGAGAGTCATACGCACTTCACTGACTGCTTCTTTTTTAGCGGTATATACGGATTGCATCGCCTGTAGGCGACTTTTGAGTGAATCCAGTCAGTTCATCGCGTATTCCTGTTCCAGGATCTTATTGGCGTCAAGCATCCCAACGGGAGAGGAGTCAAAGAGGATCTCCTCTTGTTGAGCCTTGAAGGTATCAAGAATCCGGCCAGAAGTAGTGGTATCGATAGCACTTCCGATTGTAGGAGAGAGCACTGAAACTATGAAAATGGTCAGAATGGAGGAGGAGAGAGCTTTTTGCATACTTCAATCCTACCATACCATCATGAAAAAATACAAATAAAGAGTACTCTTTTTATCATACAATGAGTAGCTGTTTTATAAAAAATATCTGTTATATAGTTTGATCATTTATTTTACTGAAAAAAATCTCTTTCTTCTTCATCCAAGGTATTGTTTGTCGAGGTAATTTACGGATATCATCTGGATTTTTGAGCAAACACTTGATGGCTTCTTCGATAAATATAGTATTCTGGCTTCACTTGGCGTATACAATCGTTGTAGTGCTATTGTTCGCTATATCTATTGCGATTTCTCTACCAAGTTTTTTTGATGAGAGATCGGTAACTACTCTAAATTTTTTGGAAAGAATTGGAGATACAAACGTTTGCATTATAGGCCCAACAAGGTAGAATACTACATTCGCGTCATGTGGAATGATATCGAGAATATCATACGCCAATCGTTCATGGATTTCTTTTGATACAGCACCAAGCTCGCGCATATCCCCCAATAGGAAGATGATACGATGAGAGTGCAAAAAGGACCGCATTGATACAATTCCTTCTCGCAAACTCAGGTACCCGCCATTATAGCTCCCGTCAATGATCGTGGTGGCCATAATCCCAGGTAATATTGTGGATCGTCCAGATTCAGGAGAGGCATGCAGTGTGTACTCTGATATGGTATTTGGATCTATTTTGAGGAGAGTGGCAATGGGATAGAGGGGAAGAATATTTTCGATCTGAAACGATCCAATAGAAGGCAAGGAAATAGGGAAATCTTGATGATTATAGTGTACTATAGCGGTAGTACCATCTATGCCAATATCAATATGTGACGCATCGATATCAGAGAGTGCCCCGAGACTATAGTAGAGTGCGTCAATCTCTATATACTGACGAAGTGATTCATGAATAATTGCAGATTTTGCAGAGAGGACAAGCTGGATCTTATTGTGACGATAGAGATCGAGCGTTTTGAACTGTTCGAGGTGATTGGATTCTACGGGAGTCAATATTGCGACATCCGGTCTTGCAATCGAAATCAGAGCATCCATCTCACCAGGATGGTCTATTCCATATTCAAGGACCAGATACTTGGGATACGGTCTAAAGAGTCTTGTGAGAGCCATTCAAAAGACAAAAATCCATAAAAATGGATTTTTTCACGGACTTTTCGCTCCGATAATAGTAAGTGGTAATCCAAATTCACCATTATAGTGGTACTGAGAATAGCCTACGTTTTTTGTTCAAAGTTGTTTCGTAAGAAAATGGGCTATATGTGTAGTAATCGTCGTTTTACCAACGGTCCCAGTAACTCCAATAATATACGGTGTATGTCGCTGTATAATAAGACGAGCGAAAAAAGCGAGGAGCGAAAGAATAATAGTATGCATATAGGGCTCTATATTAGAGAATAGCGGGGGAAAATCAAGTCAAATATATACTGAGTACGTCTTTTTACTTGCGAAATAGGAAACATTGTATACAATCCAACCATACTTTATTCTACTTTATGGCACAAGTTATTCGTGATGATTTCACATTTACTATTTTGGATGAGATCCAGATCCAATACGGAGAACTCGTAGAACTGATACTCGGAAGTGAATCTATCGATAATAACGAAAAACAATATTGGTTTGATATCCTTCCCTCAATGACCAATGATCAGATCGATCGTCTGTTCAATATACTTATGACGGAACGACATCAGCTCGAAGAGCTCAATATAAAATATCAAGATGATATCAAAACATTGAATGAAAAACACCTCATTGAATGGCAATCTCTCCAGTCACAGAAAGCAAAGGAGCAATTACAAAAAGTGGAACAATCAGATACATCGAAATCAGATGCAGCGGATAGTTTGGGACTTTTAAGCTCACTTTAGTTTTCATTACATGTCATGATACAAATAAATTCACTGCATTACAACGGTCCATCCAGTAAAAGGTCCACCAGATCACATACACTTACTCCACATGATGCTGTTACGATATTTTTTATTATTGATGGTGCGAGTGAGAGTATCGTGAGTATTATTGAGGATCATATCCTTGAGAGTATCTCATCCACCGAATGGAATATACGAGAAACAAGCCAAGATTTTTCCTACGTCACCGAACACTATAATACCTTTCTTACCAGTTTTTCGAAGGAAGACCTCATTGATATACGTATTCTCCTCAGTATGTTACAATGAGAGGATCTCACGCTTTCGACCATCTGAGGAACGAGTGGTATTTTTATCGAAGCCAGTGGAAAACTCATCGATATCACGGTTCATGAGAATGCATCATACGAGTTCCATTCCATCACGAATGGAAAAATACCACTTTGATCAACGGTATACTTGGCCAATGATACCATAGAGAACATCCTGGGTGCCGATGTACTCCACGAACTCGCTCACCTGGCGCCAAATATATGGAGCGAAACGAGCAAACGAATTATAGAAAGAGAAATAGTGAGTAACCTCCATATTATCCGCCTTTCGAGACGCATATACGATACCCCAATACCGGCATTTTATCGAGACAAGCGAAAACAATCAGATATCATCCGTGATACATGAGTACGTTACATTGAATCCCTCCGAAGCAAGAAGATGTGGGAAAAAACCAAGGGCATAATACAAAAATTACCAAATCTCCAGAATCGCATGTACCTCTATACGTTTCTCATAGTTGGAGTAGTGATACTCTTTACCCTGGCATATTCTCTGATATCAAGCATCTTATTGGTCCTCAACAATACCACAACTGACGATAAAAATCTCCTTATCAAGGCGAAGACTCTCATCGATGATTCACAAAAACTGACGAATAATACAACGGCGTTTAATGCTAAAATTATAGAAGCTGAGAAAATACTCTTTGATCTGAGAAAAGAACAGATACATATCATTGATACGCAAAAATTACTCTGAAGGATCACGGCAATGAAAAAAGAGGTATACGATATCCAGGAGGTGGATATGACACACCTTACTTCCATAATCCCATTTAATCCAAGTGAGATGAGTCCACTTGGGGTCTTTGAAAAGGATAAAAAATTGACACTGATCGGTGAAAAATGAGCCATTTTGGAATATATCAGTAGTGATAAAACTATACGGATGATACCCTATCCCAGCAATGAAATTGCAAAAAGTTTTGACGTCTGAGAAGATGGATCTGCCTATATATTGACTACAGAGAATCATGTTCTCTCACCACGTCGAGACGACTTTGCTCGAATCAATGTCACCGGACAAAATACCTGGGAAGAAGCACTGAGTATTAAGACCTTTAATGGAAATATCTACCTTCTCGAATCTTCGAAAAACCAAATCCAAAGACATAAGCCAGGGGTAAACGGGTTTTCACAAAAGTCAAACCTTCTTGTTAAACCATATCCATGAATATTTGATATTAGTATTGATGGTGGAATATACCTCTATATGGAGGATGGGAAAATATGGAGATACTTGAGCGAAAAGGCAACGCTCATTCCAATTATACTCAATAAAATTCCATGAGAATGGAATATCAATACGACCGTACCAAGTATATTTATTACTCGGAGTTATCTCTCATACACCTACGTGCTCAATGGGAATCGTATTTGGATTTTTCAGCCAAATTCAAAACGGTTTCAAGATATTACTTCTTGGGAATATAAGGGACAATTTGAGCTAAAAACCGATGAACAAGTTAAGAGTATAAGTGTACCCCGCGATGGATCGATATACGTCACTACGAACCTTGGCGTATACGACCTCAAGTTTGAATTCATTGATGGAAAAGCTATTTTCAAATAAAAAAACGTGTATAGATTTAGAGCTATCATCTTGAGTATCACAAAAATTCGTGACAACAATACCCGAATTGTTATGATCACGCCTGAATATGGTAAAATTACTGGTTGGTGGAATAAGAAAAATATTACGGGGATCGATCTTTGAGATGTTGTGGAAGTATTACTTTCACGAGATACTCATAAAAATACTATAAAAAATATGGAAGTTACCGTGTCATGATGGAATCGCAATTGGGACTATCTCCGGATAGTATCATTTTTAGAAACGCTCCGCATTATTACCAAAATTAGTGTTGATGGACATGAATGTAGGAGTCTCTATGACGATACCTATCTCTTTATAGCATATGGTCATCGAGCATCGATGAATGTGTATCATTACTCTATATTTCAGATGCGAATACTCAAGGCACTTGGATCTATGGATCCGGCAGTACTCTGAGATGATAGTATCATGCACTCTATTTACGAACACATATCACATACTCCACTCGAGAGGATCCTCTCTTCTTCCAAGATCAAGTGAGAACATATTACTAAAATACAACAAATAAATCTCCATTCTATTTATATGCTTGACCGATAGCCTATGTTGTTTTTTTTACTCACTTTTTTTTGTTTTGGATTGATTTTCGGAAGCTTCTCAACGGTACTCATCGAAAGATGGCATAGTGGCAAATGAGGTATTCTCATGGGAAGAAGTGAGTGCCAAAATTGCCACACAACACTTTGAACACCTGACCTAGTACCGATTTTTTCATACCTTTTCAGTCAGGGAAAATGCAGATATTGTAGGAGTCATATTTCTATATTTTATCCAATTGCTGAACTGACGATGGGATGTATTTTTATGATTCTTGCCTACGCAGCAATCGCTACTTGAATTGATCCACTCTGACTCAAAATGTTCTTACTACTGGTATTTGGCTTTGTGACTGGAGTCTATGTACTCTACGATATCCGCTATATGGAAATTCCTGATCAGGTAATGGTACCAATACTCTATCTACTCCTATGAATACCATTTTTATCACTACTCTTTACGGGATACAGTGAGTACCCCTTTCATACCTTTCACATAACAATAGGAAATAGACTCGCTGCAGCAGCAATACTCTATACATTTTTCTATCTACAGATCCTGATTCCGGGAGGTTTTTTTCTCCTTAAAAAAAGGGACTGGAAACATTTTATGGAGTTACTCGCGAGTTATGTCATTTTTCCATTCACCATTCTGACCGATATGTTGAGAAAAAAAAAGGACGATAGCAATATCGAAATCCCCGTGTGGATAGGCTGAGGTGATCTTCGTATTGCTCTATTTATCGGACTCACACTGGGGGTACTCCATGGAGTGGCGAGTTTTGCAATTGCCTATATCATCGGGAGTATTGTATGAATTTTCATACTCCTACTCAATTACATTCGATGAAAAAAAACCGAATCTCAGATTCCATTTGGCCCATTTCTTGGATTCGGGTGGCTCATGAGTATCGTACTGTATTCTCAAATTGAACTCATTCATAGTATATACTTCTACTAAGTCAATTAAAAAAAAATCGACTTTCCTAACAAAACCAATATACTCTGAACAGATTTATAATTTCAATACATATGGTACAGGACAAGCAAATAAGGGCCCTCCGTGATCTCGTTCAATCAGCTGAGAACTCGATTCGTTCAGCCAGAAAAATTCTCGATACACTCATGGGTGACGCATCGCGAGAGGAGTTTGATGTTGGGTCTAGTGAACTGAGTAGTTACCAATCAGGAGACGATAAAATCGTAGAATGAGTATTTACTGGGGACTCTATGCTTGGTCCCGATGGAGCTGTATATCCGGTTCCTCAGAATTATTCCTCAAAATCACTACTGGTTCAAGGGAGTAGACTCAAGGCTACCATAGAAGGTCATGGTGGTATCAAATATAAAATCATAGAAGAAATACCATTTGAAACCAGTGTTGGTATTGTCACAAAAAATGGGGAAAAGTATGAGATTACTACCGATAGCAAGACCTATAGAGTCCTGATGGCGGCAATTACCTTTCATAAGTGTAGCGTGGGTGATACAGTCAGTATCCGTACGCCAAAATGAAAAGATGCAACATACGCAGTGATTGAAAGTATTATCCCTAAAAATTAGCACCTAACCCTCCTTGGTACTATGTGAAATGAATATCTCCGCTCCCGATCAAATACTTCAAAAATTCCATGGCTTTGGGTTTGAGGTCTTGTTGCGTTTTTGGCAATAGTAATACTTGCAAGATCATTTTCAAATGGGCAAAGTAGTATCAACACCGGAAGACCCTATCTGAGTATCTCTCCTGAAAATGCGACCAGTACGATATTCATTGCGATGACTGAAGCATCAAAAAATAAAATCACTGGAACCGGAAGTCAGCCACTCTATGTCGGTGATACGTCTGTTTCCGTAGAGACCGGATGAGCGAAAGCATCCAATGAAAATATAGCAATCGATCTTGATGAGAGAACAGAGCTTGTATATAGTAATCATACGAGTAGTGGCGATACGATGAAACTCATCAAGTGAAAGGCTTGGATACGACAGATTGGATCTACCGGACACATAGAGATGAAAAACTTATCAGTCACGACCAAGGAGTGAACTATAGCAATGCTTGAGCAAACGAATCCAGTTTTTAGTATTGTATATGCGATTCAATGAGATACGATCATCTCTACGTCAATTGGGAAATATACCCTCAAGGCTGGGCATCGTATTATGTTGTCCGCTACAGAGCTCTCAAATCCATGACTACAGCTGAGTTCTCAGGTAGGAAGTATCGATGAGGATATCACCAAGAATCCACTTTTTATCAAAAATAATGGAAAGAGTATACTCAATAGCATGATCACTGCCGTGACAAGCACTGGCAAAGTAGAATCCAATACAGGAACAACTGCATCTGGGCATAGTGATGAACCGATCACATTCCTAGAACCACTCGATGGATCACTTTCAACGAAGCCAACTGTTGCCATTCGGGGGACATTGAATACAACGGATGTAAAAAGAGTAACCCTCAATGATCAAGATGCCTCTGTAAGCATGGTCAATAATACGTTCGTATTCTTGGATTTCCCAATTACTGCGGAAATAAACAATATTGTATATAAGGCATATAATACTGATGGGAAGCAGCTCGCAAAATGAGTTATCACCGTATTTGGATCAAAACAAGCGATACAAAATACGAATCGACTAGTATCTAATAATTCACCAATCGCTAGTAAGGACTTTCGTATTGTGAGCCCTGCAAGTAACCCCTTTGTGACTACCGATCGATATATAAAGGTGCAATGAGTAGTCCCAAAAGACACCGTGAGCTATATCATAGTCAATGATTACCGACTGCAGAAGTATATCGCAGGGACAACCAATTGGTACTACTTCGCCAATATGGACAATGAAACCATGCGCGATGGGATCAATCTCTATAAAATAGAATTTTTTGGAACAAAAAATGACCTCCTCTATACACAGTTATTTACCATAATCAAAGAATCAAAACATGTGACTCTCTCTGGTGAATCATCTCGATAAGCGATGATCTTCTCTCATTGAGATCATGGCTATGATGGCGATTCTAGGACTTGCTATTACTGCAATGTTTTCAACAGTAATTTGAGGTATTTATTTTGCAACTGACTCTGAGAATCGAATCAAGGCGATCAATATTGCACGAGAATGACTGGAAGGAGTTACAAATCTTCGAAATACTAACTGGTTACGTTTTTCGAGCGACCAATTCAACTGTTGGAGAATTATAGGATACAATAGTAGTTGTATTTGAAATGGAACCTTTGCTTCGACGGCTTGAAACTCCTTTTGAACGACTCCTGCTACGGCATATGTACTCGAAAATAAGAATGGAGCCTGGTATCTTACCGGAACCACTTCTGGATCATGACTCTGGGTAGATAAAAATTGATTTTATTTTGCGAGTGGAACATCCGCTTGAGATACACTCTGTACCTTTGATCTGACGACCATCTGTAGATCAGCATTTTCTCGGCAAATTCGAATCTTCCGAGAGGCAGCATCCACTGGAACCGTTACCGTGACGTCAACGGTTGATTGGTTTGAAAGAAAAGCACAAAATGTAACCATCCAAACCACACTCACGAACTGGAAGAGTAAGTTCTAATACTACGATTCCCTCACCAAAAAAACCCAATTCTGGGTTTTTTTTGAGTGGGGAAATCAATAATTTGCATAATTTAATTTTTTATGATAGAGTATACTAAATATAAAAATAAATTATGAATATACCGGAAAATAAACACATCTATATGCGCTATGCGATAATAGCAATATGGCTCTGTAACTGTATCATAGGATGAATACTCGCCATTAGGCAATCATGGCTTCCCTATATGAATGCTTGAGCCAACACCTATTTATCTATAAAATCTGATCCATTTGATGGCACTATCATGCCAATACTCTATATACCAGACTGGAGCAAGGCTCAATACCAGAATAAAACTACGAGATTTGCAGATATTCCAATCAGTGACTATATCCCACTTCCAGCATACGATACCAAGGCATTATCGGATCTAGGAAATACAAGTAAGAACTCTCTCATTCTCCACTATACGTATATTACCACATACATGGGAAGCTATCGGATGAACTATAAGGAAAATGATGGGAGCCATAATGCCATTGATATACGGGCGCCCATTGGGACGCCCGTACTCGCCATTGCGAATGGGGTTGTAGTTCGTACGGTCGAGTCTGATACAACAGGATCTAAATATATTGTCATACGGCATGATGGAGTACCACTGAATGGGAAGACTCAAAATCTCTATTCGGGATACCTCCACCTCTCAGAGATTACGGTTCAAGAATGAACAAAAGTCAGGAAGGGAGATATGATTGGTCGAGTAGGAATGACTGGAATTGCAACTACTCCTCATCTACATATTCAATTGGATACAGAAACTGCACCATTCCATCCCTATTGGCCATTTAGTTCGAGTGAGTCAAGGACAGCGGGATTGTCACTTTTTGATTCCATTGACGCAGGACTCGGAAAAGAAAATGCCATGCGATATAGTATCCATCCTATTCATTTTATTGAGATGTTTATTGGTGGCGTCGTTCCAGCAAACTCTATTGCAAACCTCCAGAGTACTCCAGTACCAGTAACCGAAACACATGAGCTCATCCCAATAAATGACTCTGTAGAGAGCATTATAGCAGGTATGAGTAGTGCCTCTGCCAACTCAAAGGCCAGTGTTGTTGCCAATGTGAGCACGACAAATAGAGTCAACACCGTGGTAAAACCATGTGAGAAAAAAAGATTCACCGATATGATCAGTTCGAGTAAGGCAGGAAAAATACTCTACGAACTCATTGACACAAAATGTATGTTTCAGGATATTGGTAAATTTGATCCGAGTGCCACAATCAACCAGAAGGATGCCGTGACGATGCTGATGAAGTACTATGGAATTGCTCCTACCAGCGGCACGAGTCACTTCCTCGATATCGCTATCGGTGATAGCTTCCAAGGGTACGCCCTAGCTGGGTACCGTCGTGGAATATTTGATGAAAACTACGCTCAGCCAACGAGGCTGCTTTCCAAAGAAGATTTCATAGAACTCTTGGTCAAAATTGGAAAACTCGAAAAAAACCCAAGTCAGATAAGAATATATAAGGACACCAGTGCTATGAATCTAAAATTTCAGTATATACAAGATTATGCATACAAAATTCGAGCCAAAGGAGGGAATTTTTATGCACAATCACTCTTAACCAGACAGGGGGCGATTGATATTCTTTGAAATATCCTCGCTCGTGATCAGTTAAAAAAATAGTAGATTTTTGAAAAAATATATATACTATACCGTATATATTATCTTACTACGCTATGTCTCCTCGAAAAATTTTCTTTTTTATTATAGTTGGTGTACTATTTCTCGCGATGATTGTGACAATACTCTATATTTCATGACAAAAAAAAGTAACCAATCAGACTTCATGATCTCTCAAAATATGGATTACCGATGGAACCACAGAGTCATACAGTGCGCTCATTGAAGGATTTAGAAAATACGCAAAAGAATACGCAAAAACTGATATTATCATAGAAAAACAAACCAGTGATGCTGACCGATATCGTACCATCCTCCTCTCCACACTCACAGAATGAAGTGGACCTGATATTTTTATGCTTCACAGTGGTGAAGATATCATTTTGGAAACAAAAATTGAGCCAATCCCGAGTGAAATACTCAATTTTTCTGATTTTGATAAAAGATATGATGATCTTTTTCAAGGCCTTCTCACCGCAACAGGCTCATGAAAAAATAAAAAAACTACACTTTTATGAGTTCCACTTGGATATGAAACCTTGGGTATTTTCTATAATAAGTCTCTCATGCGAGAGGTTCCAAAAACATGGAATGATCTCGAAAATCTGTATCATGATTCGGCAACGGAGAGATATCCCAGCAATCTAGGCCTCGGACCCACCTTTACTCCGAATATGGTTGATATCCTTCCATTATGGCTCAATGAAGGGGGAACTACCTCGTATATGGATATATCAAAGGCTGCAGATAGCCTGAGTTCCTATCTCAAGTATGGCACCCTCACGATTGGAGCCTCAAGTGGCTCAGATACCTCTATCAATATTAGAACAGGCTCCTTAATGAGTCAAAAGGCTGAAATGATACTACAAAAATCTACAACACTAGACCTCTTTATGAAAGGTGATATTGCGATGATTATTGGCTATCCAAGTCTTGTACTGGAACTCGAAAAATCGAGCAAAAGAACTGGATCAGATAGTGTGCATAGCGTTATCTTGACTGAAAAAATTCCCCAAGCATCTTCGCAAGAAAGTATGAATATTGGTAGATACACCTACTTTGGAATATCCAAACTTACAAAAAATGGAACAGCAAGTCTGAAATTCATGGAGTATCTCATGACTCCTGAAGCACAACGACTCTACATGCAAGAATATCCATATATGATTCCCGCACAGTCAGAATTCTATCAAAGTGTTACCGATAATTCCCTTTCAGATATCTTAAATAGGGCGAAACTTGCTGCATTTCTTCCCGTAAACCGCGAAAAAATATCCGTATTTCAATACTGACTCAAGTCCCGATTCGAGAGGTACTTACGGGAGTGAATCGATACTACAGAATCACCCGATAGTAACGCTATAATCCTAAAAATTTCACGAGAACTGAGTTGTGAAATCTGAGCTATTCTTTGATGAAGTCAGGCAGAAGACTGTCAATCACAATAAAGCACGCACAAAAAATCTATTGTAACTGTTACGGAAAAAATACGATCAAAAGGGCTCTTTCCTTCCCAGTGGGAAATTTTTCATAAAGTTTTACCCAGTAAACCCTAATATCCAAGCCAAGAAACAAACATAGAAAAAGAGTAGAAAGTTT
>JAYSPL010000027.1:0-8686 GCA_043722085.1 Candidatus Altimarinota bacterium | reverse complement strand
GGGAAGTATGAGAAATATACCCGTATAGATCGGAATATGGAGCATATTTCCTAAAAAAAATATCAGAAAGTAAACTTTCTGATATTTTTTATGGGCAAGGAGATTTTGAGTGAGAGTTTTTGGGACGGACTCTAATAATTGCAATTCTTCTAAGTGAAGAAATCAACTTTTATTAATCCTAGGAATATTTTTAAAATTATCTAAAATTGCTTCGGCTAGTTTTTTTCATATTTTTTTACCTTCTTTGGTTTTTGAATTTCACAATCATACTTCTGTACATTCTGAAATTTCAATTAACAAATTAATTGCTTCTTCAGTATTTTCTAAATATTTTTTTCATAGATAATTAAATGAGTTAATAATTAATCAATGTAAAGAGTTATCTTGTTGAGAAGGACTTTTATATAATAAAAATGGATCAAGATATAAAGGAATATCTTGATCTAAAAAAGGAATTGCAAAATCTACCTCATTTTGTGTAAAGGGTAATCAATAGTAATCATTTAATCTAGGTTTTATAATCATTTTTAGTATTTATAATTAAATCCATTTTCTGTAGTGAAACGAAAGAAAATACCTTAAACCCCTCATAAAAATAAAAAAATCTTGTTTTGTTCCTTATTTTATGCAGAGCTACCTTTTTAAAAAAAGATAAAAATGTATGTCTGACAACGTTTAGTTGTATCAGAAGTTTTTGGCTTTCTTTCCTTATTGTTATTTATAAAAAGAAAGACAAAAATTTGGGTGGAAGAAATTTGCGTTCCTTATTATTATTCATTAAGGCAAATTTCTGGAACCTGATACAACTTGTTATCGGATGTAAAAAAATATCCTCCTTTTTTAAAAAATTATTTTAGGCGGTCGTCAAATAATCGCTAGCTTCCTTAATCTGATTATCAAAATCATTGTCCATATTTAATACTTTAAAGCCGTACTTTTTAGATTCTTTTTCAAAAAAATTTCCGTATTCACAGATCATGTTTGCGATTTTCTGATAAGTTTCCTCATTATTTGTTCTTGCAATTATCCAATCATTTGGAGTTGTACTTTTTTTTATATCGCAAACAAATTTTTCCTTGTCAGATTTCACGAGAAAAATATTCTTAATTTTCTCTGGATATTTCAAATTCATCTTCGCAACAAGTTCCGGCTCTATATGATAACCTTCAATAATGAAATCATTGCCATCAGTAAGCTCGCAAACCGTAAACATATCTATTGCCTCGTAAACAGTTTTGGACTGTTGTTGGTAGGCTTCAATGATTTCCTTCGATGAAAATTTAGAGTATTTTTCGTCATTATCTTTACCGCGCTGATAACTTGTAGGAAATTTTTTTGAGAAAGTCTCCTTTTCCATATACGGCTTTATGACACATTGAAGAGTATCAGTAGAAACCCAAGGAATCCCCAATGATTTTGATAATGTTTTTGCTAATGTTGTCTTTCCACATTTTGGAGGGCCGCCAATTAGATATATCATAGCCTAAAATAATTTTTATAATAAAAGAGATTTTTTTATTTCCGATAACTACCTTCTATACGAACTATAATTTGCTTTTATTCTATTATGGAATATTATGCGAAGTAGATCTCTATAGAAACTCATTACAAACATAGTATATAAGCATATGAATGAAAATCAAAAATATTTACTCGATCTCGAGAGGGAATTGAAGTATAGGAACTACTCTCCGAGAACGGTGAGTGCTTATGCTAGTTGTATTGGTGGGTTTTTGAGATGGATAGATTCTGGAACAAATGCAGAATGACAACTCTCGAATATTTCTCGAGATACGATCATTGACTTCATTCTCCATCTACAAGCTCAGAAAAAAGCTCCAAAAACCATCAATCTCTATAAAGAAGCGATCAAGTTTTTCTTGCATGATATTGTCAGAGTTTGTATCGATATCGATATAAAACTCTCACGTGAACCGAAAAAATTGCCGATAATTCTCACAAGAAATGAAATACAATCAATCATCGAAAATATCAAGAATGAGAAACATAAATTTATCATTGCCCTCTCATATGGTTCTGGTCTTCGAGTGAGTGATGTGATCAGCTTACATGTGTGAGATTTTGATCTGGAAAATTTTACTCTGCATATAAAGTGATGAAAGGGTGAGAAAGATAGGATTACTATATTTTCAGAAAAGTTAGCGAAAGACATATCGAGACTCAGTGAACTCAAATCTTGAGATGAGCTGCTGATAGAGTCAGAAAGAGGATGAAAGCTCACAACCAGAACACTCCAGAAAATATTTGCTGATGCACTCGAAAAATCTGGGATAAAAAAAGACGCCAGTTTCCATAGTCTACGGCATAGCTTTGCTACGCACCTTCTCGAAAATGGTACCGATATACGATATATACAGGAACTCCTTGGGCATGCGAGTATCAAAACTACTCAGATCTATACAAAAGTGATGAATACAAATATCAGGAATATCCAATCACCATTGTAGATTATCTATTAACTGAGTTATTTGATCTCACACGCTCCATCGATGTAATCCTGATTTTTATATCTTTTGAGATATTTGGAAGTGGAGATCAATATATAGTGAGAAGAATTAAAAAATTAAAGTCCGATCTTTCCAAGGAGTTTTCCTTCTTGGTGTAATTTTGCAATGGAATCATACCCACCAAGACACTCATCTCATACAAAAATCTGAGGAACAGTTCTCATTCCAGATTTTTTCACGAGTTCCATGATGATTTCTGGAGAAGCAGTGATATCTATTTCTTCGAAAGTGGCACCAATAGAGTTTAGAAGATTTTTCGCCATAGTACAGTAGGGACAGTAATCTTTACTGTAGAGAATAAGTTTTTGCATATTTTTATAATATTAGAAATTCTACATTTTTCAATCATCAAGCCCGAGCTTCATATTTGCTGGTAGTGCCACATCAATATATTTTGGATAATCGAGCTTCATCGTATCAAGGGTTTCAATGAATTCCTCTAGCGTTGTATGTTCTTTTATACGAGTATTGTATCTTTTTTCTTCCCAAACCGTCGACATCATCTGTCCAGTATAGTCATGTCATGGATAGATCTTGGTCGAATCTGGAAGAGTATATATCCTATTCTTGATAGAATGGTAGAGATTCTCTGGTAATCATTGTTGAAAATCAGTTCGTCCAGTTTTGCGAATGAGGAGTGTATCTCCAGTAAAAATCATATCATCAACAAGATAGCTCGTACAGCCATTGGTATGTCCAGGGGTTTCAAATGCTTGAATTTGTATATCTCCAATAACAAGACTTTCATTATCATGTAAAAGAATATCCGGTTTCGCAATACTTGCTCAATTTCCCATAGCTATTTTAGCACCAGTTTTTTGCCTGAGGATACCACTCCCAGTAATATGATCAGCATGAATATGGGTATCGAGAATATATACAAGAGATAATTCGAGTTCTTCGAGAATCCGTAGGTCTCGGTCTACCGTATCGAGTACTGGATCGATAATCACTGCCTTTCGAGTGATACTATCACCAATAATATAAGTATACGTCCAGGTTTTTTCATCAAAAAGTTGTCGGAAAATAATATTAGATTTCATAAATATACGTTAAAAAAACATAGAATAACAAACTATGCGAGATATGATGGATTAAATGTATCTGTGACTTCGATAATATCTGATTGATCTTCATAGAGTTGTTTGATACTTCAGATAATATTAGTAGCTTTTTTTCATTTTCATTCAAGCCATCCACACACTTGTCCACTTCGTCCTCCAGTTCGACAGAATATATAAACTGGTTTAGAGAAATCAATATCATCAATACGAAATTCAATTGATGAAAGTGGGATGAGCTTTGCTCCAGGTATACGAACTTGATCCCATTCATTTTTTTCACGAACATCGATGATCTCTATTTCTGCATTTTGATGAACCAAGTTTTCGAGTTCTTTGGTAGTAATTTGTGAGTACATATATTATTTGGTTAAGATCTTATAAAAAGACATCATTCCAATCATCGATATTAGAAAAACGAGAGTATAGCTATTTCAGTATACAATACTGCCGATTGCGGGCCCTGGGCAAAGTCCAGAAAGTCACCAACCAATACCGAATATTGCAGATCAGAGAATTAGATTCCTATCAAGTATTCATGATTTTTTCCATGAGAAATGCCACATTTCGGAGAAGAAAGGCCTATCTTGTTTTGAAAGAAAAAAGTGTCAGAGAAGTGATACAGAAAGTGCTCCAACCATTACAAATAGTAGTGTTGGATCCCAACTTCCAAAAATATCAAAAAATCATTGCACTCGCATCGGAGATATCATATCAGAGAGTGCTAGTCCAAATCAAAATAATAATCCAGCAGTGAGAGTAATAATGGGGGGAATTGTATGTTTCATAAAGTTATAATAGATGATGAGTGATATAAACGGTAATAACTCAACTAAATATAAAGACAATAGTCGCAATAATAGATCGCAGAGAGAGTCGTCAGATGCCACATACAGCATGTCAACTCGTACATCAATTCGCAAGTGATACGCCTAATCCAACGAGAATTCCTGCTATAATATAGAGAATGTAGGAATCCGTTGTAATATGGATGATACTATCTGGAAAAAGAATTCTATAGAATAGAACTCATCATATGAGTCATAATATGAACATATATCTCCACATTGACTTTGGTTCAGTATTTGTGAGTACTCATTTGAGTATTCCAGAAACTCACATCACACGACCAATTCCACCAGAAAATAACAGAGCAGCCAATCATATTAGTATTCACCCGATCAAAGCGTTGATAAACATTTTTTTTAAAATTAAGATTTACAATAGATAGAGGCGAGTGATTCGAGAATCAATTGAACTTGATCATTCGAAATCTGATACGTTATGTAAAGTCATTTTTTTTCTGAACTCACTATTTTTTCATCTTTCATTTTAGCGAGAAATTGGGAAAGCTGGGATTGAGAAATAAAACATTCTTTTTCAAGATCTCAAACAGTTTTTGGTCACATAGAAAGTTTACAGAGAATGAGAAGTCTTTTTGGATGAGCCAATAACTTGAGAGTATCAGCTACCTGTTCAGCTTGTATTTCTAGTTTGCTTATTGATTTCATATATATTATAAAAACGTAATATAAAAGTATATTATGAATATGTAATATAATGTCAAAAGATTTTATACAATTAGGGGTATTTATGTGTAATTTTTTGCAAAAAAATAAAAAATAGGATAGTATTAATTTTTCAAGGGTACTATATTCTATATAAACTTTGGAAAACAATATTCAATCCTCCTGTCTATACCGATTTTTGCAAAAATCTATTTTATTTTCTAGACGATATTTGATTATGAGGCTTTGCCTCTTAGTTCTGCATTCCGTTCGCAAAACTAAAATTTCATTTTATTTTCTAGACGATATTTGATTATGAGGCTTTGCCTCTTAGTTCTGCATTCCGTTCGCAAAACTAAAATTTCATTTTATTTTCCTCACTCCATTTGAACTATGAAACTATTTAACATCACTGATATATTCAACAATATTATCACTATGAGTCCAGAGACGCTCGAAGCGTTTCATGATGAACTCAATGAAAACTACAAGAAACTCGCCAAAGATGCGGATATCGATAATCTTCGAGTACTCCGAAATCGTCTCCAGACGATTCTCGAAAACAATACGAGAAAACTTGGAAAACGAGAAAATCGTAAGCTCGATAAGCTTGCGAAGCTTTTGGTAGATATGGACGAAACAATTGAGGCCGTAGAGCAAGCCACCAAAGAAGAAATCGTACTTATCGACGTCATCAAAAAACATAAGAAAAAACACCAAGCCTACGATCATCTCCCTGAAGATAAGCAAAAAACACATATCCTCAACGTCGTGAGAAAGGATGAGATTGCCTACGAACAAGAGATGCTCCGTCTGCAGATCGAACTCGTCAAACTCCAGAAATACATCCAAGAGAACGAGAAAAAAGTGCTCATCATCTTCGAAGGCCGTGATGCGGCTGGAAAGTGAGGAAATATCAAACGCTTCACGGAATCACTCAATCCAAGATATTCGAAGGTAGTAGCCCTCATGAAGCCCTCAGAGATAGAAAAATGACAGTGGTACTTTGAGCGGTATATCTCACACCTTCCGAATGCTGGAGAGATGATATTTTTCGATCGAAGCTGGTACAATCGAGCCGGAGTGGAACCCGTTATGGGATTCGTCGGAAAACGTGACTATGAGAAGTTCATGGATGATGTTGTGGTTCTCGAGAAGATGCTGACTCGATCAGGGGTCAAGATTATCAAGTTCTATTTCTCGGTATCTAAGACAGAACAAGCGGCTAGATTTCAAGAGCGGCGTACCAATCCACTCAAACAGTACAAGCTCTCACCAATCGACCAATTCTCACAGAAACTCTGGGACCGCTATACGCTTGCCGAATATCTGAACTTTTCGAATACCCATACCGAGAATGCACCATGGACAATAGTCAAGAGTGATGATAAACAGGCTTCTCGTGTCAATGCGATCAAGTATCTCCTCTCACAATTTGACTATCCAGATAAGATTGCGGGTAAGTATCTCAAGATCGATACTGATCTCGTATTCTCAGGAAAAGAAAAGGTAAAGCTACTCGCCAAAGAAATCGATGAGTCGAAGAGCTTGTTTGAATAGTATTTTTAATTGACATAAACAATAAATGAGTAATATACCACATATATCACTAATTTATTGTTTCCAGATGAATGCAATCATAAACCAACCGAAACATGTTCGTGGAAATTGAAAATCATGAGCAGTCTCTATCACTAGGTTTGCTACAAGTATTGCTCAAGAGGCCACCGCAATTGTAGATCAGGTACCAGTTTCGATCACTCCACACGATCTTTGGATGACACATATTGAGAATACATCGAATAGATCTCTAAGAGACATAATTGTTGCACTTGTATCAAAAATAGTACCTGAAAATACTCGTAATAGTACCGTACCAATGTTGGAAATACTAGAAACTCATAATTACTGAGTAATTCAGAAGATACTAAAGGCACTAGATCCGATTGTAGATAAAGATGTAATTGAAATGTTGCGGCTAGCCAATAATAGTCAGTTTCAAGAAGATAGATTTATAGATGAGATCGCTAAGTATATATCTGAAGCGATGCAACATTTGCAATATGCTTTAGTTAGAATTTCTCAATAATAGACTTACCAGCCGTATATCCACTGGCCCAACAGATCTGGAGGGAGAATCCACCCGTGTATCCATCTACATTGAGAACCTCTCCTGCGAAGTAGAGGTTCTTCTGTATTTTGGATTCCATAGTGTCAGGGTCGATCTCATCCGTATTGACACCTCCTGCTGTCACAAACTCATCTCATGGACGTCTGTCTATCAGTGTTATGGGAATACCATTTCAGAGGAGTTTTGAGATCTTTTCTCGTTCGACTTTCCCGATAGATACTGGGAAAGTAGTCTCGATATGCGGAAAGTACTCATGGATGAATCCTTCTGCGAATCTTCGAGGGAGTATTTCAGAGAGAATATTGGTGATGAGTTTTTTGGGATGATTTGCGAATTGTTCCTTGAGAAATACTTCCCACTCGATTATTCACATAGCAGAGATTGGGGAGAGTAGTATGGTTTTTGAATGCTCTCGATCAATGGTATCCCACGCGAATGCAGATGACGTCATGAAGGCAAGGGGTCCCGAGAGTCCAAAATGAGTGAGAAGGAGTGGTCCCGAGAGTTCTCCTATTTTCGCGGATTCAAATGCAAGACCCGAGAGCGCTTGGGTCCACTTTTCGCGCGTGACAAAACTTGAAAGGGAAGGGCCTAACTGCGTGACCCTATGCCCGACTGATCTCGCAAATGCATATCCATCGCCCGTAGATCCCGTATGGCTATACGCGTTTCATCCCGTGGTCACCACCACGATATCGGATGTATAGTTTCATTTTCCAGTGATAATATGGTATTGATTATCTCCTCTCGATAGTGACTCTACGCCTTCACCATAGTGGAGCGTAACCTTGTTACGAAATGTTGCAAAAATATGCGTGAACACCTCTACGATCTCAGTACCATCGTCAGATACAGGAAATACTCTCATGTCAGCCTCACACTTGAGAGGAACCTGATGTGATTCGAACCATTCCCGACACTTACGAGGTGAGAACTTACCGAAAGCTTTCCTGATAAAATCTCCTCAACGCGTATACTTGGTCATCAATACTTTCCTATCTTCGATTCCGGTCGTCACGTTGCACCTGCCACCACCCGAGATGATTACTTTTTTTCCTGGACTCGTATTTTTCTCAAATATCTGAATATGATATTTAGATAATTCACTGTGTTCGAGGATTGTTGCGGCAGCCATGAGTCAAGCGGCTCAGGCTCAGATGATCGAGATATTTTTCATAGAAGTGAGTATAGCGATAGTTCTTAAAAAATCGAATAGAAAGGAAATAGTTTTTTTAAGTACTATTTCGAATAATCGGTAATCACGCTCATTTTTGAGAAACAAGTTCCATTTGTCAATTTAAAATAGAAATGTCGTAAGGTTTTTAAAAATAGAAATGTCGTAAATGGATGGATTTTTACGTGAGTGTTGGTTGCCAATGTGGATCGAATTTTGTATATCTTGTGTGTGTTTGGTAGAATTGTTGTCGTAAGAGAGAAAGTGTACTTCTATCACTTTCT
>JAYSPL010000026.1:0-2070 GCA_043722085.1 Candidatus Altimarinota bacterium | reverse complement strand
TAAATGAATGGATACCGAGATCGGAGAAAGGGGAGTGAGACTCTCAGGCGGACAGAAACAGAGGCTTGCTATTGCCAAGATATTTCTCAAAGATCCCGACATCATCCTCCTTGATGAACCGACGAGTGCACTCGATAGCTTCTCAGAAGAAGCTATCACCGTAGCCCTTGATGAACTCTTTAAGTGAAGAACCGTCATCATCGTCGCGCATCGTCTCCAAACCGTACGCAAAGCAGATGATATCATAGTTCTCGAGTGAGGCTGCGTCGTAGAGCGAGGCAATCATACTGATCTCGTTGCAAAGTGAGGTATTTACAATAGAATGCTCGAGTTACAGAGTGGATTTTAGATTTGCTTTTCTATATATTATCACTAATATGGTGTCATATTTATATCTATTCTAGTGATATATGAAGTATTTCGATATACTCCTTCATTCTCGTAAGACCGTGTTTGGATATAGTGATCTCGCACTCCTCCTCGCGACATCAGATCGGAACCTGATCAAGAGTTTCATTCAGAGGGCTGTCAAGCAGCACCTCATCTACAAGGTCGAAAATGGTCTCTATACTCTCGAACACTATGATATCCTCGAGCTCTCAGCGAGCATCAGGACTCAGTCGTATATCTCTCTTGAGACCGTCCTCCAGAAATCTGGGATTATATTCCAGGACTATTCGAACACGATCACACTCGTCTCTGATAACTCTCTCGAGAAACATATCGCTGGGAAAGAGATACGATTCTCCAAAATCAAAAACTCCATACTCCTCAATCCTATCGGGATCCACTATACTGGACAGTATATGATCGCATCTCCTGAACGAGCTATCTGTGACCTCATATATCTCTCCCCTGATTCATATCTCGATCACCCCACTTCTGTAGATCTAGTCAAGCTCCGAGATATCTCCATGATCTATCCAAAATCTACACAAGATCGTATCCAGAAAATCATCAAACATGCTACAAATCCCTAAACATCGAGAAATCATGTATCATATTCTCCGAGATATTTTTTCAGGGGAGTATGCGAGACATATCGCATTCAAATGAGGAACTCTTTGTTATTTTCTCTATGGACTGGATCGATTTTCTACGGATCTGGATTTTGATCTCATCTCTGAGATTCCCGATGAGAGACTATTCCTCCAGCATATCGAGTCTCTCCTGAGCAAGTATGGCAAGATCCGAGAAAAAATCCGCAAACGCTCTACCTTTTTCTTCCTCCTCTCGTATGGAGAGAGTGATATGAATATCAAGATTGAGATCAATACTCGCATCTGGACCGCGAATCAGTATGAACTTGTGAACTTTTATGGTCTCCAGATTCTCGCTCAGGATCGATCTACGATATTCGCAAACAAGCTGGTAGCCCTCACGGATCGTACCACTATCGCCAATCGTGATATCTATGATGTGTATTTTTTCTTTCGCAATATGTTCCCGATCAATGAGAGAGTGATACTGGAGAGAACCTGAAAGACCAAAAAAGAGTATCTCGAATATGTAGCAAAATGGCTCCAGTCCAAGGTGAGTGGCACGAACCTCCTGAGTTGACTCTGAGAGGTTCTCGACCCCAAGCAAAAAGCATGGGTAAAAACAAAACTCCTCAGTGAACTCACTGGTGTCATCCAGTTCCAGATTACCCTCTAAATATCTCTTTCTATGACATTTCTCCAAAAAACAAAGCGATTTTTTGAGCCACTATATTCTGATAAAATTACATTTACTCGTAGTGCTACTGAGGGATTTATAGATTGATTATATCTCACAAGTTCATTGTATTTTTTCGAAAAAATCGGAGCTAGTATCCAGGTAAATGATTGGGATTTATTTCAAGAACAACTGATTATATATGGCATATTTATGTGTCTTTATGTGATTTTTAAGGTACGAGCAATTCATTGGGGGTGGGTTAATATTTATGTATCTATAGACACCTTTTCTGCTAATACATATTTACCAGCTTTTATTTCCATCCCTGGGTCTAAAACCCCTTTGCCTTTAGGCAGATGCTCCGACATACGCAGGTACAATATATCTCTGTTCTAGTTGGGTCAAAACCCC
>JAYSPL010000025.1:0-1029 GCA_043722085.1 Candidatus Altimarinota bacterium | reverse complement strand
TGCCATCGAATTCATATACGAGTGATCTGAGTGCTCGTGCTGTTTCGAGAGCACTCTTATCCTGGAGCTTGGTCAGTCGAGCGAGTGACGTCATCCGCTCATATTGTACAGAGAGTACAGATTTTCCATGAGAAAACAGTACTGAGTCTGTCTCAAAATGTCAGAACTCTTTTCTTTTCTCTATATACGGAGGTCTCTCATGGATACTTCGGCGTTCTTTGATGGATATCTTTTCTCATTTTCTCCTGCCTGTACTGTTCCTGCGTTTGGCTCGATGTCTTCTGAGGTGTTTATAGAGTCTATCTTTTTTTGCTTGGGTATCATTGTATATAAAAGCATATATCGTCTCATATGAGATAGTATTCGTATATCCAAAATGATCACCCATTCGATTGATTCGTCCCGCTATCTGTTCAGGACTCTTATCTCAGAGTATCCCTTCTATGACGAGTAATCGTAGTTTTGGATCCTTATCCAGTTTACGGATATTTCACTTATTCTCTTGTTTCATGGTAAAATCCCTCTGTGCATATTCAGCAGTATAGTCCTGTTTTCCCCCAAGAGCATTGGTTGATGCTGGTATTCTTTTGAGTTCAGATACAATACTCGAATGGGCAGACCTTTCTAGTATACGAGCACATGCTCGTATACCTACATTCTGTTTTCTGAGCTTCTCGAGCCTTTTTCTTTCTTCGAAAGAAAAAAACTTTCTTTTGCTAGAGCCAATATCTTGAGTACTATTGTGTAGAGATCACATATGATAGGGAGCTTATGAGTAAAATGAGTCTTGGTAGATACAGTTTACCATATTTTCTGTTATATGTGGTCGTTATTATTCTTGAACTCCTACTCGTAGTTTTTCTTTTGCTTTTTCTCATATTGTGTCTATACTCAGGGCACAATTTTTTGTTTTTACTTTCATCAATTTTCCAATCTATGAAGACTGCTATGCAAGCTCGTCCCGGTACCGTACTCAGAATCAACGGAGAACTCCTCCTCGTCGTCAAACACGAGATGAAACGAGGTGGA
>JAYSPL010000024.1:0-6747 GCA_043722085.1 Candidatus Altimarinota bacterium | reverse complement strand
CTTTCGGCTGCATTATTATCTGCGGGGATTCATGGATTGAGAATACACACAAAATACTTTTCTCGATATTTCCAGAGGGTGGTTTTATATGTGATGAGTTTCTGAGGATCATTTGGGTGACCACTACCACAATAATTGTACTAATAATCCCCTTCTCTCATGGATTTTTCTTGCATTTCACAAAAAATATATACAATGTCTATTGTGTATTTATCATATTATATTTTTATATGACTTTTTCTCGTATGCACATCGGGCTGATTGGAATTGTGAGCATATTTACTGGTATAATATCTCCAGTAGTTCGAAGTAGTACTGCAAGTTTTCCATTTCCACTGACTGAGCTCCAACTTCCAGCATATCTGACGCTTATCTTGCTTGCCGTACTGTGCGTAGCTCTTGCTGTAAAATCATGGATCTGGGTTCGTACCCTTGGATTTTTGATTATTACGCTGATCGGGTATCTATTTTTATGCGCATGGAATGGTGAGGTACAATCACTGACGGGTGTACTGGCTCCATCCATTTCATGGGGTTGGATTTTTTTAGGTATTGGTGTAGGACTCATTACCGCGTGTATATTCTGAGATACAGATACTGAAGATCAGCCAAGCCTATCAGATCATGTCATCGGTTGGCTGAGTGCACTCACGATACTCGCGCTCACTGGACTCATTATATCGATATCGTATATATCCAAAAATGAACGAACCAATAAGGTAAGTATACTCTCCACTGTATTTTGAAGTGGCCAAGTAGAAATACAGTCTGGTCTAATTAGGTCGAAGACATTCTCAAGTATCAATAAGCTCATTTTCGATCGAAAACATGATAGTATCAGTTTTTTTACATCGAGTGGTACTGAGATGGTCAGTGTACCAGCCTGAAAAAAGTACGATCGACTTCCCTACTCTGTAGTAGTAATATGAGATATAAATTACACCATCAGTGCTGAATGAACTGTAAGTAACGATAGTAGTACACTAGTATGAAAAGCCATACTCCCACAAAAAATAGATCAAGGTATTCTGATACAATCATGAAATACACTATCAGTACTAACGAGTAATGGAATTCGTACATTCTCATGATCGTATACATCCGTCAGTGAAATAAGTAGTACAAAAGAATGAACGCATATTGCCTGGAAGAGCAAAACTGGAAGTGGCTATGCCCTATATGTAGATGGAGTGATACGATCGAAAGTCGAGAATGATATCTTCCATATTACACTCGCAAGCGATGGAAAATCTGTTATGGCTATTATCAGAGAAGTCGATGGATCAGTATATATACTAAAGAACGGAGTCAAAGTAGAGAAAATATGAAAGTGATACCTTGAACAAACTCTCAAAATGAATGGAAGCGATAGCATCTACGCTATTGAACATGATGGGATCATATCACTCGTCTACAATGGAGTCCTTATGGATCGTAAATTTGATGAAATACGAGAAGTATTTATCGAAAAGGACACGGATGGATTTGTATACTTTGGTCGTCCACTCTGAGAAAAAACATATTGTCTCTATACAAGATACCGTGGCAATATCTGTGGGTTGAGTGGATATATGAACCCAAGATTATCACCTGATTGAGCGAGTGTTATCTATGCGGCACTCAAGGATGGTGTATGGGGAATTTATAGAAATGCCTCTCCAATTATCCGAAACACTGGGTATCCAAATAGGGATAATATCTCTCAAGATTATGTTTTTTTTGATGTCACCAATCCCAGCTACTACCTATTCATCCAGTATATGGAGAGTGGATATCAACTCTATACCAAGTGAGGATGGGCACCTGGCATATGGAAGGATGTTGGGCTCGATGCAACATTTGGTTATGATAACAAGATTATTATGTCAGCACAAGATGATACATGATGGAAAATCATAGAATTCTAAAAAGAGAACAATAATGTAATCTGATCAAAAAAAATCCTATGAACCATAGATGATTTTTTTGAATGCTTCTTTTTTATCAAGATAGAGTCTTGCTTCATAGAGTATCGGGAGAAGATTCCAATGATGATGGAATCGGACATCAGAGGATAACTCAAGGAACTCATCAAATGTAACGGTGAATAACTCTATCTTTTCTCCACCATCTGGAGTAATATCTCAAACTTGTATACAGCCACGTGCAATGTAATAGTGCACATCCGTATGGACATTACTCGTACCATGGAATATCATCCACTCACTCATTGATGTGCCAACATATCAAGTTTCTTCTCGAAGTTCACGACTTGCACAATCAAGTGGATCTTCATCAGGACTATCGAATGATCCACCTGGCAATGATATGAACTCGTTTCGTCATGGTTGTTCCTGACGAGTGAGAAGGATACGTCCATCGGGTAGTATCGGCAGTACAAATGCTCAATCCATAAATTTGATACTCTCAAATCGTCGAACAGAACCATCATACATATCCTGATTCCACTGATAGATCTGGGACCTGACTCATGAAAACATAAGTTCTGCATTATTTGGAATGATCTGAGAAGATGACATAATTGGTATTAATTGAGAATTATTTTCCGATACGCATATAGAGTGGCTCTCACTTTTCTCCGATAAAAAACGACAGTGGGTCAAGTAAAAGATTATCTTGGATAGACAGAGAATAATCATACGGTGTACCAATACGATCAAGGAGCTCTCGCATCTTCGCATCGAAAAATGGAAGGAGCATGATCGCTATTTTCCTGAGATTTGATAGTAGTATGAAAAGTATTTTTTCAAGTTTTTCTCGTTCTCATGAATCTAGAATATCTATTTTCCATGGAGTATTTTCATCGACATATTTATTGATATCACTCGCATATCCGAAGGCAAGTTCCAATGAACCCTTGAGATCATACTGATTCATGAGAGAAATATAAGATTGTATTTTATTAATTCATACTTTTCATACATCTCACTGTATAGAGCCATCAATCTTGAGTGCAAGTGCTATCGATCGATTGAGAAGATTACCGAGATTGTTTGAGAGCTTTGCATTGAATGTGAGGATGGCTTGCTCGTGAGAGAAGTCACCATCTTCCCCAATCGGAAATGCCATAAATAAATAGAGAGTAAGCATATCTCGAGAATACTCTCAGATATATGCGACTGGGTCGATCACATTCCCAATTGATTTTGACATTTTTTGTCCATCGACCGTGAAGTGTCCTGTCGTGAGGAGTTGGTGTGGTGCCTCATATCACGCAGACCAGAGCATCGCAGGCCAATATATCCCATGGAACCTGACAATATCCTTGCCGATCACATGCATATCCGCTGGCCACCACCGATCCTCATCATCCTGTACGACTGTCAGGTAATTGAACAATGCATCATACCAGACATAGGTGACCTGTGAAGAGTCAAATGGAAGTGGGATACCGAACCGATTGGTCTCACGAGAGATAGAGAAGTCCTCAAGCCCTCCGCGAACGAACTCGATGATCTCATTGTATCTGGTACGAGGCTGTACAAAACTAGGATGCGACTCATAGAACGCAAGGATCTGATCTTGATATCTGGATAGACGAAAGAAGTAGTTCTTCTCCTTGAGTTGCGTGAGTGGCTTGTTCGGATGATCCGGACACTTGCCGCCTGAGAGGTCGCTCTCCTTTTTGAATCCCTCACACCCGACACAATAGAGTCCCTCATAGAACCCCTCATAAATATCTCCAGCATCAAAAGATTTCTGAAGCACTTTTTGTACAAAATCCCTATGTCGTCACTCCGTCGTACGGATGAAGTCGGTATAGCGTATCCCGATACCATCCCACACCGCTCTATGCTGAGCCGCCATCATATCTGCGTAGGCCATCGTCTCCATACCGAGAGACTCGGCTGATTCGACGACCTTTTGCGAGTTCTCATCGACACCGGTTGAGAATCTGACATCGAGCCCCTGCAGTTTCTGATATCCTCAGATCGTATCCGCGATGAGGGATGAATAGGCATGTCCTATATGTGGGACACCATTGGAATAGTAGATCGGGGTAGTTATATAGTACTTTTTTGGCATAGTGTAGCGTTAGATACGTTGATTGTAGGGAAATATCGAGATTTTTCAAGAAAAATTTTGACATTTCGCATAACTTTCATAATATGCTCGCGTTCTCTCGAGGAATTCGCGACCCACAATGGTTCGAATCCAATTCGGGGAGCCATTCCAGATATATTCCCCGATAGCTCAGCGGTAGAGCAACCGGCTGTTAACCGGTAGGTCATTGGTTCGAATCCAATTCGGGGAGCCATTCAGTTCATCACTCAGAAATCTCAGACTTTGTCTGGGATTTTTGTTTTATAGAATCGTCAGAAAGCAGTATATCAAAGGGACTCTCTAAATTAAAGATTGGAATCTTACCATCTAATAGTGGGTTCTGAAGTAAAAATCTCAAAAGCATCTTTTTTTCATCAACTTCAGAACTCTCAAAGATTTCTCTGGATCTCCTTGCCAAGCTCAATATAGTCACAATCGACAATTCATATTCTGTTTTTCATTCGGAGTACCTTATTTTTTCATATCAAAGTTGTGTCATTTGATCTTGATATTTTTGATGCAACTTGTCATACATTTCGGAAGTAATACCAGAGGAAGGATTACAATACTTTTCAAGTAGGTTTTCATCTGCTGTTTGTGTATTTCGAATATCTTTATCTATTCTTACTAATTGAGCTTTATTAAAAGTTATTTCAGATTCTTCTGATACTCTCATTTCAGAAAGGATAAAGCTTTGAGCCTCAGGAGAAATAGTGGAAATTTTAGAAAGTATAGGAAAGAATTCTTTTAGTAGATCATTTTCATTTACATACTCTCTTTGGCATATATGTTTTCCATTGGTGCATGAGTAGTAAATAAATTTAATTCCACTTTTCTTTACTTTAGTTTCTGGTGTAACCGAACAACCACATTTTTTGCACTTCATCAATCATCAAAATATATATTGTTCTTGAATAACGGATTTTTCAGGTCTTCCAATCTTTCACTTTCTGACTTCTTGGCATCTATCAAATAGTTCTTTAGTTATAAGTTTTGTATATTTATGATTAGCACTTGTTTTATATTTCTTTGAATACGATACTCAATAATAAAAAGTATCCTTCAATATATTTTCTATAGTACTTGTTCCTACATTCAATCATTTTTTTGACTTTAATCCCATATTTTGCATCTCTACCCTGATTGACTCCATTGAGTAGTTTCATGTAGCGTATAGCTCAAATAAACGAGTAATTAGATGCTTTCTTTCTGGATCTGGGACTACTGTATTCTTTCCCTTCTCATCTATGGTATTAATATATCAAAGTTTAGCAGGTCATGTGGACTCTCCTCTGCTTCTTTTTTCTTTAAAGGTTCGTTTTACATTATCACTGATGGCATCAGAGTAATATTTTGAGAGTCATAGTTTCATACCAAATGCAAACTTATCTCAGGCTCACATACTACTATTTATAACCTGTCCATCAGAAACAAAATGAAGCTCTATAGTATCATTGAGGGCTTTATTATAGAGTACTGGAACTCGCTTATCAAAAATATCACGAGAAAATCGGTCCACTTTATCAAAGCAAACCGCTACTTTCTCATTTATAGAATCTATTCGAGCAATAATCTTGTCAAATTCTGATCGCTTATCTTTATAGGCACTCTCATCAAAACTGTAGGACTCTATGACTTGATAGTCGTACCTCTGGCAGTATTCCTCCATGCGGTGTATTTGAGCAGGAAGTGAGTTATTGGCCTCTCTCTGTTCTTCGGTCGATACTCTGGCTACTAAGATTGCTTTCATATTATTTTAAGAACCTAATTTGTAAATTGAGCTTAATGTATACTCTTCATTCTTTGTTTATTATTTTTCCAATTCAGTATCTAGTTGTACTAGGAGTATCAAATTTTACATTTTCAAAAATATAATCCTGAAAATCCTTAAGATTATATAAATAATAGCATAACACATCTCAATCTTTCTTTACAAGAATTATTCCTCCTAAAGTTGTAAATATTCAATCCCACTCAGTATTTGGCATCATTCAGAGTGCCATTATAGTAATAAACTCTTTAATCTTGTGTTTTACTTGATTGTCATTTCAAAATGAAAGTTCCGTTAGATTTGAAATTTTAGTTCCAATTCTAGAATAATATAAAAGTAGAATCTGTGATATAGTTTCAGGAAGTTTACTATCAATAAGTCTTAGGTTTGTTTCAAAAATATGACTTTCGATTTCAGTAAAGATTATTTTATATCATTGTTCTAGTAGAAGACAAATGTTGTCTTTTACATTTTTTTCATGTAATTGTGGAAGATTTTTAGGAACTTCTCAATTATTATCTAAAATTTCATAAATAAAATTTGTTGCCTTTGACGCATTTAGTAATGTTGACGGAGTTCAAAGCTGTGATTTTATACTGAATCATAATTGTGGTGATTTTGCTAGGGTAAGAGAATCCCGTATAACTAAATCAATATCCTTTTTATTTCTACTAGATGCCTTAATTCATTTTGCTTGAAGAAGTTGCAATAGTTTAGTTCAGCTCTCTAAGCAGAATGCTCGTCACTCATTTTTAGCACTTAACTCAATAAAAAAATTATTTAATCCACTTCTTAAAATATTAATTTCTAATTTTCCTAATAAAACTGACTGGTTATGAGTCCGTCCCAAAAACTCTCACTCAAAATCTCATTGCCCATAAAAAATATCAGAAAGTTTACTTTCTGATATTTTTTTTAGGAAATATGCTCCA
>JAYSPL010000023.1:0-12850 GCA_043722085.1 Candidatus Altimarinota bacterium | reverse complement strand
GCGTCACTGGTCCAGCTATATCTGGAATATCCTATACCACTGCCTCCGGTATCTCCAACCGAGAGAATTACTGGAGTGATATCTGTATTTCTCCAACTCGATGATGCGTTCGTGGCTGAGATAGTTGGCGCGGTTGCATCCCAATAATAACAACTCTTCCATCCTGGACCAGCTGCGCCTACTACATGAGCCTGTATCCCATAATCACTTCCCCATACTGTCGGGTATGTTGAATCAAGTTGTCAGTCTTGAGTACAATTTGTATTATCCAAAAACTCTGGGTGGCCTCCATACCAATTTGCATAGGAAACTCAAAGTGAATACGAAAATAAGTTAAGGAAAATTATGATTTGTATATATATCCTCATGAGAATTGTATTAATATACTTTTATGATAGCACATCTCCGGTTTAAAAAACAAAATATTATATTGCAGTATGCTAAATATATTTTCTAATATAGTTACAATATTATTGAGCTGCCATTGGCATAAAATATAGATACTAATTTTTTTGTTTTCAATATAAAAGTATTATACTTAAAATATGTAGTACACCGTGAGAGAGTACAACTTCCACAGTGTAGTGTGATTAGCTCTTTTACCCATTATTTTCTGAATATCTATAGTACCCTCATTATCCTTATTTTCGCTATCGTCAATATATCCATCCTTTGGTCTGATATATCCCATCGCAAGATAAAAAATAACTCACTACTGCTGCTAATAGCCATACTACCCTTTTGGTATGCTACTTTTCCATATTGAAGCCAATATACTATAATCATACAGTCAATCTTTTCGATGATGCTCATATTATTTGGGATATTTTTCTATAGAGAAAATGGATTTCTCGGTTCTGGAGATATCAAGTACGCTGCTATAATGATATTATTTCTCTGAAATCATTCGCTCGTTCATCTCATTGGAAATATCGGGATCTTGACTATAGTTATACTCCTCTTATGGTGGTCTATGATACTTGGCCAAGTTTGTGGGTTGGGCTATTTTCACAATAGATGGAGTCAAGTAAAACAGATCCCATCATGACTCTCAATCGAGAGCCTATCATATAGAATGTATGTATCAAAAATAATCTCATTATGACTCGATTGGATTGTGATTGGATATTTTCTCATGAGCGTCATAAAAACTATTTCTATAGAAATATTTCAGATTATACCCGTGAACTGAGAATTCTATTTTATACTCTCGATGTGTATATTCATATTGCGTCCGCAACTCAAGTATCTACTCACCAAGTGGCAGTATAGAGTATTTCCCATACTCTCGATGTGTATATATTTTTGACTTCGTATTCAGGGTATTGGAACCATCCTACTCCTCAGGGATATCTGGTTGTTCACACAGAATATATGGATATACATCGTAGTATATAGTCTTGTACAGACTATCACAAGCGCTACATTCTCGACCTATGATAGCATCATGAAAGAAAAGGGAATCCATCCAGTGATGAGTACTATTCCCTATTCGGTTGTTATATTTTTGGGATTCATATCTCTCTATTTTTGGGATGTCAATCTCCTGGCACTCACTCGAGCATATTTTCTCTAGAATTGTAATCATGGATATAGCTGTTTCACACTCTGAAAATGTGAGATAAGATCGGTTTTGGCATTCCCTACAATCGAAGGCGATATCTGTGATTTTTTGATCATATCGAGACACTCTCTATGGACCGCTCGCATCTCTTCCAGAATCTCACGTCCAAGAGGAGAGAATGATCCATATGTATCGAGTACCTGGAGAGAGAGTCAATTCTTGAGAACATAGAGTGCCGCTTTTTCTTTCCAATTGTCAGATAAGCTGATCACTCCAGATATATGAGCATTCCATATTACCCAATATGCTCAGGCAATAGCATGGAGTCCGAGATAGATACCATGGATATGACGAGCGTCGGGACGATAGGGCGAATAGTATAGTTCTCTCCGATCACTGAGAATCAGGGTCTCCGTCTGCATGATCAGATTGATCTTGTTATGATTGTACTCATGCAGTATAGCTTCAAGTAGGACAAGTTCTGGTCCATCTATTCCAGTAGGGTAACTCATGAGAAGGTGTCCGATGACATCGGAATATGATCCAGAATTATGCACCCTATAGCTGACATCGAATGGGATAATTTTCCGAATCATGGCATCAATCTCCGTCATGAATCCTGGAGATACTTGACTCAGAATATTGAATGCTCGAGCAAAGAGATCTCGCCACTCCTCTGGGGATTTGATCCCGAATGTGATCCCGACCTGATTGTTCTGATGATCTGGATGCGTATGCTTCTCTACATCAGGATTATGGAAATCAAGAGTTAATACAATATTTGTATCAGGAATGAGTTCTTCTGAATTCAGAGTATGTGAAGCTCCATTCACTCGATATGCACTATATTCTGCTCTCAATATCTCCTGAAAATCAGTAGATTCAGGATTTCCTGGTCGCACACTCGAAAGGAGGAGTCCGTGGATATCTGGAAAGAGGAGAAAATCATCTGGAGGAGTTTCTCATCATATTTGCAGGATCCAGAGATTTCTGAGTTTTCAGACAAATGATTTTCGATACTTTTCCAATAGTATATTGGGAGTATGTCCGAGAGTAGAGAGGTGGCTTCACATATAGTGTGTATCAGGATGTTTACTAAATTAGTTTGGTGAGAATATGTGTTTGACATATTCCTAAGGATTCATCGAGTTAAACTATTGAAAAGAGTTGTTGTTCATTCTTAAAAGAATAAATAGAAAGACGTTTTTTGAGATAGAGTGATCGAGTTGGAAAGCACTTGTAGATATTCCCAGCATCGTTGATTACAGGTATTATTGATGATAATATTTGGCATATGTTAATCTGTTTCTTTTTTAATAGTATCTATTATTTTTTGACGTTCATCGATTGTGAGTTTCTGTGGTTTGTACTCTACAAAGTTATAATATCCAGGATGATCCATCCCGAGAGCATGAAATGATTCATGCATCCATATACCAGCACAGATAGAATTAAGATCACAAGTTTTACAAGCCTCTCATTTATCATGTACGAACCATTCTGATGTTTGCTCGACGATCTCACGTTCATCGAGAAAGTGTACAATACGTTCTTCGTCTTTTACAATTTTTCGAGTTTCAGTAGAAAAATGTTCAAATCATCTCATATAACAGAGGGGAACTCTTTCTACTCGAAAGGTACGATTCGTTGATTCTAGGTATTGCATAGCTCGCCTCAGGGGAAGCTCGAAGGCAGCAAAATCTGGAATAGTCGAGAGCGCAGTATCTGTCTTTCTCATCATAAGTGGATCGAGATTATTCCAGACAAAATGTTGCAACTTCGGAAATTGTTTCACGAGAAACTGTACGGTTGTATCAAGATGAGATTGGTTATAGTGATTGATAGCTGTATTGATCTGTACGCGTACTCAGAGACTATGGGCGTGACCGATCGAGAGCATGAGTCGCTTCCATGATCCAGGGGTATCTGTCAGGAAATCATGGATTTTTGCATTGTAGGAGTATACTGAAAAATGCACGAGTTCCAGTCAGGCATCAGCAAGTTTTTTCATATATGGGAGACTCGCGCACATCATACCATTCGATATGATACGAGATTCTATACCTGCCTCTCGTGCATACGCTATCCATCTCGGCAGATCTGGAGAGAGTGTGGGCTCACCACCCGTAAATATCACTCCCCTATACTTACGCACGATAAAGTCATCGATTATCTCTACTCCTTTTTCATAAGAAATATTGAGTCCATTAGACGGGTTCGAACAAAAGTGACAGGCATTATTACAATGTCTATTCACCTGAATGTAACCAATATTGGCCATAGTTATTTGGTAAAAGGCTTAAGGAGATTGAATCAATATGACCTGATAAAATTGATATGCAATCACTCGCAACTATCATTGTATTTACAAGATTTGCAGCGAGTAGATTTTTTACGGTAGAGTCATAGTATATAGTTTTTTGTGTATTGTGCTACATTTTTTTCTTGACTCATATCATTATCCCATTCATAGAGTCAAGAGTTGTTTGTTTCCCTTATACAACGAGGGATATTGACAACTTGTTGATCGTCGTTCAGGGCAATGTCTTGTATACGAGATATGAATTCCTCTCCAGTATCTCCATATTTTTCATATACCTGGCTCGGGAACTCTTCTCCTCTCAAGGCCAAATATTTCGATGTAACAGCATCATTTTTTCCAGTATACACTTGGATATCTCATATGGGAAGATGATGAGTCTGATGATCGATATAGTCATGACAGTATTGTTTGAGAAAACACACGTCACAAGATGACCCGTAACATACTGGCTTCTTTATTCATCCAGATCGGATAAAGTCATCATACATCATATACGCCTCTCCCATTGTTTCTGACTTGATCTTGCGGGGATCCTGGATGAGATCCTCATATCATTCAAAAGCCTCGGCTGGGAACCTATTCGTCCACATATACATCCCAGGTGTTTTAGCAAGTTCCCATGTATCATGAAGGGAGGAGAGATGATCCTCAATCTGATAAAACAAAATATCCTTGTACTCAGCAAAACCTCGACCAAATGGGATAATCTGCAGAATATCAAATTCATACACTCTGAGTCGCATGAAGAATCTGACGATCTGTGGGAGAAACTCGATATTGATCTTATTGACGACGATATCGATATTTATGATGATCTCGGGATAGTATTTTTTGATATATATGAGCCCCCTGATTGCTTTGTCAAATGATCCTGGAGTAGCAGTAAGGTAGTCATGGAGATCACGAGTATGTCAATGCAGTGATATCGTGACCTCTTGGAGTCCCGCGTCAAATACCTTTTTACAGAATTCTGGACGAGCAAACATATTACCATTGGTCACTGTCTGCACTCGATCATATCCAATCTCTCTCGCGTATCTGATATATTCGACGAATTTTGGATTGATACTTGCTTCTCCGCCTGAGATGATGATGCGATTGTACATACCAGACTTATAGCCTGATCGAATTTTTTCACGTACGATATCATCTACTATGAGTTTTCCATTCTGGGCATCAGCGTCAAGACAAAATAGGCATTTTTCGTTGCAAGCAGCAGTGATGCGTACCCAGATACGGTTTTCTTTGGTAGTTTGCTCTTTAGAGAGGAGATTGTCTCGCATTTTGATAAAAAATATATGTTTTAAAAAAAGATCGCATTATAGTGTCTATATATTTTACAGAACGTAATGTATTTAGACTATATTCTATAGCGAGGTAGCTCTTGATACGATCCATATATCCAATCATCCAATCATCCTGATGGACATCGTTTGTGATACCATTCCAAATATTTCAGATACACAGATCATCTTTATATTTTTCGAGACGATCCCAAAGGATGAGGTCTGTTGCATATATTTTCCCATCAGAATCAATGATAATCCAAAAATTAAAAAATCACATACTCATATCAACATCCGAATACTGAATATGGATATCAGAATGTGTCCTACAGTATCATAGAATTTTAGAAAATTCTTGTGTGAGGGTTATAAGGCTTATTTTATCCCATTCGACATAATACTCAGGGAGCAGCGTAAAACTTGTAAATCACTGATCTCTTAAGTAGAGAAAATTCTGGTACATTTTGTGGACTGTTTTACTCGTGATCACTTGATTTACAGATGAGGTTTTGAGGTATGATTGCGCAGTTTTTGCGTCCAATGCACCTGATGTTTTGGTTACTGCTATACGATGTTGCTTGGTAGTAAGAGGATCGCCATCCAGACTCATTACGACATCTAGGTCATGTTGATACGCATAATCACAGAAATCACGATCTAATAAAACACCATTCGTAGTGAGGGTAAATGATCAAACTCTATTATCTAACGCTTGTATTGTATCTTTTATAAAAACTTTTTTTAATAAAGGCTCCCCTCAAAAGAATTTTACTTTTTCTATGGCATGATTACATGAGAAATCCTGAAGAAATAATATAGATTGGGCAATAATCTCTGGAGACATTTCATAATCTCTTTTATCGATCTGGCAGTATGTGCAACGAAAATTGCACTGATATGTGAGCACTAAGGTGACGATAGATTTTGAAAAATCGAACTTTTTTACAAACATATAGGCTCGAGTGGGAAAAAAATAATTTTTAGTAAGTGAAGATAGGCGCGATTTTGCTAACCCGGTGGCAAGTTATCCGCTCACCCATTTCACTTCACAGTATATTCATATATTGCCATATCCAAAAAGATATTCAGATATGACGACTTACATACATGTGTTTCGTGGTATGATCTAATCGGACACCCCGAAGAATAAGGGTATTAATTTTTGTGGAACAGAAAAATTAACCAGAATACAGCATTCTTTGCGAATAATAGGTCATATATCAATACAAATTTTCTTGAGAACCTCAGATTTTTTTGGAAGTGACTTGATATCTTTTGTGGGCATAAAATATGGATACACTATTTTAATAGGATTATCTATATGAGTTGTGTTGATAATATATGTTATGGTATCCGAAAGATATCATATATTCTCATGTAAAAAAATAGTTTGGAAAAATATCTTATTCAATGTATGAGCGTCTCTAAAAAGAGTTATATTGGTGTGCAACACATTCCAGGCTTCTTCTGAGCCGACTATCATATTATGCAGATCCTCTGTATGACCATAGATGGAAAATTCGAATCTTTCAAAGAGTCCGATATAATCTGTTGGTAGTACAGTAGTATTTGATATTCTGAGTGTAATATTGATACCTGGATAGTGAATACGAATCTTATAAATATATTTGGAAAGATCTTTCCAGGATATCGCATCATTTCATGAAATATTAATATCAGTCAGTCCTATAAATTTCCGTTGAAATAGAGTATCTGCTTCTTCCTCTGTAGAAAAGTGGAAAAATAAATATGCATCAGTATCCCGTGTATATGTAGGTCGTGGAAAATAAGCCAAGCTATCTCATTTTCTACAAAAGATGCAATTTCATTGACAAGATGTGAAGCCGAGATAGATATCAATCTGCATATTTTTATAAAAGATGTATACGTAAAAGAAGATAATTTTTGCGAATTGTCATAAGATATCATTCATCCTGAATATGACACAATAGGGTAGATAGTATGAGATCAAATCAAAACTGGTGATGAATATTATTTATCTTTAAAACGCCATGTACATACTCTAGGATGTTTTGATGACACTGAGATACACTGTATCAATACGCTCCTTGCGAAAATACAACATGCATACGAGATATTATGTCTCAGAAATTTGATACCATTAACCACATACCTAAAGCATGTTCGCATACATTATCTTTGTCGTCATGAAAATGAGATGTAACTTTTACTTCGATAGGATCAAGAGATAGATCAGGTGTATGATGTGGAGTATATGCCTCATCAATAAAAAATATTGTTTTCTTTCTATCTACTAAAGTTTTGAGTAGTACCAAGTCCTCAGCGATTGGCTTCTCAATGAGGAGATATCATGAAAAACCAGATTGCAAAATTTTTCGGATTTCTATTTCCTGAGATGTGATAGGATATATTGCTACGATAATGAGACTATATGCTAATGGATCGAATCCGTGCATCATTCAGCTTCCATTTGTCCCAGAACGAGTAAATATATCTAATGTTCTATTGTGCCGAGAAAAATAATGTACATATTTCTTACCTTGTCGGCCGTATCATACAAGAGCTATTTTCATAGTAAACTACCAAAATAGTATATAAATTCTCTACCATAAAAGTATCTCCTCCACCGTTTTGGCACCCTTAAAACAATATTACCATCGTAACATAAAGATCGCATTGTAACGATATCATCATTGGTCAGTTGAATGTTATCAACAATAATATCTACATGGATACGGAACTGAAAAGAAACACTTGCATTGTATTTTCGAATCTCGTCCAGAGCAAGTCATCTCACCGCAGAGTATAGGATTTGGATATTGATCCCAGCTATTTCTGAGTAGTTCTGACCAATCATATGAGTTTCCTTGATTACTACAGTGATCCAGCTATATCAAAATGTTCTTATATACGCAAAAGCATCCAAGAACTGATGAGGTTTTATATCATCATAATATAAGAAAAATTGACGCTCTCAGCTATCATAAGATTTTTTCCAAGATATGAAAGAATCGGATACATCACATACCAAAGTATCCTTCTTTTGTTTCTGGAAAAAGAGATCATATACTATCGGATTGACTATCTGCTTTCATTCAAACTCTTTCCATATACCGCTACACACTCTCTTGGCGCGACAGTTTACACATGCTGATACTTGTTTTTTATTATCATCATTGATAGACTGAATCAAGGTATGATTTTGGCTACTTCATCCTATTAGGGATTTGTTATACATATATTCCATACTGTTGGACCAATCTGGCATATAGCATAGTGGCGGTCCAACAAGATGAGAATGTACCATTTTGTTATGCGATGTAAGATATCCAATAACGCGGGCATACACAGGTAATATATCTCTATAGTCTGTAATCAGACGATCAAAATTAGTACTTGCCATACCATGTGGCTGCACGCATCCTATATTAAAAAGTACTACTGTAGGGTATTTTTGATGTAGGTATGCAATATGGTCAAAAAAATGATGGAGATTGATCTTGTTAATCACTGAATTAAATGTAATCGGTATACCTGCCTCAATCAGACATGATACTCCATGTTCAAATTTTGGCCCCATGATACTGTACTTTACACCAATAATATCTTGAAAAACCTCAGATTCATGAGCATGGGATGATACGAGGGCCTGTATTACTCATAATTTCTTGAGCTGATGAGCAAAAGATATATCTATATTAGATGCATTTGACTGAATATCAAAAGATACCCTAACTCATCTCTTATCAAAATATGTTCTAAAGTATTTGAGAATAAAGATTGTTTCTTTCTGAAAAATACTTGGCTCACCTCATGATATAGTAATGTTAATATGATTTCATACGATTTTCGAATACTTCAGTTTGTAGAAAGTAATGGCAAGGATTTCTTTTACTGAAGATTGGAGACTCAATACGGATTCATTTTCTGCAACATTACAAAAGATACATCGAAAATTACATCATTTTCATACCCGAATAATGAGTTGTTCTGATGGCTGAGGAATGCATCATTGTTGTTCTTGAGTATTTTCAGAAAATACGGTCCTGTGTGTTATATGGTTTCTCATGGAGTCAAAATCGTATTGCGAGACGTGGTACAAATCATGAGTACTGGGTCACCTCATGAAGCACCTTTTCTCAATTAAAATAAAATAAAATAAACTAAAATAAAATAAACTACCTGGAATGGGTTGTACCGTAATATCTTGGTTCAAAAGAACCAATTCTCATCACTCATCTATACCACAAGCGGGTAGAGAGAGGGAGGATCGCATGTATGGCATGATAAGAGTCAGTATGTGCCGCTATCGCATCTCATTGCAATAGCCATAGGCAAGATACAGAATCTTCTGGATGATATCCAAGGTTACGTTTATTCAAAATAGTCAAAACCCTCAAAAATATTTTTACTACTGATATACTCTCCGGATCATCAGATCCTATCATATCTTTGATATTGAGTGGAAAATAGTTCAGGCTTCATAATTGATTATGCGATACCCTATACTCAAAATTTGAAATATACACCTTCATAGTATCAATATCCGTGGGAGTAATCACCTCATGAATACAAACGACTCCAATAGCTAAGTTTTCAGTAAACATAAATAAAATCAGTAAAATCTATTCTAAAAATAGAATACGGGAATCCTTATACGTACATGGTCCATGATTACCCTGCAATCGAGCATCAAATACAGCAATCATATTCCGGGCAGCAGCAGCGTATTGGGGGTACTGTTGTAGAGAATCAATATATACCTGTCTAACTTCTTGATAGAGTTGGTCACGTGTGATTTTTTGATTCAGATATCGCACATAACTTGTATATTCTGGATTTCGATCTTTTTCTGCAATAAGTGGCAGGTATTCTCTGAGATTACTACGCAGGATATCTTCACTAGCTGTTTGTGTCGACAAACAGGTATATCGCAAGGGTATCAGTGTGTCATATCATTCCGCTTGATCTGAGATTCTTATCCCCTCTTTCATGCTTTTTTCGACTTTTGCCTGATTCTGGGATATACTCTGCCATATATCATCAAGTGACCCAGAGTCAACCACGCCAAACTCAGCATTGAGTCGTTCTGCAGTGGAAATATCAGATGACACATTGTGTGCAATACTGCCAGTCATATTTCCTCTAAGAGATGGGAATAATTGACTTTTTCTGCTCCAAAATCATGCGATAATTGCGATACAGATGATGGCTATGATTACAATAAATTTCATACAAAATAATTATGAGCTAAACTACCAGCCCGAAGCATGACTTCCATGACTTCCGTGGGAGCCATGACTTCCGTGGGAGCCATGCCCTGATATTCATTGATTTACTGTAGCACCAAGATTCGCGTTCATATGTCAATTAATAAGATTTGATCATGTCGGAGTGGCTGCAGCTGAACAAGTAGACCAGAAGTTGGCATGTGCTGGATCTGATCCATATGAATTACTATGTCATGCATTGCTGTGACTTGAGACGAATAGAGAACCAACTGCATTAGTATGGCTTGTATGTCAGTCATAGTGGTCAGCTGAAACGGACCCAGCATAGGCAAGTCACATTGTCAATATACCGAGCATCAATACATTTTCTTTAGTGATTTTTCCTGTTTCATCAGAAAGAAATCCTGAGAGTTTTTTCTTAAATTTTGGGATGAGTCTTTTCTTAGAAACCATATGATATACTTATATTAAAATTAATACTCTTGAAAAGATACTAGGGGTGTTTTCTTATGAAGAACATCAGCATTACTATAGAAAGTAAGAAGATACATCCATATAATCCATAGAGAATTCGCTGGTTCTGTGATATATCTGTAGTATTAGTATTTCTTTGGTTATGCTCATCTGCCGTTATTTCCCTACTGATAGTTGGATGAACTCCAGTTGAAGATTGTATTTCACCTGTAAGGGTATGTTTTTTAGTCTCTTGGAGAAGAACCAGTATCTGATCACGATATTTAACGTTCTCACTCTGGGAAAAAAACGACTGATGTTGCGATATGAGCTTACTAATACGATCATTATTTGATATAGAGAGAGTCATCAATGCATCTATAATTGGGTGAAGTGGATTGCCTCACGAATATCATTGTTTACTAATCTTATCCCAGGGTCCGAGCTGCTGAGACTCGATAAGAGTAATCAATCTATCTATTATTGCAAGGGATTTTTCTGGATCATATCCCAAGGCAACATCCTTCAGTCAAGTTTTGAGTTTGATCAGATCATCAACAAATGAGATATATATGGGATCAAAGTATATAGTAGTAAGGAGCTCTGGATGTAGAGAAAATGCTTCCACAAAGTCAGCAGAGAGAAACCGTGCAAACGGTGAATCTCATGCGTTACTCTGTATAGTTCGTATATTAGCCAGTGCCTCTATGAGAATTCATGGGGTGTTTTCACGGACTGCCATGAGTGCCTGCTTTCGGTTCCACAGATACTTCATACTACTTCAGTTGATAAATATGTCCTGAGGCTTCATCACTTGTTCGAATGTCAAATGAGGTTCTAATACTGTACCAAATATAAAATATGACCACGCGTCGATATATGGTAGGTGTATATCTGTATGATCTTTCCATCATTGGATGTTTTTTATGAGTTCTTTTTTATTGCTTTCACCTCAGGAAATAGTAAATCTTTCGAGAAAAAACCGAGTTTGTAAGAAATGAGACATCTTGGTTTGAGAGGATTCAAGTCTCTTCAATATATCATTCTGATGTTGTTCGAGTATATGAATAAAATCTCATTTCTCTGAATGATCTCTCGGTAAAATGTAGAGTACTGCCTCAAACAGTAATGGGTCCTGTATACGAAATAGATCCTCAGTAATAGTATGGATATCTCATGCGAGAGTAAGTCGTCTAGAATCAATTTCACAAGCATCTAAAATTTGTATAGCAAATTGTTTATCTACGGTCGGTGCCGTCTCTGAAGATTTTATTGTCTGCGCCAGAGTACATATACCTGAGATAGGAGAGATAGAGGTATCTATCTCAGATGCAATCACTGACGATGTATGCATGTATGAAAAAGAAGTAAATCATAAAACCATCAATGTATATAGTACTAGGGTAGAATTACCCAAGAAATTATAAAAACGCATAAAACAAATAATTAATACTAACACTCAAATAATTAATAATTACCATGGCTCAAATGGCTTGAGTGATTCCCATGATTGGCATGATTGGCATGTCATGTAGTAGATTGTGAGAGCCATGCTAGGCCTGAATTATAGTTATTGACATGGCCATTCATTGTGATATTAACTGCATTGGCTGCTGCCGAGCAATCAGAGACAAAATTGGAATGCGTTGGATGTGACCCATTCATATTGGCATGTGACCCATTCACATGTCCAGACACAGCTCCAGCTATTGGAATCAAGGCAGCTATACCCATAGCAAATATTCATGCATGAAGGATATCCTCTTTGGTGATTTTTCCTCATTCGTCAGAGAGAAATCCTGAGAGTTTTTTCTTGAATTTTGGGATGAATTTTTGTGGAGTTTCTGACATAGATATGATTGTGTCCGAAGTATATGCAAAATGAGAAGCCTTGCAATAGGGAAAGTATTTTTTTGTCAATTTAAAATAGAAATGTCGTAAGGTTTTTAAAAATAGAAATGTCGTAAATGGATGGATTTCTATGTGAGTGTTGGTTGCCAATGTGGATCGA
>JAYSPL010000022.1:0-18978 GCA_043722085.1 Candidatus Altimarinota bacterium | reverse complement strand
TCGATCCACATTGGCAACCAACACTCACATAGAAATCCATCCATTTACGACATTTCTATTTTTAAAAACCTTACGACATTTCTATTTTAAATTGACAATGATTCAAGAAGGATATTATTTTTCACAATAAAACCCCAAGATGGGTATCTAATATATTAACAGAATTGAAAAAAGATTGAAAAATAATCTTTCGATGACCTTCTAAATGAGGATACTGGATATCGAATGAAATAAACCAAAAATAAACCAAAAACTCGATCTTTCCTCTCTCCAAAGGCATTCTAAATAAAACTAAATAAGAGATGCATCTATATCATAACACTGAATAGTCCTCTATTACCTTTGATCATTACAGGTGATCGAAAGATGGCCAGATGGGTAAAATCTAATGATAGAAAGTAACAATATAGTTGTTACTTTTGGCTTAAGGAAGGCAACACTGCTTTTATTAAAAACTAGTAAAGAATTTATTTTTACTAATAAAACCTTATTTCCCTATAAATACTATACAATTTTTGCAATGGGATTTTGTTTGGAGGGAGTTGGATTCTGGATATACTACTTGTATCTATCAGTATTTCTTTATGACTCCTTCCGCAGGGGCACCCACCCCACCTCCTATCGTCGGCACCCCTCAAGAGGGGAATTCCCGAATATCCGAGCACTCCAAAACAGAGCATCAGACAAAAATCGTTCCTTGTTCCGATTCCCCTCTTGAGGGGTACGCGAAGCGGGGGGTGGGTGCTCCGATTCCCGATACTCCATCATGGGCTACCCATTCACTCTTTCCATATTGGCTCCTCCCAAAGAATAGAGTTCTCAGGGTCGCTCTCGGGCTCTGAGGAAACAATGAATTCTCACAGAAGTGATATTCTGGCAGATGTTCAGCGACAAGACTCGGCTCGGATGGGATATAGATAGGCAAGTTGTTATCGATAACTATATTGTAGATTTTTTCATACCAGAGCTCTGACTCGTATTCGAGATCGATGGATTGAGTCATGAGTGACGAGAGGACTACGATGCTCAGAGGGATGCAGTACTCACTGGATATTGACTCCAGGTCATCCATATCTCTGCGAGCGATATCAGCTCCTATCCAGAGTGAGTATCGCATCTGGTATATGCGAGTATAGCCGATAGGCATACAGAACTCAGTAATATTTCCCCTAAATAACTCACTCCTCTATGTCTATCTGGCTCATGAAATCAGAACCCACAGAGTACTCTATCGATCACCTCAAGCGCGACGGATCATCCAGTTGGTATGGAGTACGCAACTATCAAGCCCGCAACTATATGCGAGATAGTATGCAGATCGGAGACACGGTACTCTTTTATCACTCGAACTGCAAGGTTCCAGGCATTGCCTGACTCGCAGAGATTGTCTCACACCCTCATGCTGATATCACGCAGTTTATCCCCGAAGACAAGCACTATGATCCCAAGAGTACGCACGAGCGAGTGATCTGGCAGTGTGTGGATGTGGGGTTTGTGAGTAAACTTCAAGAGGTCATATCATTGGCACGTCTGAGAGATATCCCAGAACTTGCAACAATGCGAATCCTCCAAAAATGAAACCGACTTTCTATTACACCGGTGAGTGATGAGGAATATGATACCATCATGACACTCTGTTATTAGTCTAGTTCTCTTGGTTGATGTTCCTTATGTCATTCCTTTTTTTATGGAATTATATTCATAAGGATAACTTTGGCATGTGATTTTTGGTGGATTACAAATTGGCTAGTGTCACCTATTTGAATCTGTGCGTTAACAGCGATATGGGGTACACCCTCTATAGATAGCCACTTTCGGTGTATCGGACGAACAGAGAGCTCTAGGGAATAGGTTTTCCTGAAATACGCCTGTATATATTGCCTCGTATCGTGCTCTTCTGATGGAGGAAGTATGAAGGGTGAATAGGTATCACGACGACTACTATAATACTGGCGATGATCTTCATGGAGAATAACTATAATTTCAGCATCAGGAATTGGAAAATAAGTGGATATTTTTTTGTCTGTGATTTCATTGATTCATCGAGTGATATAGAATGCACTCTTCGTGAAGATATAATTCTCGGGCCTGAGAAGAGAAGTATTCTTGGGTTCCATTAATCTTGCCCAGTCCATAAGAGCATTATTGATATCTCTAGTGATATTTTTATTTTTTGTTATCTCATCGAGATTGCGCTCTGTCAGTATGCATTTCTCTGTACTTTTATGACTAAAAGTACCAAAAGTCTTTATTTCCTCTACTTCATTTTGAAATCTGATTTCAGTTCAATTTTCTAAATTTCAAAAACTCGCTACTGCTCAGACAGTTTGAAATTTTTTACGAAAATTTTCACTGTCAGATTCTCAAAATTCGCAGGCGGAAAAATCATAAAAAGAATGAATAAACTCCCGAAAATCTCATTCTATTTCACTTTTCTCATCCTTACTGAGTTTGATAGTTTTTGACCCCTTATAATACCTTGAAAATATTGTTTCGAGATTCGTATCCCAGGCGAGGAGTGCTTCACCATAACCAAACGCGAGGATAGCACGAGCGGTATATTCTCAAATTCCTGGGAGCTTTCGGAGTGCAGTCTTATCTACTGGGAAGATTCATGCGTATTCCTCACTGATTATTGTAGCCGTTTTGAGAAGGTTTCTCGCTCTCGAGTAGTATCCAAGTCATTGGTAATAGGGAAAGAATTCCTCATAGCTTGCTTGAGCGAGTGCGTGTATGGTCGGGTATTGTTCGAGTATCCGAGTATAAAAAGGAACCACTCGATCGGCTTGGGTCTGTTGCAGGAGAATCTCTGCAAGCCATACGTGGTATTGGTTCGTGTTCTCTATGCTGTATTGTCTCCAGGGAAACGAATGAATACCATTTTTCTTATACCAATCAAGGAGTATCTGCCAAGGGAAGGATTGTTGCATACGCGTATAGTAATAATTATTCTTTTATTTGCAAAAAAACAGAATTTCATATAGTATGTATCTATACATAACTATAAATAGTATGAATGACAAGCAAAAAAATGCACCAGATCAGTGAAAGGATAAGCCACTTGATCATCAGCAACAATCAATTCTTGTCGTTATAGCACAATTACGCAGTTTGTTATCAAGGCAACCAGAGGTACTGCGTGAGCTCGATATGATTGTGAAAAAGTTGCAAAGGGTTTCTGATTGAGTAAGATTCATCATAGATTCTATATTGAGATGAGAGCTCTTGCGTATCCAGGCAGGTAGTGCATCATCGACAGCAGCTATTTTGGCGGCAAATGATACGAGTTTTGGATCTGATGAATCAGTAATTCAGGATAAAATGGCTGCATAATCTCACTCCAAAAAATGCAAAATACTCGTCTCCAGTTGCTTCTCGAGCGTGCTCCCATCACTGATGAGGATCGCCACAATATATCTCGTATTTTTTCCATTCTCTCGCAAGAACGTCAATCCCAGATTCTCTCTGATTGGGATGGGTATATTGCCCGATTTGTTGCGATTCGTAATCAACTTCAAGAAGAAGAGGCCCGAAGATTCCTCTCTGGACTCAAGGCAATCGATATTCTCTTGGATGAGGCTCTACTGCGTCAGAGTGAGCGAGAATATCGAAAAAATGAAAATAAAAAACAAATTCGTGCTGAACTCGAATCAACGGTTGCCTATGATCAAATGCAGCGACTGAGACGTACGAAGGATCTCCTCAAAACAGGGGTCTAATATTACCCTGAGAATGTATTGAGATTTCGGCAAGTCCAAAGTAGTATGAATACTTGTAGTTATATGAGTAATGCGTTAGAGTGATCATATATCACATTCGGTCATGTGATCGGCTCTAACCTCACGTGTGAAAAAGCCAATAATCAATATTGGTTTTTTCTATATTATTTTCTCTAATGAATATTTCTCCTGCTTCAGACATGAGTCCAATAATAGAATCTGGATCAAATCCAATTATTATCTCTACCCAAACGGGTCTCGAATGATACCGACTTCGCAATTTCTATATTACCAATTCACTTCAGGGATTTGTGTGGATGATTTTTCATTTTTCTGTGGTGTTCTTTTTTGGATTTTTGCTCCATAATATTGCGCTCGTGGGGATATTTCTCGGATTTGCGAACTTGATAGCGTTTGGGATCGATATCCCACTTGGTATTATCCAACGATATATTCCGACGCGTCGTATGTTCATCATTGCGGCTATTTCTCAGCTGATTGCTACTGGTATCTTTTTTGGTTTTATTTTTCATGTGTTTAGCCTCATTCATACAGTTGGATCCGTCATCACTCCTGAATCACTCCAGGCTGGGAGTGATTGGTTCTTTGGAAGCGCACTGAATATGATCGGAGTGGTCATCGCGTCCATCTGTTATGGCCTCACCAAAGAGATCAATGACGTCTCCACCTATGGATATATCCTCTCGCATGCCAATCCGAGTGAATATGCAACGATTCTGGCTCGCAACAATATCACATTTGGAATTGGTTCGCTGGTTTGACTCGTACTCTCAGGGGTTATTCTCTCATTCTCTCCCGCCTTTGCGGTCGTAATACTTGGTATGATTATCGCCTTATTCCTCTTCTTTACAATTCGGTTTTTTGATAATTCGATGGATAGCGTCAATATCTCTGATATTACGCAGTTTCGTATCTCGGTGCAACGATGGAACCCAGAACATGTTCGTGAGTATATCACTGAAACTGTCAAAAAAGTGGATATCGAAAAAATTGTGAATGGAGCAAAATACTTGCTGCTCAAGCCAAAACAAATAACACAGTGACAAAAGGTTCCTTGGAGGGAGGTCTGGAAGATGAGCAAGAGGGAATTCTCTATTATATATGAAATATGTATGCACAAGCCTATGCATATCTCACTCTTTTGGACGATTACGCTGGTTCTCACCTTTGGATTTTGGGATACCTTTGCCTCCAGTTTTCTGCTCGGATTCCTCGATCAATTACAACCAGGATGGAGCTATATCCTCCTGGCTATGATTGGAATTCCCGGAATTGTACTTCAAGAAACTGCGAGTAAGATTGGTGCTAAGATTGGCATTAAGACGATTGGGATGATTGGACTCGCTCTCTCTGGTGGATCATTGATCCTCTTGGGTATCGCTGCGTCATTTGAGACGATGAGTCCGATTGCTATCGTCATACTCGCTCTCATCAACTCTTTGGGCTATGCCTGTGGGATGTCGACAGGGCAAAATCAGTTTCTCGATACGTATAACCGTATCTACGCAGAGCATGAACATCTCACCGAGATCAATGCCAATGCCTCATCGGGTCCAATAAAAGTCATACAAAATCTTGCCAATGTAATTGGGCTTGTTATCGGGGGGGCACTCTTGGCATTTGGATTTCCTGCATTTTTTATCATTTTTGGACTCATTATCCTGGGTCTCCTCGTGTGGACATTTTCTAAAAAAGAGCAAATTCAGCTCTAGCCGATTTTTGAGATCTAGTTCCACTCGAGCGTCACATTGCGATTTCTCACAATCTCGATCTCCAGTTCAGAGAGAATATAGGAGAGATCGGTATCCTTGAGGATGATTTTTTGTTGCCACTCTCCACCATATCGTTCTCGGATTTCGGTATCAAATGCAAAAAAAGTGCTTTCTCTTTTGAGGAGTCCAATTTTATGGATGAGTTTTCGCATCGTCTCTTCTACCTTTTTTTTTTGTTCATCGTGTACTCGTATCGTGGCGAGCTCTGAAAATGGCGGATACATAAAATCCTTGCGTTCACGACTCAGATACGAAAGGAATGATTTTGTATTCCCATCGATTATCTCTCGAAGGAGAGGGTGATCAGGCGTATACGTCTGGATATAGAGGGGAAGTCATTGCTTCTTGTAGTAGGAGATCTCGTTGTAGATGTCTTCTTCAATATGGTAAGAAGGAATCGAGAGATTGAGTTCAAATGAGAGCCAGATAACCGCTCCTATATCTGGATGCACGATACTCGAACCTGTATTGGTGGCAATAATAATATCACTCGATTGCAAGCGCTCATAGAGGACTTCTGTTTTTTCATTCGTATCGCTGTCGATCCGAAGTATTCGGGTATCTTTCGAGAATATTTTCTGTAAGTTTTCTTCAATCTGTTGGATTCCAACGCCCACTGGATTGATTCGAGATCCATGACAATTGGGGCACACAATAGGGAATGGCGCTACCTGACTGCAGTGATGGCAGATGAGGCATTTGTGTGGAGTAGTATGGTAGGCGAGTGCAATATCACAATGAGGACATTTTTCATAGTGCCCACAATCGGCGCATATCCAAGCCCTGGAATTTCCTCTTCGAGAATAGAATATCAGTGATTTTTTACCCGATCACTTGATGTTCTCAAGGATTGATATGAGCTCACTCGAAAGCGATGGTGCCTCAAACTTGGCGGTCTGGAGGGGAATAACGGTAATAATAGATCCAGCATGCATAGTTTGAGTGGAGTAAAAAAATGAGCACAAATCATCTATTTTTTTATCCGAGCTCTTCCTCTATAAACTTCACAAATCCCCGTACATTGTCATGGTTATGGTAGATGGACGCATATCTCACAAAGGCTACTTCATCAAAATCCCGTAATTTTCTGAGAATATCTCGTCCAATGCGTTTTGATGAAATCGCTTGTTTGTTCTGCGCCCATTCATTTTCGAGGGTATTGATCGCATCTTCGAGCTTATCAGGGTCAAATGGTCGTTTGACGAGCGCCTTCAACATGGAATTTACAATCTTGGTACGATCATAGGGCTCGAGTTCGCCAGATGATTTGGTGACCATAAATGACACAAATTCGAGTCGTTCGAATGTGGTAAAGCGAGAGGCGCACTTCTCACATTCACGTCTTCGGCGAATAGCCTTTCCATCATCAGTAGTGCGCGAGTCAATGACGCGCGTATCCAGGTTGCGACATTTTGGGCATTTCATGGGAGTTTTAGATTAGTACTATATGCCATGCAGTATACTTTTACTTATACAAGTACCAAAAGTTTTTTAAGAATTTGTTTTTTTCATTCCTACGCGTCGCTCTGGACAGGCTCTGAATATATTTCAGGATCTTCTCTATTTTTTTAACACAGAATTTGTGATTTATTGCACTACAATCTTTTCATATTTTCCGATCGCATGTATCTCTGGTTGGTACATATAGTAGGCGGTCACCGGAGGAAGGAGGTATCTCCCTACGTATTCGGGTCTGATATAGTAGGTGTACGTATAGGGATGATTGGTGTTCCAGACGTAGTCCTGTGTTGCGAATATCTTATCTTGGCGCGCTTCTACGTGCGTCCATCCATTCCAGTAGCCATATTCACTCGATGCATCAGTAGTGCTGGAACTTTCTGTTTTAAAAATAGAACTAATGGGCCTCCATCATCCTGGAATATGGTCCTCCAGCGTGAGATAGTATTTGACGCTATTTTCAGATTTTGGAGTTACCGTGACTCGCACCCGGTAGAGCGTTCATTTTTTAAAAATACCAGTGGTATGACTCGTAGCCGATATAAACTGTCCATTCGAGTCGAGTCACTTTGATTCATTCACGGTTTCAAATACGCGGCTGACCGAAAGATCTGGATGCTGTTTGGCTGGCATTTTGAAGATATCGAGTGGCGCGTCTTGCAGGGATACCTCATAGTATAGGGGAGTATTGCCAGACATATTACCGAGGGTGAGTGTTCTTCCGACCAGGCTTCGGCGAGTCTCGTAGGTATACCGGTGCATACTCACCGTTGGTTTGATTGCCAGTTTCAGATTGCCAGTTTCGATCTGGAATGGTGTCAGTGAACTTGTTCCACTCGATACTTCTATGAGCGCCATAAAGAGCTGTATCTTACTCTGCGTTGAGACGTAGTAAGATGTTAAATCAACCCCTCTCAGTAGTTCTGAGATTATTGTGCCAGCCTTTTTGGATGCTCCAGAACGGATAAGGAGTCGAGCGTATATCGCCTGATCAGCCGTATCATCCCAATACCAGTAGGATTCTGAACTTCTGGAATTCATACGGATCTCGAGATTTTTCATATCAGCATCACTGATTTTCCCAAGATATCCTACTCCAACTTGATACATCAAGTATCCATGACGGGTAAGTGTTGCTATATCGATCGATTTTTGAAATTCGAGTACCTTGGGGTGCTTTGCTCGGGCAAAGGTAGCAAACATCTCCGCACGCATGTCCATCTGTCCTTCTGGAATCGGTGTATGTGCCATATAGTCGAGTCCACGTGAGATGGCCTCATCTGGGATATTGACTCCAAGTGATCTGAACTCATAGAGTGAACGAATAACGTACGGCGTCACATGAGCATTGACCGTGGTATCGCCTTCCCAATATTTCCAGCCTCCGCTCTCGTCCTGCATCTTGAGGATCTTTGCAACCCCAACGGCGAGATTGTCACTCGCCTGCTTGAGATCAAGCTTGATGGCTAGGGTTTTAGCAAGTTTGAGTGCCACGGCATTGGGAAGGGTACTCGATATTGTCTGTTCTATGCATCCATATGGGTATGAGATCATGGATTGGATAGTTTTTTCTGGATTCTGAAGGGGACTATCAGATATTGATATCATCACCTTAGAATCGGGATTCGTATTTTTGATAGCCATAGGAATCGCAATGGTACTTCCCGTATTCGTAAATCCTGATACACGGATCGTATCTACGACGATCGGTGGTCTCGCGATATGGATTGTTTTAGTGATAGAGTCGAGTAGGATTCATTTGTCTCGAAGCGTCAGCGTGTAGGAAACTTGTCATTCCCAATTGTTCCCAATATCTAGTCTAAAATCTTGGCTCAATGAGGCAGATGGATTTAATATCAGTGTCTCGGTTTTTTTGAAAAGATTTCCTCCAGTACCCACCTCGAGCGAGAGTTGAACTGGCGTCACACGAAGGGTGCTGTTAAACGCTGATGCAGTGATCGTTGTCTGATCCCCAGTATAGACGAGGGCTGGTGCGTGGGTCTCGATGGTATAGTCTCGACGAACCGCAATTGTTTTTTCTGCAACTGAGAATTGGGATGATTTTGTCTGACCAATAGCGATGATACGGTAGTCAGTGACGTTATCAGGAAGATGGAACTTGATCGTCGCTTTCCCATTCGCGTCCGTGAGAACGGATGGATTGTAATAGGCAGTATTCTGAAAAAGGGTACGCGATGATATCTGAACCCCATCGCCTCCCTTGTCACCACTTCCACCGTTCGATCCCTTTCGAGAGAGAAATCGGTTGCGTTCGATCCCAATAGCCGTGAGGGCGGTTTTCATAGTAAATGGATACTTGGTGAAAAACTTGGGAATAATATCGAGATCAATATTACCAAGGAGGCGTATCAGACTCTCATCAACCACCATGATTTCTATTTCTCCGGCTTCTCACTTGTTCGCCTTATTAAGGAGTAATATTTCAGCGGTGACCATCTCTCGATTTTTGTATACTTCTTTATCGGTTTTGATCGCGAGTATTCCTTTTTTACTACTGAGGTCCATAATGATCTCACTATACCCCACTGCGTAGCCCTTGCCTCCAAGTCATCCCTTCGGAAAGGCGATAACTCCAATATAGACATTTGGATAGAAGCTATCATCGATTGTGTAGTTGCGAATATAGGTTGATCCAGAGTAGGCAATGTACTCATGATCGATCACTCCACCACGCTCACGAGTGATATAGAGGTATCCACCACTTGAGAAAGGAGTCGTGATGAGTACGTGCGCTATTTCCCCATTTTGGTAAATGGTCTTTTCTGGAATGACTCTGAGAAGATTATCCTTACTTGTAAAGTCTCCCGTGAGGTAGATGAGCGTCTCAGAGACAGATGCTCTTGGGGCCTCTACTCACGCCTTGGTAACCGGAATAAGCCTCAGAAAGTATTCTCAAGCACTCAGTGATCTCGTGTCTATAGACAATCATGCATCCGCTATTGGCCCTGATCTGACAACCGTATCAGTGTTATGGGTAATCGGTATTTGTTCGTCTCTGAGGGTAGATATTTTTTCAGAAGTATACGCTCGATGAACGAGTTCATATCGATACTTTCACTTGAGGGTCTGGTCCCATTTTCCATATTTTCTTGTGATTGTTGCTTGAATACTCTCTCCTGGTTTGAGGATCTTCTTGGTAATATTTGCTTGGAGTGGATTACCCATATCAAACATCTTGTTATTCGCACCCAGACCGACCAGAAGGGTTCAAGGCGTGGTAACCGTTTCTCCAGTCAGTGGATCCGCGATAGTGATCTCCGCCGTATACATATAATCATCTGAAAATGATGAGAACGCTACGGGAGATCGAAATATTCCAAATCCATCCGCATCGATAGCACCAGTGCCTTCTGTATAAAATTCGGGAGTAGGCTCATAGTAGCAACCCCAAAAACAATCTGACCAATAGCTCATATCATAGTGTAGACTCTTGTATATCTTATAGGTAAATGGAACACTTTTGATGATGGCGCCATTATAGTAGCGAGCCTTCACGATTCATTCGATATTGAACTCTGACTGATAGGCGTATTGGTACCATTTTTGATCCACACTATCATTCGTCACTTCTCGAACATTGCTCAGAATACCATCCGTCACTTCTGGAGAAGAGAGCTTCACCTCTGCTGTGAAGGTAGGATTCTTAAATATTTCTACCTGAAATGTCGTATACGCATTCGATATCCAGGTATCAGGAGTCCCTACTGACTGGATAGATATACTATACGCACCAAGTGGGGCATCTCGGCTAATGGCGAGAGAAGTCGCAATCGAGCCAAAGGAATTTGCCTTGATTCGTGTGCTTGATACTGTTTTTCATACCGGATCATTGATCACGATATCAAATACCTCATTATCTGGAATTGTTAGGGTGGATTCATTTTTCCTCATGATTGCCTTGATATTGACTACTTCTCCCGGAAGATAGAGTCGTCGGTCAGTATGGACGTAGGCACTGTAGAGGGATCTATTGTCCCATCCATAGTCTGATTCTTTCATCCCAAAGTTCCAGCCCGTGATCCCATCATTCCAAGTACTCACGACATATCCAAAGTGTCCACTTCCTCGAGAAACGGCAACGAAGGAATTATTTCGACCTTCAAAATCACCCCACCATTCGGAGGTAAAAGTATACGGATTATTACCATCTATCGTTACTTGATCCTTAGAAAGCGTTCCATCAGTTTGGGTCTTCCCGAGGGATATCCCAGTTCACCAAGATATCGCTCCAAGTGGCGTATAGGTAGTATCATAGGCATTCTTCACACTATTCCACTCTCTCTTGGAGAGTTGTGAGATATTATTTTTGAGTGTAATATCTTGATTGACCCTAGGTTCTCCGGTCTTGATATCGGTAGCGAGCAACTGCACCTTTCCACTGGTATCGATTTTCATCACTATATTCGTATCAACAACAGCAAATACCCGTGGTGTTATCCAACGATCGAATCCAGCAATATCATTTTGATTCTGAAACGCCATGATATAGAGACCAGGGTTGAGTCATTTTGGTACAAATGCATTCGCATCAAAACTCGCCACGGAAGTATTTGCCTGAAAGGCAATAGTTTTTTTAGTACAATCGGATGTTTCACTACTCGAGAGGAGCGAGTAGAGTGCAGTTGTATGTATTTTATTTTTGAGTTCATTCATGCGTTCAGCCCGGGCATATCCTTCGAGTGATATCTGACAGAGCTTGACGTCATATTCATTTTTTGGAGACTGACTTCGATAGAGCTTGGTAGGAATAGCGTCACCATATTTGACAATCGTTTTATTTCCGGCGATTCGAAGTGAGAGTGAAGGGATACTTTTTGGAGTGAATACCATATGCACACTCGCAGATCTTCCATAGATATCCGTAATGCTATCGAGATCTATCTTATACTCTTTTCATTCTAGGAAGTTTCCATAGATACTGGCTCGATTGGGACTAAGTTCCAGATTGTCTTCAGTAATCTCGAGGCCCGAGGATATCGATAGTTTTTTGAGGAATTCGATCTTTTCCAGGTGTCGATGTTCGATATACTCGTTGCTATAGAGCGTTCCACTATCTGCAAATATATCAGTCGAGAACTGAAACTCGATTCGGCTCAGCATATCGTATTCGGGAGAGAGTATATCTGTCACGGTACCCGTTGCTACAAAGTCTCCAGGATGGTCAAAGTTGATATACTGGAAATCTCAAGCAATACCAGCAACGAGACATGATCCGGATGGATATTTTCCCATATCCACTAGATAGGTAGCACTTCCATTATTGCTACTACTTGGTATCAGTGTTTTTGTAGTTATTTTTTTCCAAATATGCACATTCCATGTGTTGATATTGCATCATCCACCATCAGTATCGAGTGCTCTGAGGTACCATCTGATGTCACTCGGCGAGAGGTCCTTGTATCCGGAAAGTTGTACCTGATAGGTCATATCTCTTGGCAAGCCTACTTGGTTGATCTCGAATTTTTTAACAATCTCACTATAGCTAGTCGCTACGTCTCTTGGCATTTTCCAGCCGGTTCTTTTGGTAGCATTGTACGCTTTGGCTGAGACAGTAACGGTATCATCCTTTTCCCAAGTGTTTGATCCGATTTCCATATATTCTCCACTCACGACCATATATCATTCTCCAGATACGGTTGGATTCCAAGATTTCCCATTTTTACGAAGGGCCGAGAGGAGAGCTCCGGTATCGATCGTATCTATAGTACTATCAGATCCAAATTGGATCCATGGTTTCGCGAATGCGACCTTGAGTGTACTACTCGTCTGTTGTTCTTGCCCAACAAAGGGAAGTGAAAAAGTATCCGTTGCCATCGTATATGCATGATAGGCGAGGAGTCCAACGGATATAGTAGCTATTAAAATGAGGAGATATTGGGATATTTTTTTCATAAAAAAGAGCGTTTAAATGCTCCTTACAGTATAGATTTTCTCATAGTCTTTGCAAGAGAAAAATTAGACCTGATAGCGGATTGCTTCGATCATTTTCTCGACCGTAGCGTCGAGCGGAAGTGTTGGCATTTTTGCGTTCACAATGACAAACATATCACCCGTTTTTCCATCCATAGTTCTTCCTTTTCCACTGATTTTATACTTGGTCCCTGGCTTTGTTCCGCCCTTTATCTTGAGTGTGAGGACTTTTGCGTATACCGTTTTTACGGAGAGTGACGTAGTATAGAGAAAATCAAAAAATGGGATTTCTACCGTTTCTGTGACGTCGAGATTCTGGATTTCTTTCTTTGATTCCTCTTCTCGTGGCTTGGCACGAGATTGCGACCTTCCACTGCCGAACATATCTCCAATATCGAATTCAGCGCCACCTCCCATCCCTCCGAACCCAGAAAAGACATCCTCAAATCATGCCGATTGAGCTCTACCAGATGATCATCTCGATTGTGATCTCCCTCCACCGAATGGATTTCCTCCCATCCCTCCACCGAAAGGACTCCCTTCAGCGGATCCAAATTGGTCATAATGCTGTCGTTTGGTCGTATCACCGATGGTTTGATATGCTTCGTTGATTTCTTTGAATTTTGCCTCTGCTTTTTTATCTCAAGCGTTCTTGTCCGGATGATATTGCATGGCTTTCTTTTTATAGGCCTTTTTTATCTCGGCTTCGGTAGCAGTTGTATCTACTCCCAGTGATTCATAATAGTTTTTTGCCATAATAGTGTATTGAGGATAATGACTGGATTATATCAAAAAAATAGCAGGAGTCAAAGATGGATGAGGTATCCAATGCATGGTTATTATAAGTCAATTATTGTAAAAAATGGAGCTGACTCGGCGTCTTTATATACAAAATTTTTTCTCCATCATCATTTGTCATATCTCGAATTTCTACTCAGATGAGTATTCATCTCACTTTTCTATTCATACATTCTAGAAGGTCTGCTTTTTTCAGTGTTGTGCCAACAATTCCCCAATTTCCATATTCAAAAAAACGTTGTTCATGGTATATATTACTAAAAAAATAAGCATCTATTGGAAAAGTTCATTGTATTTCCAAGTTGGGTTGGTATATTTCCATAATCTCCTATAATCAGAGTATAGTCAAATGTTGCGAAGTTCAAAAATATAATCAGAGTCATGTCAAACAATACAGAACATATAGCGCGTATCTTGGAATCCCTCCCCAAGGCGCCATGAGTCTATCAGATGCGAGATACTACAGGCGTCATGTACGTCTGAAAGGCCAAAAACCTCAAGAGCCGTGTGGGCTCGTATTTTGTCAAAACCAATGATCTCTCCGTCGCCAAGCGCCAGATGGTCTCTAAAATTATCGATATCGAGATTATTACCTGTACCACTGAGGTCGAAGCGCTCATCCTCGAAACCAATCTTATCAAGCATCTCACGCCAAAATACAATATCCTCATGAAGGATGATAAGAATCTTGCGTATCTCAAGATCACCAATTCACCTATTCCAGAACTTATCAAGACGCGCCAAAAAATACGAGATGGAGGAATCTACTTTGGTCCATATGTCGCGGCCGTAGAACAGTCTGTTCGTGCACTCAGGCGTATCTTTCGTATTCGCAATTGTCGGGTCAAGTTTTCCAAAAATAGAACTGTTTCCGATGGTGCAATTATGATTACGGATAAGGCCTGAAAGACGATTCCTTGTATGGATTACTATATTGGGCTCTGTCCCGCACCATGCATGCTCGAAAAATCCAACATCGAGACACATGCACACAATATCGATCTGGTGAAGGCATTTCTTTCGGGTGAAGCGGGTAGCGTATTTATGAATCTCGAATCAGAAATGCGAGCGAGAGCGGGGAATCAGGAGTTCGAAGAGGCCCAGAAAATCAAGGAGACGATTCTGGCACTTCGTGGCCTCCATGAACGACAGAATGTACGAGATATGGTTGATGGAGATATCGACGTTTGCATCCAGTATGAGAAATACGAAAAATCTTATATTGCCATTACCCAAGTCAGGGGATGACAGATCGTCGGAATATTTCGACATGAAGTCCGTACTGGAATCGATGAGGGAGAGGATATCATGGTGTCATTTCTGATGCGACAGTATATCGACAATGATGATCTTCCAGCACTCCTTCTCTCAGCGAATGTATTGACGGATACGGCATTCCAGGATTTTCTCTCATCTCGCCACATCCAAGTAGAGGTCCCAAAAATCGGATCCAAAAAAGAACTCCTCGATTTCACGAGAAATCAGCTCAGAGAATACGCCTATAAAAGGGAACTTGCTAGCCTCGAGAATAAGACACTCACTCGGGATCATATGGTCAATGTCTTGACAAGACTTAACTATGCAGTTCCTACCAAGGGAGAGATCGTATTCGAGTGTTATGATATCTCTCACACCGATGGACACTTCACGTATGCGTCGCGCGTCGTCATCGTCAATGGAAAACCTGATCCAAGCCGGTATAGAAAATATAAGATCAAAACACTCAAGGATGGTATGATCGATGACTACGCGTCACATCGTGAGGTGATGCTGCGTCGAACTCTCGAAGGAATTAGAGAACATAATTTTCCGAATCTTATCATTATCGATGGAGGAAAATGACAACTATCAAGTGCGATTTCAGGAATTCGTGAAGGCGTATTCACGGCTTCCCAAGACTCTCTCATCAAAAACATTCCTCTAGAGATAGATATCCAAATATGCTCAATAGCCAAGCGCGAAGAGGAGATATTCATCCCTTCGACCCAGGAACCGATTATGTTTGAGAAGGGAACTCCAGAACTCATGGTGCTCCAGAAGGCTCGCGATGAATCGCATCGTTTTTCTATCACCGCAAATAGATCGGCTCGAACCAAGGCTATGAAAAAAAATATCCTCGAAGAGCTCCCAGGAATTGGTCCCGTCACACGACGAAAACTCCTGAAACTCGCTGGAAGTGTAGATGCGATCAAGGACGTCTCTACTCTACAGCTCACGGAAATCTGTACGGTTACTCAGATTGAGACACTACGGGATCATGGACTGATCGACGAAACAATATAAGTAGTATTACTCTATACAATGTATGTATAGTCCCTGTCATGGGATAGCAGGGGTGATCTCACTATGCTAGAGATGTACGGATTTCATTACTGATTTCATTTTTGAATCTTATTGAAGAGTTCATCACTCCAAAATTGATCTGCATTGTTCTCGAATGTGGAGAGATAGTTGATGATACGCATCGTTCCATAAAATCCTGATGCATAGCGTCATACCAGTTTTCCATCATAAAATATGGCTACACTAGGGGTGAAATTGACGCCGTCAGCGATACTGTTTTTGACATCGTCAGCTATTTTCTGTTTTTTGAGTGGATCTGCGAGGCACACACTCAGCATATTAGGATGTGTCATTATCTTTTTGGCCAGATCTTTTACCCAATTATTATCTTTCTGGAATACTTGATAGTTCGAATAGAAGCTATCAATAAAATCAAAAAAAACTGTATTGCCATCAGTGGAGTAGACGCACTCAGCAATGAGTGATTTTTCAGCTACAAGAGGCTCGAGATCTACGAGTGGTGCGTTTCGATAGGCAAGATTGAATTTTCACTGATACTGAGCGATATTTTTGAGTATTTCTCTATTGAGCTTGCGACAGGATTTGCAATCGAGACTCTCATATATTACGAGAGTGTATTTGCCAGAACTCCTCCAGCGATAGCGCTCATCCGGTCAAATGGGTCGGATATACGGTATATCTTTTTCTTGAGCTACATGACCTATACGAGTACCTCACGCAATTGTGTTGGCAATGTATAGCCCAGTTTGATAGAGCAAAAAAATCAGTAAACATATACTGAGACCGTATATAGCAAAAAGCCAAATATTATTTTTTGGCCCAACTTTTATGTTTTGTTTCGTATTTCATTTTGCAACCATTGCCGAGATTTAGTTATTGAAGAGCTTCTTGGCTACAACGGGTTGATTCTCACTGATCCATTGGGATATGCCTCATTCGATATGCTTGATATTGCGAAATCCATGATGTTCCAAAAAATCATACGCTACTGCAGCAAGCCTGCCACTTGTACAGATGAGGTATATTTGTTTTTTGCTATCACGGGGAAGGTTATCTCGCCACAAATTGTAGAGATCCGCTATGGGTACACTCGTCGAACCGAGGGCATGGAGCTCATTATACTCTTTGAGTGATCGTACGTCGAAAAAGAGATAGTTTCCAGTACCACTTGTCATCATCTCAGTCCTTGCCTGCGTGGGAGTGACCTCTACTCGAGTAGGCTCTACGTATTGGGTATAGCGTATACTGGGAATGTAGAGTGTTAGCAGTATTCATGATATGAGACTCAAGAGTACAGCTATACTCGGATATATGTATCGAATAGACATAGTTATCTAATTGGTCAGAGAAATGTAATAAAATCCTGAACATTTTTGTCGGTTATCGGTGTCATACTTCGTAGAGCGGATAACTCCTTTGCTTTTGGAAGTCATTCATTCAGAGCAGGGTCTAGGCCTTCCTCGAGGAGAATTTTGATAGTATTCTGAGCGGCTACGACATCATTGATATCAGCTAAAAAATTCGCATAATATACTAGGGTATATTGCTTATTCACGGTTAATCATTTTTCTTGGTCAAATTGGATGAGGTTCTTGTAGAGCTGTTCAATATCTCTACGAGAACCCATGGCATACTCTCTATGGAGCTCACCGAGGATCTTTGCCCTGAGGAGCATCGCACTTGTCGCCTCGGTAAGTTCTCATGCATGTTGTTGCATCTCTAGGATGCCAGCATCGATCACGAGCTTGTATTTCTGGTATATAGCCTCAGCAGCACTCTTGCTACGCACACTACCCAGTTCTTGCTGCATGAGAAATAGGGTTGACCCTGGTAATGGATAGAGGGCATATGCCTTTTTCATATATTCCAATGTAGCCTGATCCTCAGAAATCCATACAATTCCCATAGCTTCAATGGCAGTGCGCAAAACTTCGACGTCTCAATACTTACGATACATCAGGTAGATACGTTGTAGAGAGAGTGCTCGTACCCGAGCTTCATAGGCGGGATTCTTGGCGAGATCAGTATAGGAGCGTACGCCATCCAAACGATTCAGCGCAAATCTACTACTCGCTATGTTGAAGTCTACTATGGCTCGTTCATTATGAGATGTGGCCATGTTTTTAGCTTTCCCAAGGAGATTAAGTGCTCATGTATAGTCTTTGTTTTCAGAGAGCCCGATGGCTTGTCAGAAAAGTGGATTCGTATTCTGGAGAAGCAGGAAGCTATCGACTCATGATCCAGTAGTGGCATACTTGGCTCATGTGGTCCTCTCGACGCTCGCTGGTGTTCGAACATTGGGAAGTGTTCGTGCGAGACTACTCGTATAGTACCAATAGCCCAATCAGAGAACAATAAGCGCTCCTATTGTATAAAAAACTGATTTCATAAACAGAGTATTAAGAAATAATATTAGCTACAATCACCACCACCACCACATCCACCTCCACCTCAACCGCCTCCACCACCACCACTATCACCACCTCAACCTCAACCTCCACTATCACCACCTGCACCAGCGCAAGATGCACTGAGTGAGATTCATAATCATGGGGCACTTGCCTTGAATGCATTCCATTCTGTCCATGTGCTCGTAGGTGCAAATGTGGAAGGACCAGGACTGACAACTACCATACAACCCTCAGGGGTATTGATCTCCCGTGTTCCACTTATTTGATAGCCTTCTTCAAGCGTATCGATTGCCTCAGCCCTATTGGCCGTATATATTCAGAGACTTATGAGCCCAAGAGTCAACAGATTGAGTCATACTTTGATGGGAGACTTCATATAGAGTTTAGTTAAAATAATAAAAATGTGCAATGATTCTATTGGAGAATAGTATATCGGTATGAAGATCCTTGTCAAGTTGTATAGACGTAATCACTCACACTAACCGCAAAGAAGGAACTACACCGTAGTTCCTTCTTTTTCTTTTGTTTGGTTCCTGAGTTCCATGAGGATTATTTCATCAGCCT
>JAYSPL010000021.1:0-7270 GCA_043722085.1 Candidatus Altimarinota bacterium | reverse complement strand
AGGGAATGGTACTTGGCATCTTTTGGAGATATGAATTGTTTGATGAATGCTTTCTGAACGATTACCGGAAGTTCTGGAAACGTCATATTGAAAAAGGTGGCCAGTGATTCGAGATGAAAGAAGTCTTTTTCTCAGCGTTGTACCATATTGAGTTGTTTCATCCCGCCATCGATATCGACTCGATGTTCTTCAAACATGCCGTTCCAGACTGCTCTCTCAGGGCTCGATTTTTCAGAGAGCTTGACCCTGGTTTCATCATCGCCGTTCTGCAGGAAATTTTTGATCCGTTTGGTAGGACTCTTGGCATCTCGCGCGACTGCGAGCTTGCTACGAAGTGTACCGACGAGTCCTGCAGTGAATTGATTTTGTTCTATCATTCTTTCTAGGATGACGTCTACGGCCTTGAGGTGTTCGGGCTTCATAGTACGCAGGATATCCGTAGTATTGATTATAGTAGAGAGGATCCTGTTGGTAGATTGTGTATTTGCTCAGATTTGTTTTATAAAACTATCCGCATGCTCACTCGTGATTATTTTACTCAGAAGGGGAGTATCGTTTTCGAGTTTCGCAAAGAACTCAAGTTTTGTTTTCGTAGGAGCATTTTCTAAGAGTGCCTTCAAAATTTTTGAAGCATTCACGCTGTCACCCTTTAGATGATTGATAATGGTTGAGGCAGGAACCGTATTGATATTTCTGAGGAGTGCTTCGAGTTGCGTCTCTTGTGCGAATCTCATAGCTTCCGCGTACATCTTCGCCTGATCTCCAGTATATCCCTCATTCTCATATACTTTTTCTAAAAATGCAGAGAGTTTTTCAATACTCGAAGCGTGTTCCTCAGTATGATAGACTGATAATGCATTGAGCTCTGCTTGGCTCATTGGTTTTCCTGAGAGTCGTGCTTCTAGAAAATCAGTTCATCTCATGTTGATCTTATGGAGTAATCACTCTGTTTCTGCGGCGATCTCTGGACTACGAAGTGTATCATGCGGTCTCGGCGCTTCCAGAAACACCTTCCCAGTACTTGGCGCACGAGGTGGAAGAGGTGCATCAGAACCAAGGATGCCTTTCTCCACGAGTTTGCGGAACTCAATGAATTGTGCTTTGTTTTGTGCAAGATCCGTTGTTCGCTTATGGTGAGTCATCTCTTGCCAAGTCTCATACATTTTTCGGAGATCTCAGACAGTATTGTTATAGACTCATTTTGAGATATTAGTATGGATATGATCGATAGCTAATTGTTCCCACTGATCGAGTGTACGTCCGAGAATTTTCTCAGCTTTTCCTATACGTTCCGCGTCTTCGAGCTTCGCATTTTGGAGTATTTCTAGTGGATTCACTTTAGACTTCGCATAGGCTTTTTTCATATTCGCTCGTTTTCCTATGACCTCTGGAGTGATCAATGGACTCAATCGCTTATCAGGATTATTGAGATCATTCAAGTCCTTGAGCGAGTATGCTTTCTGTACCATCTTTCCATCCTTGATGAACTCGACCATCACCTTTCCGTCGGCTGTCATAGAATTGAATCGTCCTATCTCAATTGCGCTATTGCGTTCGATATAGAGGAGTGGTGGATTGTTTGCTCACTTAGGCAATAGTACAGTATCACGAAAATTATCGAGTTCTTTCGCAAGTTTTGCAGAGAGATCAATTGGAGCTTGAGTTTCAACTGGTTCTCTTTTTATTGGAGTCACAGTAGCTGGAGTGGCTTGCGGATTGTTGAGATTCTCCCTTCGATGGATCTCTTGTAGGAGTCTTCCTTCGTTTGGGGTCAATCGATTGTCAGCATCACGGGAAGATCTAAGGTAATTAAACTCATTTTGCAGAGACAAAGTACTCCTTCCATCATAGGAATTTGCTAACATACGAGGTCAACTCGCTGGGCCATGAGTTCCGGTACCCTGCATTTCCATACTACTTACTGCGTCCGCTACTACCACTGCTTGTCTCTTGGCTCGAGCCCGCTCGAGCTCGGTCATATGTAGATTATCATTGGCCGCTTGTCCTAGGGCTGGAGCTACTTGTCTGACACTACTTGTTACAACCTTGGTGAGTTTCCCGATAGCGGCAGTTCCTGATACAATATTATCTACTTTTCCAGCTACTTCAGCCACTCTGCCAGCAGTTTTGGAAACATCTTTGAGTGTATTTCTCATAGCTCGTCACTCGATAGTTCGTCCCAGAGAACCTGCTCTACGAGCAGATTCTACTGCGGATTTCCGAGCCATAGAACTCGCGAGCTTCACCGCACCGGCACCTCCAGCAAGCAGTCCAGCAATCGTGACCGTGAGCATAGCAATATCTCCTTGTTTTCCACTCTTCATCATACTCGCAAGCTGCGAAATCATCTGGATTCATTTTTCTCAGAGGAGCTCTACGATCGCGAGAGAGCTATTGGCTTCGACGAGTTCCGAGAGCTTGATCTCTCATTCGGTTTTAGTTTTGATATCAGACGAGTTACTATCGACTCGATACGTGAGATAGCGGGGAAGGAGGATGAGTCAGGCGGGGATATTGGTCACAAACCGAATCATATCCTCGACGCCACTTCCGAGTTCTTTTGCGAGCAGGATAGATATATCTTTCATACCATCAATGGAGAATGAAAATGGTTTTTCACTCATCTTATGGAGTTCTTCTGGTGAGATAGTCCCGAGTCTTTTGATAGCGCCTTCGATGAAGCTCGAGTCTCACTTTTTTCCTAAAAATCTTACTCAAAAATCCAATTCTTTTGCCAATCATTTATCGAGAGTCGTCCATGTTCCTACTTGTTTTGACTCATTGTGGACTTCCTCAAAAGCTCACATTCCATCCAGTGCTACTATTTGTGCAATGGCTCATTGCATCGCTTCGGAAAATCGTCCGAATTTAAATCTATCGAGTCCTATATCTCCATCAATATCGAATGACTTAGCGTTGAATTTTTCTAGATTTTTTGGGAGTCCATTGTTGGCTGCTTTCTCGAGAAATGCAGTAATCTGTTTTTGGATTTCAGGATTTGCGAGACGACTCGCACTCTCTTTCGCAGAGAGTTTTGCAAGATATTGTTTTACATCTCAGAGAATTTTGAGATTATCGACAGCGTTTTCCTTTGTGATTTTCTCTCATTTTCCAGATGTTTCGAGATGTATCTGATCGATTCACATGAATTATATCATTAGAGAGAGGAGAGTGGATTGTTCTATTTCGCGATCTCTTTTTTCATCGGCATTCGCTTGTTCTTGGATAGAGTCGAGAGTCGTCTGCTTCCATAAATATGGGAATCAAGCGTCGCCAGATATGGCGGTGTCTATAGCACTGTCCATATATTCAACTGATGTTTTTGAGAGTTCTAGCATAGCCTCTTGTGCTCATGCAGAGAGACTATTCCACGTGGCCTCATCCAGAAAATGTTCCCCAAGCGATATTCCGCTAGAAAAATTATGCTGTACTGATGCATACGATAGAGTTGGTGTCATGTGTTCAGCATAGCACATCATTCTCATTCCTCCAAAAAAATGAGGATATATCACCATACTATAGTAGACTGAAGGTACAAAATCTCTTGCATTGCTACCTCAAAATCATATAATTTGAGGAGATTTTAGGGAAATACTCCGCAAAAAGTCATATATATAATAATATTTTATGGATAAAATTAGCAAAAAACTCTTGGATGGTGGAGTTTCGAGTGAGATTATTGCCAAACTCAAGGCTGGACTCGGAAATACATTCGAAACAGAACTGGTGACTAATGGTCTCACAGCGACCGCCGAGAAAATCGGTATTGATCCTAGCAATCTTCCCTATATTGATCGCGAGGAATTCGCTCATGCCATGAAGGAACTTACCGGAAAAGATATCGACGGGAATGGTAAAACAGGAATCGGTGAGGCACTAGAAGATATCGGCCATTCATTCAAAAATACCGAAGGAATCGTTGCAAAGATCAAGTGATTCTTTGGAAGCAATAAGGATACATAGAAACAACTCATATAAAAAAAACAGCAACACGAGGTTGCTGTTTTTGCCTTATACTTTCTTGTACCAGAACCTACATTCTTCCCCACCATTGAGGAGTTTCTTGTTGGCAAGTGAATGCTTTCATTCGAGTGGATGAGATGTGATAAATCCTCCTCCTTGTTCACTCACGGTTCGAACCAGTTTCCGGTAGATCTCGTCTATCTGATTATTTTGCAGACGATTCCCATAAGGGGGATTGGATATCACGATTCCTTCGGTTTTTGCGGAAATAACGAAGTCACCAACCGAGAATACGATATCATCAAACACTCCGGCTCGTTTCGCATTGCCACGCGCGATACGGATCATCTCAGGATCAATGTCAATTGCGGTCACGCTATACTTGCCACTTGGGTAGATTCGACTTCGAGCGACATCTTGGACTTGGGTATAGATTCATCGATCAAAAAACTTGAGTTCTTCTACACGAAAATTGCGAGCCAGTCCTGGCGCAATATTGCGAGCAATCATCACCGCCTCAATAGCGACAGTTCCCGACCCACAGAGCGGATCACAGAGTGGAGACGAATACTTCCAGTTGGCAAATGCGACCATCGCTGCGGCAAGATTCTCCTTGATCGGTGCTTCTCAGGCTTCTCGTCGGTATCCTCGCTTGTGCAGTGGATCTCCCGTGATATCGAGGAGAATATGTGCCATATTATCGACAATCAATATGAGGATATGTACCTCGATGCCATTCGTAAGATTTGGGGTATTGAGAGTCGAGAAGATGGCACGCTGACTCACACTTTGGATCGTTGGAATACTCTCCAGGGTTGAGCGAGTAGAAGACGCTTCGATAATAATTCGTTCTTTTCCAGTGAGGTATTCATTCCAAGGCAGCGCATTGAGCGTATCATAGAGACTATCGAAGTCTTCGATTTTTTGTTGATTGAGTTCGATATAGACTCGATTCGAGAAGCGACTCCATATGAGGAGTTCATACATATTCTGATCTGTCCCAGTACAAGAGATAAGCCTGTCTTGTGCCTGTATCTCGGTGCAGCCGAGCTTCTCGCATTCGCGCTTGACGAGCGATTCGAGACCCGATTGACAAGTGAGTACAAGACGACGAGTGGGGTTGTTTGTTTGGTTTTGCATGAACGTGAGTATAGAGCAAAAACTAAAATAAGCAAAAAAATCCCACCTTCACGGGAGGAGATTGTAGTGTTATTTTTTCACTCGATGAGCTATATATGTGAGCCAGGCTATGGTGAGAAATACGACGAGTGCCATGAAGGGTATCGTGATGAATCCAAACTGCAGTATGCCGTTGTTGTCAGTACAAGCAGGCAGAAGTCAGCCCACAGAACAGGGGAGAGAGACTACTTCACCAAGTACCCACCCACGGAAATGGTAGTAGTAGTGATATCCTGCAAAGAAGACTCCAAACAGCGAGAGAATTCCTATGATTACGTGATTTGTTTTTGTATGGTAGTAGAGTGAAACGAGAACAATGATATCAATCGGAAACATACAAATTCGTTGCCACCAGCAAAGTTCACAAACTGCGAGTTCAAAGTAGAGTTGATATATGAGAACTGCGGCAGTAGAGAATATTGCCAGAAATCCAATGAGTTTCAAAAAATATGAATAGGGAATACTCTGTATGGTTTTCCGGATAGAGGCATTGAGGAAATATCCAAAAAAAGAAACCAGCGTCAAAGATCCGACAAAAAGGACTGATATGGAGAGGAGGTATGAGTAGAGATCGAGAGTCATATACAGTATAAAGCTAAAAAGTATTAGTTAAATTTTGGAGCATATTCCTCCGTGTATCGTACCTCACATTCCTTAATAATTCTAATAGCTTCTGTCGTATCATAGAATCCATTGACCTTGCAGGTTCCTGGTTTTTTAAGGTCTTTGTAGTGTTCCCAGTAGTACTGAGTTTCTTTTTGCCAGTGTGCTCCAAGCTGGATATAGCTCGTAATATGATCCATTCGCTTGTCATCGGCAAGTACTCCAATTACCTTATCATCTACTTCACCACCATCATCGAACTTCATAATTCCGATGATGCGAACTTCCGCAAGGCATCCAGGTGCGAGTGGCTCTGTCACTCCAACAATTTCGACGTCGAGTGGATCTCCATCTTCATCCCATGTACAGGGAATCGCACCATAGGCAAATGGATAGGCAAGTGTAGAGAATCCGACTCGGTCAAGCTTGAGTTGCCCTGACTCGGTGATGATCTCATACTTGTTGATCGTCATAGAGTTGAGCTCTATCAGGGTATTGATGCGGAATGTGGCTTCATCTGCAAAAGCGGGAAGGATATGCAGGAGATTGAGCATCTGTTTGCTCGGCACGTGATCGATATTAGCCATAAGGAGTGATTAGATTTTAGAACTCAGAACCTAGAATACGGAAAATTCAAAAAAATCAACCCCAAGAGCATACTTGGAATTGATTTTTTTTGGATAAGATCAAGTTATTACCGTATCTCATAGTTGATAGATACCGTTGTACTGATTTCGAGTTGTCCTACTGAGACGGTTCCAGCATTTCCAGCATCACTGGACATAGTCATCTTCATCAGATTTTGAAATATGGGAGGATTGGAAGATTGCGACTCACTGATGGATATCACCTTTCAGATACTGATACCCGTGGCCTTCGCCATATCTTCCGCCTTCTGACGGGCTTTTGCTATCGCAAGATTGCGAGCCTCTCTGAAAAACAAAGTTTTATCATCGATATCATAGGAGGTATTTTGGATCTGTACTCCGGCAATCAGGCTGACTCAAGTCAGAATAGTATCTATCACTTTGAGATTTCGAATCTTGATAGAGAGGCCATGGGTTGCCGTATATCCGTCAAGAGTTGTTTTGCCATTGCCATAGTTATAGTGAGGATTGATTGCGATATTGATACTCTGGATATCCTTCTCGGCAATTCCATTATCCTTCATGAGTTTCTGTATATCTGCGATTTTTTTAGCTACTGCCGCAAATCCTTGTTCGGTAGTTTTTGTCTTCTCCTCTGCAACCACCTGCAGCAAGAATGTATCTGGAGTGGTAAATACCTGACCATCACCATTGACCGATATACTGTTTTGGTTCGTAGTGGTTACCATGGTGGTATGATTCAGGTTTTGTACCAGTATCCATGCCGCAACAACGAGCGCCACACCAACAATCAGGGAAGAGGAAGTATTGTTCATAGTTCAAATGGAATGAGAAGATAAAAAGAGTGAAACGAATTTTTACTGCGAATGGAATGTAGAACTAAGAGGCAAAGCCTCATAATCAAATGGAATGAGAAG
>JAYSPL010000020.1:0-10575 GCA_043722085.1 Candidatus Altimarinota bacterium | reverse complement strand
TCGATCCACATTGGCAACCAACACTCACATAGAAATCCATCCATTTACGACATTTCTATTTTTAAAAACCTTACGACATTTCTATTTTAAATTGACAATTACATGTGTTGCAGTTGGAAATTTAATCTATTTTAAAAAAATATGGCACGATCACTAGTAAGTTTGCAGGTTCAAGCAGAAGCTCCTTTTTTATGAAATACAAAAGGTATTTTAGCATCATTAGCTGATCAGTTCAGTTGATTACTGGACTTACAATGATATTGTTGAGTTGCCTGATCCACTTGAATTATTCGACCGCAAACCCAGAAACTTGCAGAAACTTTTGCGTCTTTAGACATGAAAATTAGGAGTCAGGTAAGACTGACTCAAGATGACTATATATGAGTTGTTGATGCACTCATAGGTATCATAGAGGCAACATTTCTGAATGAAAACACAAAGGTTGAAGCACTCCGTCAGACTATCCTGCAGAGGATACTGAAAGATCAGGATTTACATCATATAATTACTTCAGCGTTCTCAGTGGTAGAAGTAATTTCTATTCTATTATCGACGGTTATATATACTGTAAATTGTACTTGGATAGCACCAATTTCAACTATTCCTATGCTCGCATGACCGTATCTCCAATATGTAGCTTCCAAGCCGTTACATGATTATAGAGAGCCAATTCCAAAGAACTATCAACTACAATTAAAGCATTTAGAAATAGAGGAGAGGAGTAGAGCAAGAAATCCTATTTTGCATCTCATTTATACCGTTGCATTTGCTGTCTCTATCCACGCTGTACCAAATAGCTTTATTGGAGACAAACCTATCACGAAACCAATTATAGAAAATACGAGTGCACGCTTATCAGATGCTATTTCCTGAAAGATAAGTTTCAGTGAAGTGATCAGATGACCGTATTTTCTGCTGTTATGAGTATGACTCGAGGTACTAGCCGCTTATTTATTTTTGTTTCAGGCAAAAAGAAATCAAAAGACAATGAATAAGAGAACAGGTATGCTCCTTCCATTTTTGGAGAGATTACCAAACAAGAACCAAGATTTTTTCCTAAGAACATTAGAAGCGCTCTTTGCCTTTAAGCAAGCTATCTCAGCAATAGAATCATGATGAAATACTGATGAAAAGGCATTCTTCAGGCTCATTGATACTCTCAATACATCTCTAAAAGCCTTAGAAAGAGGGGCTGATCCAGAAATACAGTGACTTTTTCGCCAGACAATTCAACTCATCGCAAGCCTGAGAGTAAATATTGCTCATCACACAACCCCTGACGTGTGAACTTATCCATTACTTGAACTAGTAAGAAACAGAATTGACCAGGTTCAACGTATACCAAAAAAACGGTTCAGATCTCAGGCTTGATGAGACCCAAGCAATGACTGAGATACTGAGAGAACTGAAACACAAAAAAGACAAGAACAAGAAAGAATGAAAATTAAAAGACAAGAGAGTATTAAGAATATCAATTTTCCACAGAGAATGAAACAGTCTGAGATGATCAACTTCTTACAATTTATGGAATGAACCAGAACGGAGTGAAAATGAAGCCACTTTGCATATAGCGTAAAGGATTCCATTTCCTGAACTATCCATAACGTAATTATGTCCAATACATCAGAAATGTATGGAACTACATTCAGCAGGTGGATATTTGCTACAGGTATATCACCTGAGTTTGTTTGATGGAAATGGAATGACTTTCAATCTTCAATCTAGATATTCCCCGTTAGTACTCTATGGCGGATGGAAGGGGATAGGGATAGTGAAATAATAAACAAAAAACCAGCCGCGCACCCGAAGGTGGCGGCGAGAGAGGGGTGTGGATTACTGTTCGACGTGAATCGCCGTAACTACAAGCTTGTGACTGAGCGGAGGTATTCTGCTCAAGAAAAAAGTTGAGTAGTGGGCATCAGCGAGACGGAGTGCCTCATCGAGGCTTTCCGCTGTTCTGGTCATCGAGTGAAGAATCTTCAGCCCGAAGATCCCATTCTTGACAATGATAACGCAAACTGTCACTTTCATGACAATCCTAACCCCATCCGACTCACCTCGGACAGGAAATCAATTTTTGAGGAGCGAGTGAGCGCTCCATGATTCCCGCACGATCATGGCGGACTCTACTACGCTATCACTCTCTCTCTCTCTCTTGTCAAATATTCGAGTGGATTTTTATGAGATTTCTGTATAATCGGTTTACTACTTTTATTTATGTATCCCTCTATTTATGTCTCCTATCCTCGTATCCACCATCCGCCAGAAATACCTCGACTTTTTCCGTTCCAAAAATCATGCGATCATCCCATCAGCGCCTCTTGTTCCTGAGAATGATCCATCCGTACTCTTCAACACCGCGGGAATGCAACCACTCATCCCATACCTCCTCGGAGAGCCTCATCCTTCGGGGAAGCGTCTTGCTGATGTACAGAAGTGTGTGCGAACCGGAGATATCGATGATGTCGGTGATGATACGCACCTGACGTTTTTTGAGATGCTTGGAAATTGGTCATTGGGTGATTATTTCAAGCGTGAATCGATTGAGATGAGTTGGGAATTCCTCACTTCGAAATCATGGCTCGCGCTTGATCCTGCGATGATATCGGTGACGGTATTCGAGTGAGATGCCAATGCTCCACGAGACGAAGAATCAGCCACCATCTGGAAATCAATCGGAATGCCAACGGATCGTATCTCGTACTTGCCGGCTGAAGATAACTGGTGGGCCGCAGGTCCAACTGGCCCATGTGGTCCAGATACTGAGATATTCTACTATATGGGAGTCGGTCTACCTCCAGCAGGATCCAATGTTGGAACACAGCCAAAACAATGGATGGAAATCTGGAACAATGTATTCATGCAGTACAATCGTGTGGATATCAACACTCTCGATATCCTTCCTGCACAGTGTGTCGATACGGGTATGGGAATCGAGAGATGTGCTGTCACGCTCAATAATATGAAGAGTGTCTACGAGACGGATTCATTCGCACCAGTGCTAGAGAAAATCAAGCAAATTGTCGGAGAAACAAACTACATAGAGCGGTCAGCTCGCATCATTGCGGATCATATTCGTACCGCAACCCATATGATTGCTGATGGCGTGACCCCGAAGAATGTGGATCAAGGCTACATTCTCCGTCGTCTGATTCGTCGAGCCATCCGTGAGGCGTATAAGATGGGATATGAGCTCCCATTTACGGCAACTATTGCCAGTATGTATATCGAGCAATTTTCACCGATTTATGAGAGTGTATCTATAAACGCTGAAAAAATAAACAATGAATTATCCCTCGAGGAAGGGAAGTTCGCAAAAACACTCAAGGATTGAGTAAAAGAATTTGAGAAGATTGTGGCAGGATTTCGCGTAGCATTCGAACGCAGTGGGCAATCCATCACGCAAATATCATGAGGAAAAGCCTTTACCCTCTTTGATACCTACGGATTCCCACTTGAGATGACAGTAGAGCTCGCGAAAGAAAATGGACTCACGGTAGATACAGAGGGATTTGCTACGGCATTCGAGAAACATCAAGAACTCTCTCGTACTGCGAGTGCTGGTAAGTTTGTCGGAGGACTCGGAGATAGCTCTCCAGAGACGATTGCACTGCACTCGACGTGTCACCTCATGCTTGCCGGTCTGCGCCAGGTTCTCGGAGAAGGAGTACATCAGGCAGGATCCAATATCACGGCGGAAAGACTCCGGTTCGACTTCACTCACTCACAAAAGATGACGCCTGAACAGATTCTCGCCGTAGAGGAATACGTGAATCTCGCTATTTCCTCAGGGCTTGCCGTGACGATCACGAATATGGATAAGATGGAAGCCAAAAACTCTGGCGTAGAAGGCGCCTTCTGGGAAAAATATCCAGATATTGTGAAGGTATATTCTATGGTTGGAGCTGACGGTACTATATATTCCAGGGAACTCTGTGGTGGTCCTCATGTCGAGAATTCACGTGAGATGGGAAGATTTAGTATTGCAAAAGAAGAATCGAGTAGTTCAGGGGTCAGGAGGATCAAGGCTGTGCTCGTGAAATAGTACCAATTTTTAGATAATAACTTACCTACACATATGAAAAAATATATTGTATTCCTATTACTCGTATCTTCTGTCTCTCTGTCTTCTTGTTCACTTCAAGAGCCGAAGAATCAATCCTTAACAATCAATCATGCTTGATATTATGATATCTTGAAGAAGTCTTGTAATACAGGTACTTGAGATATATCTACGTGTCAGCAAATGATTGTTTATGCTCAACAAAAAAAGCTCAAAAAAGCTGATAATTGAGTATGTCCTGATATGATGGCAATTACTAGCACTCCATACAATACTGTTGAAGTTGACTGGTGTGACATTGATCCAATGATCCTTTCAGAAAATACCAAGAATTATAATAATGGATTTCGTCTTGTGCAGACGAATCTCCAGTCAGATGTCTACTATAGAGAAAAGCTCATATATACATTTGATCATGATGCTGTCCTAAAGGCATCATGATCCGTACTTAAAGATTATATATTTTTTAATCCAATGTGCCGCTATCTAGATCACACGAAAAAAGATACAACCTGAAAAATGCAAGATCCTGCCACCTATCTTTCACCAGATCAAGTGTGAGGTTGTGTTCGAAGCTATATTATTTATGCTCTTTCGCCTTATTCTTTTAGTGATAGTCTTCTGCAGATATCCCTCTGATCCCACGGACCCATAGTTATTGTAGATCTTCGAAAAGGTGAAAAATATGCAATCGATGATGATTATGCGGGATCTGAGTACAGACAATCATCAAAATATAATTTTCTAATATGAGCTACTGGACTTACTATTTTTGATAAAACTTGGAATAAGATATGAGGACTCTATTTTGAGACAGACTTTAATCCTTCCATGACTATTATAACGGGTACAGGCGGGGATACGAATCTAAATGACTACCTTTTTGCAAAATTCCAAAGATTGGACGAGAAACCAGATGGGAATATTGATGTAATTTTTAAGAATGCAAAATGAGAAGAGGTGATACAAAAAATCGTTCTGAACGGGAATTTTCCCCCTTATAAACAAAGAACCAAAGTTATCACTCAAGAGTCAGAAATAGGTAAATGGGTACAGGCAAAAGATCTTGTAGCATGGGAACAAGATGAAAGAGTATCATTACCTATATCTCTTTGCGATACATCATGAAATTGTACTGATGGAAATCCTCCGGATAAAAATAGTTTAGAAAAGTTTGTAACGTCATTTCCGAATATAGGGAATATTGCTTATTTTCGAGATAAGAATGCCTACTATTCGTTATTTGTAGGAAAAAATGGTGACAGATGAAGTTTTCGTATATTAAAAAATAAGTCAGATCTTATAGTAGTTGATGGATATGTATTTGAATATGATAGCAAAAACACTCTAGCTTTTGCTTGAATACCACTCTCAGAAAAAGAATATATCCAGATACGAGATGGGTTTCTGATGGATTCAAAAAATATCTGGCCAACTGATATCTGATTTACGACATTCGATCAAGTGAAGTGAGCTGATCCAAAAACATTCCGTCCACTCACAAATATACATCGAGATTGGTGAGAATGAAAATATATGATCGATAAAAATAATTGCTATTGGTTTGGTTGGGATCGGGTAAATGATAGTGGTATAGTATATAGCATTATTCCTAGATGTAATCCATCCAAGCTCAAATATCTCGGATGAGTGTATGCTACAGATGGAAATAGTACATTTAGTTGATGAATTCTTACTTCTACGTGAGTACTTGAGAAGTCACTTCATTAGTTTTTTCATCATTCTATATTACTATGCCAATCACTTCTTCGAGTTCTTACGGATACTGTGAGATTCTCGATATTGTGAAGGTGTATTCTATGGTTGGAGGCGATGGTACTATATATTCCAGAGAGTTATGTGGTGGTCCTCATGTGGAGAACTCTCAGGAGATGGGAAGATTTCGTATTGTAAAGGAAGAATCCAGTAGTTCAGGGGTAAGGAGGATCAAGGCAGTGCTCGTGAAGTAATATTATTTTTTTCTATGATTCATATTGTTTTCGATCTTGACGGTACTCTCGCAGATACTCAGCGAATTCATGAGAAGATTGAGTCTGATTTTCTTGCGTCAAAGGGAGTTACCATGGAGTCTACTCTCATAGGAAAAACCTACGCTGGCAGATCTCCGAGTGAGTGGATTGCAGAGTGTCTGACTCAACACAGTGTATCATTTTCTTATGATGAGATCGATATATTCATAGAGTCCAAAGATGATCGTGTCATCACTTTGCTATGAGAGTGAACAATCTCACTCATGCCATGAGTTATAGAGACTCTTCGTATTCTTCAGACTCGATGAATCAAGATGGGCATATCTTCTGGGGCTTGTCGAGAGTTCATCGATGCGTTTATCGCATATTTCTCACTTGATATGATTGACGCGAGTACGAGTGCCAACGAAGTCGAACACAAAAAACCTGCTCCAGACGTATTCTTGACTTCTTTTGTGAAGCTCGAAACACTCTATGGAAAACCAACTCATAAATGGGTCGTATGAGACGGAAAAACCGATATTAGCGGTGGTAAAGCATCATGAGCTCAAACAGTGCTTTGTTTTCATGAATATCCTGAGATTTTTCCTGATTTTCATATAAAAGAATTTAGTGACTTGCAACATATTATTTCGTTATAATTTTGTCCTATGAAACTCATAATTCTTTCTCCGAATCTCCATCTCATATTCTCTCTCGATCAGAGGAGATATCTCGAAAGCATGTTTGATGTCGAGTACTATACAACTCCGCAAAGAATACAAGATATCAACTCTCTCTCATCCTAATGAGCCGAAGATAGTGGCAATCGACCCAGACTTCTGCGACTGGAAGATAACTCGAGAAGATATCGACTTCATGCAAGATATTCAGACGATATGCCTCCAGACGACAGGATTTGACTATATCGATATTGACTATCTCAAGTCCAAGTGAATCCCTGTGACCAATTTGAGAGGATTCTCTACCAATGCTGTTGCAGAACAGGCCATGTCTATAGCTTTTTCTCTGGCTCGTAGGCTCCCACTCGTGATCCGAGATGGTTGGAAGACAGATTTCAATGCGTATCGTGGTATAGAACTCTCAGGTAAAAAAGCTGGAATCATCGGACTCGGTCGCATCGGAACTCGTATCGCAGAGATGACTCAGGGATTGAGTATGCAGACGATGTATTGGTCTCGCTCGACTCGGGATAGAAGATTCTCATATCTCGAACTCGCAGATCTCTTACGAGAGTCAGATGTGATATTTTATACCCTTGCAAAGAACAATGAAACACTTCATATACTCTCTCCAGAACTCCTCGCCAATCTCAAAAAGACAGTCCTCGTCATATCTATAGCACATTTCGACAATGCTCTCTTCATCTCACTTGCAGAGGAGGGAAAAATCTGAGGATTCGGCTGTGACGATCCTCTCGATAATAGAGAAAATCTCAAATGAAACATCATGCCATGAGCGAGTCTCGGATGGTGTACAGATGAATGCTTCAAACGCAATGGGGAACAATGGATCGAAGCTATGGAACATGCTCTCAAGTGAGAATATCCGAATCAAGTAAACTAATTTCCATGCAAAATAATCCTCTTCCACTCTCCCACTGGCGTCACTACAAATCTAGTGGATGAACGGATCATACCTATGAAGTGATCGGTATAGCTCGTCACTCAGAGACTCATGAAGATATGGTAGTCTATCGACCGCTCTATAGAGTGCCACCTGAGAGCTGGGCGTATGGATGTGAGTTCGTCACTCGTCCACTCTTACTCTGGCATGATATCGTCGAATATAACTGACAACAGATCCAGAGATTCACTCAAATATAAATATTGTTATTGCTATGTACTCATTCCTTATTCTCTTGATTCCTATTGTTTCCATTTTCCAATCAGTCCCCGTTTGAGACTACTGAGATCTTCCCATGCAGAATATTATCTATACTAATTCAGGGTATAGTTCCGATTTTGTAGAGATTTCTATTGGTACTCCTATACTTTTTTGGAATCAGTCTGATCTGCCCATGTGGACGGCGTCAGATCCCCATCCGCTCCATACGGATTTCTCTCTTTTTGATGCCCGGAGATCATATTTGCCTGGAGGAGTGTATTTGTATATATTTCGATCTACGGGAACCTACGCTTATCACAATCACGAAAAATCAAATCATCGAGGCATCATTCGAGTCATTGATCCGAACAAACCATTTGTACCAATCGATAAAACACAGGAATCGCTCAAGAAAACTCGCGATAAGTTTCTCGCTATGCTGGATGTGCATGATGATACCAGTATATCGCATATGATCCGAACCCTTGAGTCAGATACCAGATTATCTCGCAATTGTCATGATATGTCCCATGATCTCGGACATCGCGCGTATGAGCTTTTTGGGTTTTCTCGTGCCATGACTTGGTCAAGTGGAAATATAGAAAATACCTCAGTGGATGACGTGTGTGCGGGAGGATATATGCATGGAATTCTCGAAGAGCTATTTTTGCATCATAGCGAGCTTCAGAAAAATCCTGAATCCGTATGTTCGGGTATTCCTACTAAGCATCAGGGAAGCTGTTATCATGGAGTTGGACATGGTATAATGTTTTCTCTTGAGCGGAATGTCGAAAGGTCACTCGAATCCTGTCGTACTATGAAAAATAATACTTTCGTTCATCGTTGTTTCGAATGAGTATGGATGGAAATGTTTTGGGGAGATATAGGACATGCTGGAGCAAATTCTCTCGGTTGGAATAGGGAAGATCCATTTGCTCGCTGCAAAAGCGCAAAACTTGATGAAAAACCAACTTGTTTTCTCTATGCGCATCTCTGATACTTGCGTTCCCATCCTGGGGATTTTACAGGAGTAGTTAAGTTCTGTAGTACCTCCAAGTTAACTCCATATGATAGTAGATTTTGTCTCAAAGGCATTGGAATAACGATGATGAAACATTTTACGAGTCGCCATCTCGAAAAATCAGAGAACCTAGTAACATACCTCACTGCCTCTCAGAAATATGCGTATTATGAATGAATAATTGGCTATGCACTGCTATCATCAGTGGCCAGAACTGATTTGAACATTTTCTGTTGAGAGCTCAAACTAGATGCATCTATTTGTACAAGCGTACTCAAAAATGCGAATTAGACAGTATCATTCTTCCCCATACAGATGAAATACTCCTCAAAGCTTCTTTCACGACATGCCTTGGGCTTGAATCGGCTCACTTTTGAAAAATGGAGCTTGAGTGGACCCATCAGGTCATTGACGTCTTCCCCGACGAATACCTTGAGTACGAGATTCCCTCACTTGATGAGGAATACCTTGGCTACATCGAGGATCGCAAGATTGAGTTCGACTGATCGATACTGATCTACTCCACTCATTCCAGTGGTTGATGGAGCAATATCTGATGTGATGAGATCGAACTGGCTGATATCGAGCATGTCGAGGTAGGTTCTGATCTTCTCATATTCGAAGATACTCTCTTGAAGCAGATAGATATTGGGACGACCAAAGTTGGGATTGATTTTCTGGATATCGATACCAACCACCTTGTGATTGGCATCCACTATTTTTGCGATTACTTGCAAAAAGCTGCCTGGAGCTGCTGCAACATCGAGCACATTCATCTCGGGTTTGATGACATTATATTTTTCTTGGATTTCGATGAGTTTGAAGGCACTTCTGGCTCTATATCCGAGTTTTTTTGCCTTCTCAAAATACGGATCTTGAACGATAAATTGTTTGGTCATGCTAATTGACAGATAAGGAAATTCGGATAGAATGCGACGCCAGTATCCTAGTCTTTTTGTATGGAAAATCAACCAAAAAAATGAACATACCTCCTGATGGATCTTGAGATGACCGGTCTCAATCCTTTTCAGCATGGAGTCATAGAGATTGGGATGATTGTTCTCGATGCTCAGTTTGAGATACTCGGTGAACTCCTTATGGATCTCTGTCCTCCTGAAGATGTCGCGATTGATAGATCGGCCCTCGAATACAATGGATTTACGATTGATCGTATTGCCGCTGGGCGTTCCTATGAGGAATTTTGTGATATGTATACGGGGTTCTATGCGACCTATTTTTCTCCTGAAAATAAGCCGATTATGGTAGGGCAATACGTCACGGCTGATATCGTATTTCTCTCGGGGGTCTTTGATAAGTCCAGGAGAGCCTCACTCATGGATACGCTTGGCAATGATATTATCGATACGAAGTCGATTGCCAATCAGGCGAATGCCATAGCCAGGTACAACAATATCAGACTCCCATTCCAGAGTACGAGCCTGTCCAAGCCAGGATGACTCGCAGACGTATTTCATGTATCCGGATATGAGGCACATACCGCGAAGGGTGATATGCTTGCGACTCGAGAAGTACTCCTCAAGTTCCTTCATTTTAAAAGATAAAACCAAAAATTTTCCTGTCAATTTAAAATAGAAATGTCGTAAGGTTTTTAAAAATAGAAATGTCGTAAATGGATGGATTTCTATGTGAGTGTTGGTTGCCAATGTGGATCG
>JAYSPL010000019.1:0-14268 GCA_043722085.1 Candidatus Altimarinota bacterium | reverse complement strand
TTCGATCCACATTGGCAACCAACACTCACATAGAAATCCATCCATTTACGACATTTCTATTTTTAAAAACCTTACGACATTTCTATTTTAAATTGACATTATTTAGTCCAATAAATCGCCTTTATTGTTTCCTCTTGAGTTCAGATTATTGAAAGACAAAAATCTCATGGGCCAGGTCTTGCCATATTGAGAACTTCCCATTGACACCTGTAGTAGGTACTCACAATGCAAGCATATATTATATAACCAATAAAAAACTGGCTATAGTAATGATTCATCTCAGAATAATAAGTCGAAATAGAGTCATTTTCTTATGAAGAAAATATCTGAGAAATAAATACAAGAAAATAAGAAAAATAATACTAGGTATTATAGCTTCTCGTATAAAACTAAACATTAGGGCGATACCAAATCCTCCATCTCACATAATATTTTGTTTATAAACTAAAAAAGTGCGCTGATTACATATCATCACCTCCAACGTATCATAGAGAAATTATGTCTAAACTTGGATATTTAAGGGTGGGAAACATTTTATAACATGGTTCATAAAAAATAACCTCATCTATCAAATTTAGACTATTTGTATGAATAGAAAATAGATTTAACTGGGAATCTTTGGTTATACAATTAGATCAATTTGTAGTATTAATATTTTTCTTGATAAGATTTTTTTGCTTTTTATCAAAAAAATTAACGTAAGATAATAACTTCTTTTTCTTAGAATCGTAATTAAAAATATATACTCTACTATTACCATCCCTTGTTCCAGAATTCCAGTAAATATCTATTTTAATACTTTTAATACTTCAAGTACTCATGAGAGTATACCCTATCGTATATGAGGTTTCAGTATCAGAAGAAAACTTTAAAACATCAGATATGATCTGTTTTTCTTTCTTTTGTAAGTATTTTTGGAATTCGTGGGATCCCGTATCAGGAATTTGTTCGAGATAGATAGCATATTTTCAGGTAAACGTAATTTGCTGAATAATACTGTAGTTTTTAGTAACACCTTTCCAATTTTTTATACAAGCTCAACTACCGTTTACTTTATAGTTATCATAAAAAGTATATCAATCCTTGTTATTACAACCATGGTTATCAGTTCATTCAGCAGAAACTTGGTTTCATAGTGAAACTAGAAATACTACTGCGTTGAGAATAACAATTTGAAATATTTTGTTCATAAAATTTGGGGTAAAAAACTAAATCCTCTCCTTCCCTCCCATATACGGCCTGAGTACCTCTGGTATTGTGATCGTCATATCCTCGTTCTGATAGTTCTCCATGATCGCGACGAGAGCTCGTCCGCATGCGAATGCTGTTGCATCGTTGGTATGGATTACGAACGAAGGGCATCGAGGACAGAATAATTAAAGCTGTAATGTCTCTATAATATCTTTCCAGCGTTTCACATCTTCGTACTCAGTAGTACCTGGTGCTCAAAATAAATAATTATATTTCTTTCAAATAAGCCATAAGGAATAAGATGAAGTTCACTCAAATTCCGATATGCTATATGTTACTACATATTTCAAATCATTGATAGTTCCCGTCTCATAGATTTCAGTACCCCCGAAGAAAGTGCCTAGCGGGAGAGCAGGAGAATTCTCATCAGCATAGAGATTATATCGAGCATTATCTTTTAATACATTGATCTGATCTTGCAATGACAACTGTTTTTCACGGGTTATCTGATATCGCCTTTGCGGATAATAACAAGGTCATCCGTCACCAAATCCTCATACTTTCCAATCTCAGAACTGAAGAACTCATTGAAACAATGAATATCTAGAGTCCCCGAAATCCAAAAATGAAACTCAAAATATTTTATTTGAAAATATATGATTTCATGTTGTTTCACGATTTCGAGCATTTACTTCCCTTAATATTTTATTATAACTCGTATCTGATACAGGAATATTGAGCGTGATTGCACATCATGTTGAGGCGACTGCATCAGTGTAATACAACAGGAAACTTGCCAACATGATGACACTAATTTGAAATATTTTGTTCATAAACTGTATAATAAAAAATTAAATTCTTTCCTTCCCTCCTATATAATTCCTGAGCACCTTCGGAACGGTGACACTGCAGTCGGCGTTCTGATAGTTTTCCATGATAGCCACGAGTGCTCGTCCACATGCGAATGCTGTCGCATCGTTGGTATGGATGAGCTCTACCTCACCACTTGACCTGCGAACGCGAGTCTGGAGTCGGCGAGACTGATAGTCGGTCATATAATCAGCGGTGTGCGTCTCACGATACTGAGATTGTCCGGGGAGCCATGCCTCGATATCGGATCATTTTGCATTCGGTTTTCCGATGTCGAATGTGCATTTTTGGAGCTTCTGATATGGAATCTCGAGTTGTTGCATCATATATTCTTGTATTGCGGAGAAGAGGAGGTGCTCATGATGAGAGGTCTCAGCCGTCGAGAACGACTCCATCTCGAGCTTGTCGAACTGGTGCATACGGATGATCCCCTCCATGTCCTTGCCGTAGGTTCCTGCTTCTCCACGAAAACTAGTGGCGTAGCCAAGATAGCGAACGGGCATATCCGCCTCGGCGAATATCTCTCAGGCGTGCATAGAGCCGAGCACGTGCTCAGCACTTCCCTGTAGCCAGAGATCCTGACCCTCGATCTTGTAGCGATCTTCTCTTGGTTCGAGACGATCCATCGCATCGTATGGAGCGGTCTTGATCATATATGGAGGCAGGACAGGGACGAATGGCTTATTCGAGACAGAGAGACCGTGTTCGGTAATTATTTTATCCAGAACGGAACTATCTCCGAGCGTATCCATCACCCACTGGATAAGTGCGAATTGGAGTCTTACGAGATCTCACTTGAGGTAGGCAAAACGAGAACCCGCGACATTGGCCGCTCGCTCCTTGTCGATCCAGCCTCGAACTACTGCAATCTCCGCATGATTCTTGACTGGAAAATCGAATTCTCTGATTTGCCCCCATTGTTTCACGATCACATTCTCTTCTTCAGTGAGTCCTATAGGCGTATCTGCGGTTGGGATATTTGGAATTTTCTTGTAGAGATCGATGAATTCTGCTTCGACGGTCGCGAATTCTGGTTCAAGATTTTGGATTTTTTCCTTGATCTCTCGAGCCTCGGTGAGGATATGTGGCTCAGGCTTGCCCGATCCCATATTTGCTGATATATCGTTGCGACGCATACGCAATATATCGAGCTCCTGTCCGAGAGCGATACGCAGTGCATCGAGAGCGATGACACGGTCGAGGTCGACTCACTTGGTGACTTTATTGTGGAGGGCTTTTTGGACGAGTTCTGGATTATTTCGGAGGATTTTGATATCGATCATATGGGCGATTCGAATTTAGAGAGTATACATAGAGTCATTGTATAAAAAGAGGTGATTTTTTCAATTTTTTTGCTAAAGAAAAGAATATATGGTAGGATAAACTTATGATATTCAAGCATAAAGACTCAATACATCTCAGGCGGTTTAAGAAAATATCAGAATCCATGGCGGTCTGAACAGGAATCATTATGTTCTGGCGAGGAATCTGGGTACTCGCTGATACCTACCTCTATCCAGATCATGCTGGAATCAGTGCTACAATCTCACTTCTTACAGGAATAGTGATCTTACTTCTGACTCGAACATTTGTGAAACAATTTCTCGGAGAACTCCAAGATAAGGAACTCAGAGCGGAAAAAAGTATGTTTGAACGCATCATGGATAAGTAGTATTTCCCGAAAAATCCCTCAGAAATTGAGGAATTTTTTAATTGTTTTTTACCCGTTTTTGGATACTATCAGAACATAATCTATCAAACTCCATGTCGCTCTATACCAAATATCGCCCCCGTGACTGGGACTCACTCATCGGACAAGATGCCATCTCGAATATACTCCGTACTTCTCTCGCGCAAGATCGTGTTGGGCATGCCTACATCCTGACGGGTTCTCGTGGAACTGGGAAGACGTCGACCGCACGAATACTCGCGAAGGGTGTCAATTGTCTGAATCTCCAGAATGGGAATCCTTGTCATACCTGTAGGCACTGCACGGCATTTGATGATGGTACTATGCTCGATTGTATCGAGATCGATGGAGCATCGAACAATGGGGTGGAAAATGTACGAGATCTGATCGAAAAAGCCAGGTTTGAACCGAATCAATGAACGTATAAAATATATATTATCGATGAGGTCCATATGCTCTCGACTGGTGCCTTCAATGCTCTCCTCAAAACCCTCGAAGAACCGCCAAAACATGTGAAGTTCATCCTGGCTACGACCGAAATCGAAAAAGTTCCAGAGACTATCAGATCTCGGTCATTTCGCTTTGATTTCAAAAAAATCTCTGAAACAGATATCATAAAAAGACTCGAGTACGTCTATGGACAAGAGCATATAACGGCCGAAAAAGAAGCTCTTGAGATCATTGCTCGTGCCGCACGCGGGGCACTCCGCGATGCGCTCACTCTCACAGAACAGAACACCATAAACGGAGAGATAAAAACGGAATATGTGAGATCGACGCTCTCACTGATTGAGGACTCACTGATTGATGAGATCATCCAGGTCATTGGAGCATCTGATGCCGATGCGATGATACTCATTCTCGACACACTTCGTACGCGTCATGCGGAAGTCAGGGGACTCTTTGACCAGATTCTCTATGGCCTCCGTGACCAGATGCTCGCTACATTCCGGTGAAATAGGGCGCCGAATACGCCCTGATTTGAGATGTATAGTGAGATATTCGCGATCTTTGAGTCTGCGTATTCTCGGATCAAGATCATTCCCGATGGTTGGCTCCTTATCGAAATCACCCTGATGCGAGCGGTAGCGAGAGGAGAACAAAATATAATTCAAGATTCGGAATTAAAGATTCAAAAAAAAGACAAAGAACTCTGAAAACAAGAAGAAATCAGTAAAATGGGGGTTCTTGGGGGAGACACTACTGGAGTCAGATGAAAAAAAGATGAAGTCACTCTATCAAAAGAGTCAACGGAAAAAGACAAAATAAAAGAAACTAGGCAGATTCCTACGGAATGACAAAATGAAAAAGAAACGGAGAAAGAAAGCAAAAAAGAAGATCCTGAAATAAATTCAGGATGACAAAACAAAAAGGAAACAAGGAAAGAAGAAAAACTAGAAACCTCCAGTTCCTCCTTTTCCTATATTCATCTCCTTGAGGAAGTCAAAAAAGTAAAATCCACGCTCGTCCTCGATCTCAAGACTGCGAGATTTGAACTCTCGGATACCATTTTGATACTCGTATTCGTAAAAGAATGGCACTATAATCGGGCCAATACTCCCAGTATGAAAAATATCATCTCTGAGAGTCTCACGAATCTCTATACAGGGAACTGGAGTATCGAATGTCGACTAGACGTGGCGGGTGGAGCGAGTATTGCGGATGGCGTATTCTAGAGAATTATGGCTTTGGGCAAGCAACACTCGGCTGAGCCTTCATACAATTGGCGTACATTATGGGTATGCGTTTTTCGATAGCCTCAGACGTCGAGAGGAGTTCTAGATGGATATCAATCAGATTACTCATAATGGCCGATTTGATATCAATATCAGATATGGTCATAACTTTCAATTGTACATTCATTGTTTCAATGGCGGTAACAATTTTTTGTCTATCAGAAAGCTTGTTGACCGCGTAGACTCGATCATCGGTTGTTTTAGCAGCATCAATGGATTTTCTCAGTGGAAGCAGGGTAATATTTTCCAATCCACTTATAATATTTATAGGACAATCTGTCCTGGCTCGCATAGCAGCACCAATGCTATCATCTCATTGCGTTTTTAATTTTACACAGTCAAAATTCCCGAGTATTGACTGAGCCATACGAGGAGAGAACCCCTGTCTTGAGAGCTCTGCTTGCAGGAGTTTTCGTTGTACTTGTGAATATTCTTGTGCTGAAATACTACTTCATCATCCCTGAAACATCGCGATGGCCTTCTTCCAATCAGAGAGTGCTGATTCATTTTTGGCACCGATGAATTCGATAGCCTTCTGGATGGTAGCGATCGGATCTTGTGTTCCATTGAGATCCTTACATGATTCCGTCGCTGGTGGGATATATCCGAGATTGATGGCATTGGCAACAATTATGTTCTCAGTCGAGAGTCATGTGGGCGTTGCTGGTGTGCCGAGCGCTGCTTGTTTGAATATATTTTCAAGGGCTTGATTTTGTCTAAGAAGACTCACATAAGCTTGGGAGATACTCTCCGAAAGCGCACAGCGATTGGCTGAAGCATCAATCGCTTTGGTGATTTTATTTTCGATCTGATTAAATATCTTACCCTGATTCATTACCGGTGAACGAGCCTCTCCAGAAATTGCGAGCTTGATATTATAGAGAAAATCCAAAAATAGATTCAGAAAGTTTGGTATTTGGGAAAATGCTCCATCAACTGTACTGATCGTTCGATCCACACTACTGACTACTCCTCAGATAGGAGCTCCACAACTCGGCATATTCGAGGCTTCCTTTCGTAGCTCCGTGATACGGGCGTCCACTGACTTGCTATACTCGGCGAGCTCCTTGATAGGGCCGCTCTCAATCGCACAACTTCATGCCACAAAAGCCTGATCCAGATGAATGAATGTGAGAATACAAATACAGGATGTTAGGAGTAAGTTTTTGTACATAGTTATTTGCTTGGAAGGGTATCGAGTTTTTTATCAGTATCCAGGATCTGAAGGATAATATTCATCATGGCATCGGTAAACCCTTGTATCTCATTGAGATCGGTTGAGAGTCATTGGTAGGCTTGTTTTTTTCACTGATTGATTCGAATATTATAGCATCCCGCTAGATTGTCCATTTCCTGTGGTCAGACGGGGATGGTCGTCTTGATAATATTGGTGATTGAGGCATTGCGCCTCGGAACATAGCCAGCTCCGATAAATCCATTGGAGAGAATAGCATCTCATTGTACGCCTGCTTCATTCATCGCACACCTGAATGCCGCATCGAATATAGCATCTTTTTTTTCCTTCGTATCATCGATGGCGAGACGTTTTGACTGTTGTGGGGCCTCAGTCATAAATATTCTGCCTCCGGCAATCTTATCTTTGAATTTTACACTTAAAAATGGGAGTTGGTACGAATTTTTGGGCATTTCCTGTTGCGAGAGGTCCGACCAAGAGATCGGATCCATCATGTTGGAGTGTTTCTCGAGAAGCGACTCAATAGAGGTATTTGCAAAGCCTCCGAGCGCATTCTGACTCCCTCACTTCATATCAATCGTAATACAAAATATGCCCGTACACGGGACACTATGAAAAAAGTCAGGCCCACCAGAGGCTCAAAAATTGGAAGTACTCAATCCAGTACCCGTATTATTTGCTCATATTTCATGAGTAGTGATGAGACCATTACCACTTCGCTCACCCGCGAGTGATGATCCCAGATCATCAAAAAACCCATCCCCAAAGAGGGTATCAGTTCCAGAGGAAGATGATCCAATGTCACCAACTTGACATATTCCAGCCCAAGGAAGTGGCACGCCTACAGGAGGATCACTAGGTGTGGTTGATCCTGATCTAGAAGTTCATCCGTTAGATATGGAACCTAGAGCGGCTCCACTCATACCTCCAATTTTTGGAAATAGTGGTGCAATCGCCTGACCAGCGAGCATGCTCGCGATCGCTCCAGCACTCGCATTTTTGGTACCCACGTAGTCATATTTTTCCTTGAAGATAATCGTATTAATACGCGTGATATCAGAAACAATATCATAGTCAGAATTGGCCGTATCTCCATCCATATAGAGTCATATATTCCCAACCATTTCGAGCGTATTCTGATCATTGCGTGCTGATTTTTGGATTATGCTATACTTCTCAACGAGACACTGCGAGAGTGATGCGAGTGTGGTGGTTGTGAGGGATACTTTTTTGGCTCATGCGATACGAAGGAGTAAGGTGTAGTTACCGACCACGAGTTCATCGAGGAGTTTTTGGTCAATTTTCGAAGAGTTCATCCAAGTGGCTCCACACCCGAGTGATCCATAGTTTCCCTTCTCCGTCAGACGACGACTCACAATCCCCTGAGCGAGACTATCTCCGAGATCATCGATGCGTGAATAAAAATCAAGTCCCATATTGGTCCCAACTCCTCCAGCATCATCAGCGTAACTCGAAAATGGCATCATAGAGATACATACGAGTGCACCGATGCGAATACAGGGTTTCATAGAAACTATTCTATCGTAGAATATGAAAAAAAGCAAAAGAAAAACTCCTCAGTACTGAGTATAAAAAAGAAATATCGTCGATAATGTGTTGCAGACAGCCAGTATATTTATATCCCTTATACGGTATGACTACACTGTCTATTTCGAGATACCATTGGGAAATCCTTGAGTATTTTTTGCAAAAAAACAATACTTGTCTATACTACGTGGGTATATATTCTTAAAATCTATTTTATGCGAATTATTATTCTCGCTTCCCTCTTACTTCTCGCATCTTGTACAACGGGTACGAGTATTCCTGGAAAAAGCCCATCTTCTTCCACACCTCCAGTTGCGAGCGTCACTCGTACTATAGCAACTCCAACCTATGGAACTGGAAAGACACAAGTCGAGATCTTTGCGGACTTCCAGTGTCCTGCCTGTATTGCAACCAATGATACGATCATGCCAATATTCGAAGAATATGCCAAAAGTGGCAAACTCATGATCACATTCCGCCAATTCCCACTCACAATGCATAAAAATGCAAAAAATGATGCTATTGCCGCCCTCTGTAGTGCAGAACAAGGAAAATATATGGATTACAAAAATTGACTCTATGCAATGGAAAAGGTAAAATCTGGAAAAACAATGAGCGATGCAGAACGAGTCGGTCTTGCTAAAAGTATTGGTCTCGACGAGGCAAAGTTTTCGAATTGTCTTGCAACACAGGCGTACGCAAAACAAGTGGAAGCTGATATAGCACTTGGGGATAGCAAGTGAGTCAAGGGAACTCCGACGATCTACCTCAATGGAATCAAGCTAGACATGTCAATATTTAAGAATCTGACTGATTTCCGAGCATTCCTCGAGAGTCAGATGAAATAACGAGTCATTTTGGAATAAAAAATCCACGATCTGATCTGATCCGCCCAAAAAAATAGAAGGTATATAAAAATACCTTCTATTTTTCTTATTCGATTACTTTAAATAATTCATCGAGACTGGTTTTTCACTGCATGGCCTTGAGTATTCCATCTTCTCGCATGAGCATCAGATCTCACTTGCGGGCGGCCGCAATGATATCTTTTGGATTTGATCCAGTACGGATGAGGGTACGGATATCTTCCGAAAAGTTCATGACCTCATAGATACCAATACGCCCCTTATATCAGGTCATGCCACAATCGGCACAACCCTTGGACTTCCAGAGCCTAAATCCATCTTTCTTGGAGGCAAGCGCCTCGATACCAAGATCCTTGAGCATATATTTGATAATATCGATCTGGCTCAGATCAGCCTCATACGATTCCAAACAATGCGGACAGAGTCGCCTAACGAGCCGCTGTGCAATGATCACATCAAGTCCAGATGCAAGGATATAGTTCGGAACCCCCATATTCATAAGTCGTTCGATAGTTTCCCCCGCGCTCTTCGTATGGAGCGTCGAAAGTACAAGGTGTCCGGTCATAGCCGCTTGCATCGCAATGGTTGCTGACTCGAGATCCCGTATCTCACCAATCATGATAACGTCCGGATCTTGTCGCATCAGGGCCTTCAGTCCTGACGAATAAGTATAATTTTTCTTCTCATCGACTTCACTCTGGACAATTCCTGCGAGTTCGTATTCGATGGGATCTTCGAGGGTGATAATTTTGCGATCTTCTGTATTGAGGCTCGTGAGCATCGAGTAGAGAGTGGTGGTCTTACCACTTCCGGTCGGTCCAGTCACGAGAATAGTTCCATTTTTTTTCTTCAAACTTCGATCAATTTGCCGTTTTGATGTCCACATGAATCCAAGTTCTGCCACGATAGGAATCGCTTTGGTTGAATCAAGAATACGACACACTACATTCTCTCCGTAGCGAACTGGAAGCGTTGAAACACGGACATCAATACGCTCTGTTTCCGTCGTAATTCGATACTTTCCATCTTGTGGAATCTCGGTGAGGTTGAGCTTGAGATCCGACTTGTACTTGAGTCGTTCGAGGAGGAGCTTGTACTCTGCGCGGGAGAGCGTCACAATATCAATCAATTCACCATCGATGCGCAATCGGACACGGATATCAGTGTCTCAGGTATCGTAGTGAATATCTGATGAACCAAATCCAAGGGCTCACTTGGTGATCAAGGTAAGGGTAGCATCGCTATCTTGGCGTGACAGGGTTGCATGAATTTCTATGGCAAGACTCGCAAATCGCTCGTGCTGATCGGCTTTTCCAGATTTTTCCTTAGCAGCTGTGATAGCGTCTTGAAATTGATCCTCATCTCGGATATTGGACGTAGGCTCTCCAGCTGGGATGAGAATTTTATCATTCATGGACTGAGTATATGCTACTTCAGAGAATTTTGCAAATATAGATCAGAGGTATCTCCTTGCCTTTTTCATTATTTCAATACAATTCAGATACATAACTCTTTCCAACTATGCTGCGCAAACTCACCCCGCTCCTATTCTCTGGTATATTTTTTGAGAAGCTGTTTGCATTTGGATTTCTCTTGTTGGTTGGATACCTCCTCTCTGACTTTCTGATCCTATTTTTTATCACATTTCTCTTTGCCTACCTATTCCTCGAGTCATGATCCTGGATATCTGGGATCATACACGCCTGGGGACTCCATGAGAAACGCAACAAAGCAGCCGAGTTGGCGCTGCGGTACAATAGTACTAATATTGTCGTGAGTATCCTCTATATTGTGTTTATCCTCATTATCGTATTTCTGATGATGCGGATAGTTCCACAGATTGTCGTCGAGATCGGACAATTCATCAGTCGCGCGCCACAGATTGCAACACAGCTCCAGGCATTTTCCGCTGGGATAGAAAGTAGTCTGCAGATAGAACTCTGACTCGATCAGATTGTAGGTGATATCGTCAGTACTGATAATCTTGAGCTCATCGGACAGAATATACTATTTTACCTCAAAAATACTGGTATTATCCTGACTAAGTTCCTTATCGGACTCATACTCTCCTATATATTCGTCATAGAGCGCCAGCCGATTGCTCGCTTCCTTTCACAGATGAAATGAGGGAATTTCGCATTTTTCTATCGAGAATATGAGGTTATCGCTCGCAAGATCGGGTATGGATTCGGGGCAATACTCAAGGCGCAATCTCTGATAGCGCTCGTCAATGCAATGCTCACATCTCTATGACTTCTATGAATTAGCTTTATGCATGGTGGACATGTATTTCCGTTCATATTTACCCTTTCATTGGTGGTACTCGTATTTGGATTTATACCCGTATTTGGAACATTTATCTCGGGTATTCCTATCCTTTTGATCGCCTATGGGTATGGTGGACCCTTGGTATTCATGCTCTGTATTGTCATGATTGCGGTCGTTCATGCGGTTGAAGCATACTACCTCAATCCTCGTATTGTATCATCCTATGTACATATTCCGGTATTTGTCATATTCATAATCCTTCTCGTTTCTGAGCATTTCTTGGGGCTCCCATGACTCCTGATTGGAGTTCCTCTCTTCATCATCATTCTGGGTTTTCTCGGTGATATCGACCTCTATATCTCCTCCATCAAAAAAAAACTCAATGAAGCCTAGTCACATAGAAGCGCTCGATATATTCATAAAAACAGAGACTGATCTTCCAAAGATCATCGTTATCTACGGTCCTACCGCGTGTGGAAAAACAGCCCTCTCTATCGAAATAGCCAAGTATCTTGGAAGTGAAATTATATCAGCTGATGCCCGTCAGATCTACCGACATATGGATATCGGTACTGGGAAAATCAAACCCGAAGAGATGCAAGGCATTCGACATCACATGATCGATATCATAGATCCGAGTGACTCATTTTCGGTAATAGATTTTCGTGAGATGGCCGTGCCAATTATTGATCGTCTTTGGATTGAAGATAAGATCCCTATCGTCTGTGGTGGCAGTTGACTCTATATTGACTCAATCATCTATGAGAGATCCTATCCTCAGATCGAAACCGATTGGAATCTGAGAAATGAACTCGAGGTGTATCGTATAGCCCATGGCAATATGGCACTCTGGGAAAGACTCCATACGATTGATCCAGAATATGCAGATACACTCCACCCGAATAACCACAGGTACGTAGTGCGCGGTATCGAAGTGTATACAAAATTTGGTCAATCCAAAGGGTCTATCAAGGATGGAAACACACTAAAATATACAACACTTTTTCTGACTCCCTATGATGGTGACCGTACAGGACTGTATTTAAGGATTGATGCCCGTGTTCAAGAGATGTTTAATAGTTGACTTATAGAAGAAGTTACATACATTGCAAGTAATTTATTTGCGTGAATGTTATGAAATTGTAATAATTCACCCTGTCCAGGCCTTACGAGTATCGGTTATACTGAGATCATAGACTACCTCGAGTGACGTACTACTCTAGAGGAAGCGCTTCGACTCGTACAACAGCATAATCGAAACTACGCTAAACGACAGATAACTTGGAATAAAAAATATGAACAGTACTAATAGCAATATACCAAAGTGAGTCATTATCTACACCTTACCAACCAAAATAGATGATGACACCGCGAGAGCACTTTTTCCGTTGATTTTTATAGAAGGTACTCTTCTCTTGGGGATATATAATGATGAATACAGCCATACCAAGAACGTAGAATTCTGAAAAATTTCTTTTGCAAAATACATCGCAGAGCAGTTCACTGTCCAGGTAAGCAGAATATGAAACAGTATTAAGTACGAATTTCCTGATTCAGAACTCGCAAGCCGGTGGTTTAAAGGGGATCCTCAGAACTTTGTTTCCATATTAAATACTATTGCTGGAAAAATATATTTTAAATGTATATTCAGTAATAATCAGGCAGGAATACTCTATCTTGGACCTGGGAGTCCACCTCCTCCGGGAAATAAGCCAACTGGAACCATAGTAGAATTCACAGCAACCAGAGCCATGAGCTTAGCAGTCAATGATTCTATATACAAACAAGCTGCCTAATTCACTATTACGCTTAATAAAATTATGATTACTCGTTTGAGGTTTTTATGGTCTGATTTTTCTCAGGTACACCAGAGTATCGTCGACTCCAAATGAGAATATATCAGAAGGGGCACTATCACAGATTCATCCGTCATATCAGACAATATCAGGAAAATACCGCATTGCCTCGGCTAGGGTTCGTGATTCTGGATTTCCAGATATATTGGCGGATGTGAGAAATAATGGGTACGCCAATTTTTCTCGAAATTCACTCGAAATGCAAAACTCAGCAACCCGAAATGAGATAGTGCTATATTTTTTTCAGTCCATCCAGTGGGGCAGTACATAGCTCTCTTTTTTTGGGAGTAAAACACTCCAGGCATGTGGATATTCCCTGAGTATACGCAACTGTTGATCGGAGATATCCGCCATCTCACGAAGAGATTCGATATCTCGCACCAATACGGCAAGTTGTTTCGAAAAATCTCGTCACTTGAGTGAATATATGCCTTGATAGTCATCTTCATTCATAGATCCAGCTAGACCGTAACATGTATCTGTAGGAAGTATAAAAATCATAATATATATTTAGTTTGCCCATCGTCTAAAACTCGGACAATCCTGTTCGACATCGATATGGGAAAATCCTTGGTGTTGGATCGCCGCTTTGATCACTTCTTTGAGTTCAACAAACTTTTGTGAATGGGCTTTTTTGGAGAACTTGCATCCCGCTTCTATGGCGAGTGCCACGGGATTGATCGGCGCTGTCTGGTTTCCATCTGGAGTTGTTTTGGTGACTGCACCAATCGGCGTGGTAGCAGAAGCTTGACCTGTTGTGAGAGCGTAGTTCTCGTTATTGAATACGATATAGGTGATATCGAGATCACGGCGACAGGCGTGGATAAAGTGTCCCATTCCAATCCCATATCCATCGCCATCTCCCCCGACTACCACAACAATCAGATCAGGACTCGCGAGCTTGACTCCAGTTGCAAATGGAACCGCTCGACCATGGAGTGTTTCTGCGGCATATCCATCAATATACTGACTCGACTTTCCAGAACAACCCACTCATGAGACAATGACTCGCTTATGAGATGGGATACCGAGTTCTTTGAAGGCATTT
>JAYSPL010000018.1:0-2084 GCA_043722085.1 Candidatus Altimarinota bacterium | reverse complement strand
GTTCCTGTAACGTATAGATCTAACATTATTCCTCCATATCCAAACAAACTAAAGCCACGTGTCTTTAGACCGTGGCTAGATCCCAACTAACTTTTTACTGCATGATAACATTCATTAATTCATTCTTGTCGCCTATAGATCGCTGCATCAAAAATAACAGAAAATATATCGGATATTTTCTGATTTTACTATCGTTTGCTTCTCTTGGGTATCTCTGGGTACCATACTCATCCAAAGAGAGTGGTGAAAAGGCAATATTGGTACTCTGGATGATACTCTGGATACCGATATTTGCTCGTGTATTTGGATTGCGTATTTTTGCAGCAATACTCCCTCTTCGCAAAGAACTTGGTATATTAATGGGTACTCTCGCATGTGTACATGCACTTACTTATTTCATAACCGATCCACTCGCTATCACACATCTCTATTTCTGGTGGTCAGATGGATTTGTGAGTTACTTTGCAGCCGGTTTCTTTGCACTCTTATTTAGTATTCCACTGACACTCACCTCGAATAATTGGGCAATGCGAAAGATGGGAAAATGTTGGAAAATACTCCATAAAACTATATATATTATCATCGTACTCGTCGTGATACATGTTGTGCTCATTAAATTTTCTAGGACTTTTGAATATACTCCAGTCATACTGCTCATTGCTTATTTTGTCTTCAAGTGATTGGAATGGAAATGAGTACGATTTTTGAAAACTGAAATGATATAGAGAGAGAATTTGAACCTGAGAAGCTCAGTACCAAGATATGGAACATATATACGTATTTCTTATCGTTTGACTCGTGTGACCTTTGGTCATACACTCTTTTGCTTTATTACTTTAGTTTTCTGTACGGCATCATATTGTGTTACTTGGCTAATAAGAGTATTTACTACGAATTTTTCAAAATTACTAATCTTTCACTTTTTCATTTCACTCAGAAGTGAGACGATATAATCTCTTTGTTTTTGAGGATTGGAATCATTGAGAATTTTTTCAATTATCTCAACATATACTCTATTGATCATATCCTTAACATCCCCATATATGGATTTTGTTTTACTATCATGAACACTCGAAAGGAGAGTATCAAGACTGAGTCTAAATATTGGAGTATTATTTTTGATTGTTTGAGCTAGGACTGTGCCGATTTTTGGAATTAGGATAACATTCTGATTCACCGAGGTTGATGGAGTTGGACTAGGGTGAGGGCTAGGATTAAGGGAATAGTCCATTAAAGAAGGAACTGATAATACTCCACCCCCACCTCCTCCAGCGCCACTGATAGTATTGAATGAGTTAATACTGATAGAACCAACTGATTGTATGGCTCCAAAGTATGTAAAGTGGTCCGTATAGAAACTACAGAGTCAGCGTTCATCAATAGTACAAGTTGATCCAGGACTATTGGTATCCCAATTTTGACCATCTTCTGATCGAAGTACTTGTACTACCGTACCACTTCATAGCGAAGGAAGTGATATTTTCATAAGAGCATTGGCTCCACTGAGACTGAGTCATGCATTATTTCATCCTGCCTTGAATGTACCCACTACCGTATGAATATATTGACGAAATACATTTTCAGATACTATTTCATCTTGTGGAAGATTCTGGAGTACTCCCTGATCTTGTAGACTTATAGCAGTACTAGAAATACTACTGATAATAACGGGTGCTGATAAGGTTGCATTCCAAGTTCCTGAAGATACTCGGATATCAACAGATCCAGAGAGGCTAATTGATCCACCTGAAGCCGTGAGAAGAATATTGGCATTGATCAGATTGAGAGATGATCAATTTGCAAAATTAAGAGGAGATCCTGAGATGAGTGCTGAACCAGTTGAGGTAATTGTGATAGCAGTATATGTCACTGAAGTAGTAATATTTCCACTTCCAGATCATCCAGAAGCAGCTATCACATTGATATGCCGACTCCTTGTACTACTATTGCCAGCGACATCAGTGGCTCAATAAGAGATGATATAGGTTCCCAAAGTGCTCGTATTTGGACTACCAGTACTCGTAACGGTACAGCTCATATCCACATTATCAGTACAAGTAGCTCCTGGATCTATGAATCCACTT
>JAYSPL010000017.1:0-1132 GCA_043722085.1 Candidatus Altimarinota bacterium | reverse complement strand
GGGTAAATAGAAAAAAATGTAGGCTGTTTTCCTACATTTTTTTGCTTATTAGAGCCAAGAGTATAGGGTGAAAGTTAGTTAGAGTTTTGTTTCGTAACTATCCTCATCTATTATGCTAAAAAAAATGTCCAAATTGTGGATCTCGTAATACCAAAAAGGATGGGAAAAATAATGCTTCCAAGCCAAAAAATAGATGCAAAGATTGTGGAAGATCTTTCGTAGCAAGACGTGATCAAAGAAAAGAGGAGAGATCTCGTAGCTCATCATGATTGCATGAATACATACTCGAAGGATATTCGTCTCGTCAGATCGCAAAACAATCAGGTAAACTTGAATATCTCGTTCGCAGAGATATTCAATCTCGTCTGGATGAGAATCAGATAGATTGCATTGATGAAATATTTCCAAGTGTATACTATCTCATGATTGATGGATATGCTCTCCCAAGGGTTCCTGGATGTGAAAATTCAGATATTCTCCTCGTATACTATGAGTACATCCAAGAGAAGGTGATCGGGTTTAGTATACGAGATGGAGAGAAGAGGGAATATATAGTAGAAGATCTACGATTTCTGAGGGATCAGATGGGATACAGAGATATCATTGCCTGTATCTCCGACGGATCCTTACAGATAGCCAGTGCATTGAGAATAGTCTATCCAGATGTTTTTCATCAAAGATGCCTAGTTCATATACAAAGGCAGGTTAAGAATTATATTTCAGGTAATCCTCGAACGAAAGCCTGAAAACAGCTCAAGCATATTACGAGCTATCTCATCCTCTCTGATCCATTTCTCTTTCCACTTCTATTTCAGATATGGACGAATACGTATCATTGCTTTTTGCATGAAAAGTCCACCACCCTGAAGGGGTGATGGACTTGGACTCACAAGAACCTCAGGAAAGCAATGACCCATATACAGAATGCACTTCCTTACATATTTCAGTCCACAACTCATAACGATCCATTTATTGAGAAGAGTACCAACAAGCTGGAGTGATATTTCTGAGTCTTTACCGAAGAATGATTTCATGAACATAAGTGACTTTCTAGAAAGAGACTTCTCTCTTTTACGGCACTTTGGATCTATCTCAGGAACCAAAAGTAGCCTACATTTTTTTCTATTTACCC
>JAYSPL010000016.1:0-1273 GCA_043722085.1 Candidatus Altimarinota bacterium | reverse complement strand
TTACTTTCTCAAGATTCCAGTGGATTTTCCTCACTTTTTTCATATAGTCTCCTATGAAGCAGATGATTGAGTTTCTGTTAAATGTCTTAGAAACTCGAGTAAAGTATCTCTTCATGTTTTTCACGAAAGCAGTTGCATCCACAACTGCTTTTTTATTGTTTGGGTTGCTTCCTTCGAATACCAAATATTTGGCTTTCATCTTCACGATCTTTCCTGAGCATTCCTCGGTGATCAACTGTTCATGGAGACGATTATAGATGTGAGCAGATATACCCAGAGACAGCTGTACGAGTGCAATGAGATGATCGATCTTATGCTTCGACTTGGTACCAATCGACTCGAGTTCGAGTTCCTGTTTTCCTGACTTGAATATCCGCTCAATCTCCCATCGTTTGAGGTATTGCAGTACGGTATCTGTATCTGACTCACTGGAGAGGACTCGTATAGGATTCTTCATACCCTTCTTGAGTTCTACAGTCAGGAAGCATGATTTCTGTAATCCTGGGAAAGTGATCTGGTAGTGTCACTCTGGGAGATCTTTCACCTGTACTCTCATGCCAGGAGCAAGAGCAAGAGCAAGAGCAGGAGTAGGAGCAAGAGCAGGAGCCGAAAGAGAGAGGACCTCTTCAATCGTCACATACCGTGTCGTTTTCATACGAATAGCAAAGCGAAATCATTCAGTGAGGAGGAGATTATATTTTTTCACATCATCATAGAGACGATCAGCCAGGATCCAAGATCCAGATCAGAAATGAGACCGTATCTGTTGTACCTGAGTTTCGAATATATCGTATCTGGTAGTGAGTTCAGTACCATCTGTATCTCTGAGGTGCTCTCTCTGCATCAGGATGGGGATTCATTTGATGGAGACAGCATTGAGTACGTATCCATTGACGATATTCCCTGTGGATCCATCGCGTACCTTACGGAGATCTTCCATCTGTTCCGCTGAGTACTTGTTGATGTCGACACTGTCAAAACAGATACAGGTATCTGGAGATATATCTCAGATGAAACGAGCGAGGAGATAAAATACCTTGAGAGAAAGATCCTGAAATACCTTCTTTCCGAGATGGTAGGAGAGATACTTGAGTGTTTTGGCAGCACTTCGTTCTGTAGTATCTCCCATACGAGAGAGTACTGTTGTTTGGTATTCCATCATAGATTCCAAACTGGTACGAAAGAATTTCTTATCTGGTTTCTTCATTCCGTAGGTTATGGACTTACAGACATTGACAATCGTGTGTTTTAGTATGTCGATTTTCATAAAAAA
>JAYSPL010000015.1:0-11180 GCA_043722085.1 Candidatus Altimarinota bacterium | reverse complement strand
GAGCATGAGAGAATCCTGTCTCTTGCATATATTTTACCAGTTGGGTGATCTTCATCTCTTCCATAGGATTACAGAGTTATTGAATAAGAATATATGGTATACCTGAGATTTTCTAAATCTCAGGTATACCTATCTTTTGGATAATTATCTGATCCTACGAGAATGGCATGAGTAAGCCATAACTCAGTATTATGAATTTTAGTAAAAATTTTAGCCTACTTTTATGGTCTGTTTCTCTCTTTAATATGTCATCTCTGAGCTTTTTTAGCTGGTCGGATTTGAGTGGGATGATACATGATTACGAAAATTGTGTTTGGGGTTTTGAGAGATATAGATATACTATGGATATGATAACACAAAAAATAGATACTTCCTACATGCTCACTCCTGCTATGATCCGTAAATGGATCGGTACGAGTGTAGCAGATACGGCGCATACGAGATCTATACGCTCTACTCGTGAATTCCTGCGTCGAGCTGATATACATGCAGTCTCTACGATAGATGGTAAGGGATTTAATTCCGCTACAGATATTGATACTCTTCTTTATGGATAATAGACTCCTGATGGACTCCTCTGTAGTGGTATGACTCTATCTCCAGGATGATTCTCAGCATGAGAAATCGAGGAGTTTTTTTGATTTACATTCCGATGACTTTGTTTTCGTATTTCTCGAGAGCATTCTCCGTGAGGTTATTACTGTACTGACTCAAAAGGGCGGATTCGAGGTTGCCATGAGATTTGTCGAGGATACCGAGTATCTTCCGATCGAGATCATACATGATAGTTTTGATTTAGAGCTTCGATTTTTCCTAGAACTTCAGAGAAAGATATCATTCTTTGATGCTTCACTTCTCTATTATGCTGATAGAGATCAGATACCATTGATCACATTCGATGAACAACTCCGAAAGATCTATACAACCAAAACCGTATAAATACCATTTACCCCCATATCTCTATGCTTACTCGTCCACCACTTCCATATGCACTTGATGCACTCGCGCCATATATTTCTCAGGAAACACTCGAGTTCCACTCGGCAAAACACCATCAGACCTACGTAGATAATCTCAACAAGCTCGTTGTTGGAACTGAATTCGAAGACAAGGATCTTATAGAGATTATTAGAACTTCTGTAGGTTGAGTATTTAATAATGCGGCACAAATCTGGAATCATACATTTTATTTTGATTCATTGACTGCCGCGACATCTTCGAATATTTCAAATTCTCTGCGAGGTGTTATCATAGGAAAATGGGGGACTCTTGAAGTATTTCAAGCAGAATTCACGAAGGTAGCACTCGCAACGTTTGGTTCTGGTTGGGCATGGCTCGTGAAAAATGCTGATGGAAGCCTTGATATTATCTCCACCTCAAACGCAGCGACTCCTCTTACCAATAGAGCACTCGTACCCCTTCTTACGTGCGACGTGTGGGAACATGCCTACTATATAGACTATCGCAATGCTCGCGCCAAATACCTTGAGAATTTTTGGAATATTGTGAACTGGTCTCTGGTAGAGGAGCGGTACAATGCCAAATAATAGCAATATCCATCATTGATTGATGCGATCCCCAGAAAATGGAAATGAAATAACACTTCGTTTCCATTTTTCTATTTTTTCTTCACTTTTTCGAGGATCTCAGTGAGAAATATGGTCACTCCAGCAATGATCACGAATAGGATAATCTTCCCAGTAGTAGGCAAAAATATCGCAGCAATGCCGAAGATACTCGAGAGAAAATAGACAATGAAACGAATTTGCGGTTGTGTGAGTCCGAGTTCCATGAGGCGGAAGTGGAGATGGTGTGTCTGGTCTCATTTCATGGGATTCTGTCACTTGAGTATACGCGCCGTGATCACGTAGACAAAGTCTATCAGGTAGAGTCAGAGTACTGACATGGCCGTCGCTATTTTTCCTCCTGCAATGATCGCAAGTGTGGCAATGAGAAATGCAAGCATAATGGTTCCAGAATCCCCCATGATGAGATGCCGAGATATATCTCCACGCGTGAGAAAGTAGGTTACTGGTATGATGATCGCGAGAAGTGCCAAGAGAAAACGGCTATTTTCTTGGCTCGCAAGTGATGTATCCGTGAGGTACAGCTTGAGTGCAAGACCACCTAGAGTCATAAAACTAATGAGCGCAAATCCACCGGTAAGTCCTGGAACTCAGTCTGAAAAGTTCACCGCATTAAATACCACCACATACCATAGAATCGTGACAATGATTGGGATAAAGTAGATGGTCATGGCGAATGTACCAATAGAAAAACTCCAAAACCACTCATCCAGTGGGACGATCCCACCGAGAATATGACTCATATAGGAAATCTTGATACTCGTGAGACCGATAACGAGTCCAACACCAATCTGCATCAAGAGCCGTACGATCGGAGGGATGGAGATCTTACTTTTCCCAATGGTATCCAGATCATCAATGAATGAAACAATAGAAATAATCAGACCAATACCCAGTATGATAGCGAGTCGTTTTTCGAGGAGTAGTGAAAAATCTGCAACCAAGAATACAAGTGGACTCATCACCATAAGGGTGACAATAATGGATATTCCGGCTCCATATGGAGCGGGTTTTCTCCCAATCTCACTCCTGTAGAGGTGCGGACGATCGAGGATATGATACCTTCTGAGTAAAAAAGAGACACCCCGTAGAATCAGTGGAGAGAGGATCAATGAAGTTATGAAAATGAGGAGAAAATGAAGAATTTGCATGGGATACGTATGGATGGAATGGGGTAATTATTTATTTTGTCTCCCTATTTTATCTTCTATCTCTTGTTGTTTACTTCGAAAATACCCTTTTAGGGAATCTCGGCGAAATAGCCAAAAATAGGCAAATATGAGGATGAGAATCCCAAGCATAATCTTACCGAGGTTATCGAGAATGATCTCATATTGGTCGATAAAAAATATACCAAGGAGATTCACACTCATGGCCCATAGAATTGATCCAATAATATTGTATGACCAGAAATTACGTTCTTGCATACCACTGGCTCCGGCAATGAATGGAACGAATGATCTGGTGAAGTTATGAAACTTACCAAGGACGATATACCAAAATCCATTTTTCTCTATTTGCCTTGAGAGAATATTTTGTTCTGTTTTTCCGAGACCGATATAGTCTCCATATTTCTCTATGATACCGTGCCCGTACCATTTTCCGATCCAATATCCGAGATAGTTTCCGATCATTGCACCAACAGCTGCCAGTGCGATCGTGAGAATCATATGGGTTTTTCCCCAAAATCATCCTACCAGGATCATGACGTTCATGCCAGGTACAGCGGTTCCAATGATGGGAAGCGACTCGATACATGCTGACGCAAATGCGATGAGATAGTTCCAGTTCCCAAGAGTCGTGATAAGAGTGCCTATCCAGATAATTCCCAATTTTATCCAATCGGGCCTTACGAGTGAGATGATCACCAAGACTATTGAGAGAATCGTGAAGAGTATAGTGATGATCTTCGCGATCAGGATACAGATGTGTTTGATTACTTGCATAGTTCAATAGTATGGAAAAAACACACATTTGCAATGAAAATACAGCTATCTTCTCATAAATAGTTGTTATAATTATACTATTTCGTAATATAGATTGTATCTAACAATAGAGTGTATGGAAAGATCTAGGTATAAAGTAGAAAATCCAGAATTAGTCGCTGATCAATCAAGGGAATGAAATAAAGGATTTCGAAAACTTATCGCAATTGTCAGTATTGGAGTGGCCGCTATTCTCAGTACTCACGCATACTCTAAAAATCCAGAAGAAGCACATGTGATGATTGAGCAATTATACAATGCAGCAGTCAGTAGAATAGGGTCATGGGTATAAATGTATTGACAATGGATACCTTATTAATATAGTCATTGCATGAAAGCAATGTTCTCTTCACTTCTCGTGCTCATTCTCCTTCCTACTTCAGGAGGTATTTGAGCGTAGTGAATCACACTAATCGCCTCTCATCCCTCCCGTCAAACGGAGGGTTTTTATTTTCTTATTTTTATACCTATGAATCACCAGGAAGAATTTAGGCAGTTTCAAAAATCAGGGAAATGAATTGATAGTTTTGTCCTAGAGTCATCTCGTATGGGAAACTTACTCTACTATATAGTTGCGTCGGTTTCTTGAAAAACATCCGTGATATTTGAACAAAAAGAGATCGTTCTCCCATCCCAATGAGCGGTATGATATTCTCAGGAAATACGAGATATTTTGGAAAAAATAAGAGAAACAACTATGCTGATCTCACAACAACAATTGAAATTGGTAGCAGATAAGCTAATGCATTCAATTTGAGACGATCCTGCTAGTTGGGAATTATGAAATGCTACATCAGAAGATATGAAAAAAAGAGCCTAGAGTATAATCTCTCCAAATCGTTCTATTCCAGCGTAGTCAGCAAAAAAACAACATTTCCAGTGTGGAAATTGTTTTAGCGTGGCCTCTGCAATCTCCCGCTGATCATATCAGAATTCAAAGATACAATGACCCTGATTCACTCTAATAGGGAGCTTTGCAAGTTCCATAAAAAGCCTCTCATAGAGCTCGAATCCTGTTTTTTCACCTCCGAAAAGTGCGATCTTGGGTTCAAACTGAGTATCTGCACTCATGTTGTTCCAGTCCGCGTCCTTGATATAGGGCAGATTTGTCAGAAATAAGATCGGAAGATTCCAATTAAGAGATGATTCTGAGAGTCAAGTGAGGAGATCGGACATAATAAAATCAGCTTGCTTCCCGGGGAAACTTGAGAAAAAGTTGGTTTCTGTAATTCTCAGTGCTTCAGGGGAGATATCTAGAAATACAACCGTATCTATGAGATCTGCAACACTCGTTCCGATTATCCCAGAGCCACATCCGATATCGATTACTTGTTGTATATTTTTTTCAAGGATCAATTTCCGAGCTCGACGAATCAAGCACTCAGTCTCCAGTCTGGGTATCAGTACATCGGGTGTGACTATAAAATCTCGTCCAAAAAAATGAACGGATCATTTCGTATATTCTTCAGGATAATCAATAGGATGGCTAGTCATAAAAAACGGAGTAAATAGTACTCTGTTTGTACAGTGAAACAGATTTTTTGCAACTTTTTTAAATGAAAGAAGCCAGGATAATACAGACGCATTGTATGTTGAAATAGCTAATAGTATAGATATAATGTGACAGCAGTATTGTATTTTTTCACCCGAAAATCAAAATTGATTAGGGAGCTTCAAGTGAGATTATATTGTAATTATCACAAATGTATAACATTTTATTTGTGTATATGGCTATATAGTATATAGTGTCGACTTCTAATATAGATATTATGTCATCTCATATGACCGCTTGAGAATATTTGGTACATTCCCATGATAAAATACTCTGACAAAATATTCACCGTGTTTTTCCCTTATTAAGCAGCGTTCTACAACATATCCTTGATTGAAAATATCAGAAGCAACGAGGCTCACATATTCATTCCATTTATCCAAATGATGGTAGTGATACGCTTTATGGTAATATAGTTGGAGTTAGTCTCGGTGAAGGTAAGGAAACCAAATTTTTGACAAATAAACAAAGTGTACAAGATTGTATCACTGGTGTACCATGAAGCATACGTATACTGTATGAATCCAATGGAGAAATCATCGGTATAGAACTTAGTACTATTGAAAAGATTACAACTGAAATAGTAGATCAAAATATACGCCAGTATCTTCCGAATATTAATATAAATTCTTCTGAAATAGGTCCATGAGTAGCGCCGAATCCACAGAAGATAATCGCAGAAGCAATAGTAGCATAAAAAAACTCCCCATCGGGAGTTTTTTTATGGTCTTTTAGAGTGCCTTGGTTCTGATCTCTTCTTGCACACGAGCGACAAATTCCGAAATACCCTCTATAGATTGTCACTTCGTCTTGAAGTTGCGAACGGCGAGCGTGCGAGCCCCCATCTCTTCCGCTCCAACGACGAGGATATAGTTGGCGTGTTCTGTCTCTGCGTTGCGGATTTTCTTCCCCAGTGAGTCAGACGAGTCATCGAATTTCACACGAAGACCAGATTTTTTGAGTTCCTTGTATACCTCATCTGCGTAGGGAAAGAAGTTCTCTCCTACAGGAATGATACGGACCTGTTCTGGCGCAAGCCAGAGTGGGAATGTTCCCGCAAAGTGCTCGATCATGATTCCCATGAATCTCTCGAGAGATCCAGAGATCGCTCGGTGAATCACCACCGGTTGTTCATCTTCGTTCATCTCATTGCGAAATGAGAGATTGAACCGAGCCGGTTGGTTAAAATCACACTGAATCGTCGCGAGTTGCCACTCTCGTCCGATGGCATCCTTGAACATAAAGTCGAGCTTTGGCCCGTAAAAGGCCGCTTCTCCAGGCATAGGACGATAGTTGAGAGAGTTTGCAATAGCGGCTTCCTCAAGAGCTGATTCGGCAATTTTCCATACATCATCACCGCCAAGATACTTCTCAGGAGTCAGGGGATCGCGGATCGAAAGAGATACCCAGTATCCCTCCATAAGTCCGAATGTTGTATAGAATTGTTTGATAACGTCGACAATAGCGGATACTTCTTCTTTGATCTGACCCACACGACAGAAGAGGTGACCATCATCCTGCGTGATTGACCTGACCCGAGTAAGGCCGGAGAGTTGTCCCGTTTTCTCATCACGGTATACCGTTGCGGGTTCAAAGTATCTCACTGGCATATCTCGATATGAGAACTGATTATCTGCAAAGATCTGCATATGGTGTGGACAGTTCATAGGCTTCAAGAAGAAGTTCTCTTTACTCGTTCCTCCATACACTGAGAACATATCTTCGAGGTATTTTCAGGCGTGTCCTGAGGTCTGATAGAGTTCTTCCTTCGCAAGGTGTGGCGTACAAACTCGGTCATATCCGCGATCCTTGTGCAGATCCCAGAGGTAGTCCTTGATCGCTTCACGGATGATCATCCCATTGGGTTGGATCAGAGGCAGTCATGAGCCCACCATATCAGATACCGTGAAGAGCTTGAGTTTTTTTCCGAGTATTCGGTGATCACGCTTCTTCGCCTCTTCCATCATATGTTCATAGGCGTCGAGTTCAGTTTTGGTATCAAAAGCGAGTCCATAGATTCTCGTCAATTGTTTATTTTTTGCATCACCTCTCCAGTACGCTCCTGCGAGCTTATCAAGTTTGAAGCTATCTTCAGGAATTTCATTTGTATTCGTCACATGAGGTCCCTGACACATGTCGATGAAGGTAGCCGTCGAAAATTCTCCAAGATAGGAGAATCCCGCATATACTGGATTCTGGAATTTTCCAATATTGGCGTAGAATCCGATAAGAGTTTCCCCGCGTTCGGCGAGATCCTCGATCATCTCGAGCTTGTAGATCTCACCGAGAGCGGTGGTAAAAGATTTCGCATCGGCAACTGAGAGAGTAAACTGCTTGAATTCTTGTCCTTCGCGGACGATAGACTTCATCTTTTTCTCGATATCCTTGAGCTTGGCTTCCTCTAGGGTAGTATCTCCGAAGTCGATATCATAGTACCAACCCGTATCGATATCAGGACCGATAGCGAGCTTGGCGTTCGCACCCATGACCATGCGAGTAGCTTGAGCCATGATGTGGGAGAGAGAGTGGCGGCGAGTTGAGATTGAGAGAGACATGGTAGGGGAAGGGGTTATTATAATTACAGGAAGTTATCTTTTTAAATAGGTCTATTTTATTTACTGAGGTAGAATCATGTTGAAAATTTGTCTATTAAATTTCCAGAATTGTCATGATTTCTTCATCCTTCAATCGAGATTGCATCTGCGAGTACATATCCAGATCAATTTTCAGAATTATCCATTGTATGAGTATTTATCGTTATATCATAATGTGACATGTCTCATCATTGCTCACTTCAAGTAACGTATGGAAATCTGAGAATATTTCCAAAAAATGAATAGGATTGACCATCAAACACATCCCAGCCAAAAATATATGGCCAATATACACGTTCGTTTTCAGGAAGTGAGTTAAGTACCTTCAGCATTACACGAGATGATACGAGCTCCCTTTTATACCCTGTTTGACAATCTAGCTTATTAAATGTATAAATATACCCTTTTTTATGTAAACTTTTTGTAAGATCTGTTTCAATAGGAAAGTCATCAGTATTTTGGAAATAAAGGAGTGAAGTTCCCAATTTTGTATATCAAGGAATACTTGTTCATAATTCGGTTTGTACACTGTCATATACTCAATCAGGTGAGTTGCATAACTGCTTAATACTACAATGATCTCAAGTACGTGTAATAGTACACATAGTTGTATCTTTTATGGCATCTTTACTATCATTCCAATCGATCGTACATGACGCGAGGAAGAGGAGGGGCATGAGGAGGAGGGTGAGGGATTTCATAGGGAGAAATTAGAGAAGTATTATTCAGAAATAGGATCAAATAGCTGTAAAGTTCCCCATTTTATAAATCCAGGATCAGCTCAAAATGGATGATAGATCATCGTAATGCTTCCACTCGAAGATATGAAATATGCTCAGTACGTCGTACTCGTCGCAGGAGGTTGTCAGACAGCATATTTCCCACACTCTTTGAGGAGTTGATCGTTATAGATTTCTGCTTCTGTAAAATCATATGCCAATCACCCGTTTTGTTCCGAATCTTTTTTTGCTCGTTCCAGTTCTTGCTTTTCAGAAAAAGTATATTTTATATTTTTCTCTTTGAGATCGATGATGAAACTATCGAATCATAGTCCATCTATTCAACGAGGTAAAACAGTACAATTATCTGGATTATTTCATGTTTCTTTTACTATTTCCATGATCCTTTCTTTAGGAGTTTGAGTCTTATTTTTCTTATAAAAGACTTCTATCGGGTCTATGATTGGACTATAGTATGCTGAGGCATTCTTATATATGTATTGTATTTTCGTTGGCGAGCCTCACTGTGAAGAGATAGAAAATATCCCTGATCAATAAAAACTCTCGAATGATACACCTAAAGATTTACTGATAAATGTATCAGATCTCTCATTCTCATAAGATGTTACTGTATTTTTAAGATCTTGAATTTGATGAGAAAGATTCGTAATTCTCGCATCTTTTTCATCATTCCAGTCGATCGTACACGATGAGAGGAAAAGAAGGGGAATGAGGAGGAGGGTGAGGGATTTCATAGGTATAAGTGATGAATGATAAATTATAAATGACGGGAACGAGAGATCTGGATTGCTTTCCCGCTGAGCGGGATAGGCTCTCCTCGTGGGTGACGAGAACGAGAGAAAATAAATTTGGAGATTTGGAGATTTCTGATATACTGGAGTTACAAAATTGCCACACGGCACTCGAGATCGCCCTACGAAAGTAGGGCTTTCGCTTTTTATGAGATGATATTGATATACTGAGCCTTGATCTCTGCGAATATACCACGACCGAGACTCGTGATTTTTCTCTGGAGTCTTTTTACACTCAGGATTCTCGCTTGAGAGAGGATGAATGATCCACTTGTTTCATTGAGTGTATACTCAAAATAAAACGGATGTTCTTTTTGCGTTGAAGTCATCGGGATACCAAGGAATACATCATGACTGAACTTCTTCAGTATGAGCACTGGCCTCTCGAATTGTTCATTTTTCCCATCTTGTTCAAATCCGATGTTTTCTCCGAGCGAGCACCACCAGATCTCTCTTTCACGAAAGAGTTTTGATTTTTCGAGAGATTCGATTTTGGATTTTACGAGATGCCATTTTTCGTAGTTTTTCATAGGTTCTAATTATATAATGAGAGTAATACTAGTGAGATGAGGAGGAGGGTGAGTTTCATAAAAGGTAAAAGGTAAAAGTTCTTATCGAGAGTATGAGTATGTTCCAACCGTATCATATTCATTGGGTCAGCGTTTTAGGATTCTTTTTGCTACTGTGAATGTATGAGGTGAATAAGTAATCCATGTAACATAGAATCATAAATTACATGCGTCCGTGGGACAGCCGATATTATCAGGATACCAATTGATGCCTATGTAGCTTCCTCAGACAAAGCTGATCTTTGCATTAGTGAAAATTGTATTTGAGGGGATTTTCTTTAGTACTTCCCGAAAAGTCATTTGCCAGATACTTCTATATGGTTTCTTGGTTTTACAGTTATAAGAATAGGTAGAGTAGTCATCGTAGTAAATAAGTCATTTTTTATACATATTCGACTGACGAACAATATACAAGAGTTCACTATGGTCATAATAGTCTCTCTTGTGAAACTCAGATACTGACGCATTCTTCAGTCATGTCGTCTCAAGAGATTCTTGGTAGATTCCTTCCGTATAACTACACGCCATCTCTTTGGTGATAGAGGCAAATGTGATATTTGGAAAGAGGAGGAGCAGTGGGATGAAGAGGAGGGTGAGTTTGTGCATAGTATTGAGAATTAGATTTGGAGTTTTGGAGCTGTGAGTCCCTGCATATTCGATGTGAGGATCTCGAGTTGTGCCTCTGTAATCTCTCTGAGGAGCTCATATCGTTCGCCTCTGGATATTCATTTTTTGATAAAATCAGCATTGAAATTCTCTAGATTGATGAGTATCACGAGCTCATGGAGCTCAGCATGATCTCGTATATTTCACTCTTGCTCGGGATACTCCTCTCTCCATTGTTTCGCTGTCTTACCGAATAACACGATATTGAGGAGATCTGCCTCATCGGCATATGAATATTTTTGCTCGAATTCTGATAGAGTTGGGATGAGATATTTTTTGATAGAATCTGTTTGTATCCTGTAGTTTACTTTTGCGAGCTCTCTTTTTATATTCCATCCGAGGGACTTTTGTTCACTTTCTGCTTCTTTGAGTCGCTGGAACTCTTTGATCATGTAGAGCTCGAATTCTACTGATATCCAGCTTGCGAACTTGAAGGCGATATCTTTGTGAGCGTAGGTGCCACTTCCATATCTTCCAGATTTCGATATGATGCCGATAGCATGAGTGTTCTCTATCCATTTCTTTGGACTCATCAGGAAGGCATTTGCCCCCGATTCATTTTTAAACCCCTCGAATTCGGTGGGTTTAAAAATAGGGTTATTGATAGATTCCCAGAGCCCGAGGAATTCTATGGTATTTCGATTTCTCATCCAATTCTGGATGATCATATCAGGAGCGTCTCACTTGTATCTGGCGA
>JAYSPL010000014.1:0-2222 GCA_043722085.1 Candidatus Altimarinota bacterium | reverse complement strand
AAAATACATCACGGATTACGAAGAGACAGAAGATACAAAATGATTCAAGAAATTCTTGATGAAGAGGATAAATAGCAACTATTATTTTGTATTAGACCCGGTTTCTAATTGTTTACCGGAATTAAATTTATGTCTGAGGTATTTCAATAAACTCAAGAAACTTTCCCTAGAGCAGACTCTCGGAAAGCGACGGCTTGAATGTGAGGCAATTTTTTTCTTATTAGTTTTGCTAGAAATTGTGCTCAATTTCTAGCTCTTCGAAGCCGAGCTTCTCGACGTTCTGTGGAAGGGAAAGTTTGAAAAAGAAAATAAATACTGGATCCCCGATATTTCGCGAGTACGTAAAATTCGAGGATGACAATACATTCAATGCTAAACTAAAAACGAAAACATACGAATAACGAATAACGAATAACGAATAACGAATAACGAAAGTGTATCCAAAGTTCAAAAAAGGCAAGTCCATATAATGAGAATAATTCTCATTATATATTAAGAAAAAATGGCCTCAAATTTTGAGCAAAATCGCGTTCAAAAAAATTTTCCGAGTATTGTATCGTCGAGAGGTACGAAATTCATATTTCAAATATCTAATTTTCTTGATTTTTGATTTCGTGAGACAATCATTATTCGATCGAAAAGATTTCAGAATTCATACAAGTATGAAAATGATACATCGACAACTTGTCTGACAAAAGAGTTGATTTCATAGAGAAACACATATAATACATCACATAAGTTACATTATGTGATGTATTATATGTGTAACGTCCTACCTTCCCCTTCTATTATTTAACTAAAAAATACTTCATTGGATGATGTTCTTCTCTGATCATGAAATATCACGCTAACTTTCTTTTCTGTTCTCTGAACGATAAATGCGGGTCAACTCGATCCATCTTCCCTCCTGATTACGATTTTTATGCTTTTAGAACTTCCGAACGATGCGTCGATGAGTAAGAAATCTCTAATTCATAAAAGTACTCTTTCTGCAATATCTTTTCTAAATAATCATCGCTTCATTAATGAAAAAACTTCATCTCTATCTTCTTGTGCTATCTGTGATCCTCTTTGTATGTCGAACAATCCATTGAGTTGCATAGGTGTTATTATAACTAAAAACTAAGAAAGGAAATAAGAAAAATTCTTCTGGCTATTTTTCTTAAATGAAATTGAAATATCTATAGAATAATTCATCCTCATTTGCCTTCTCGACTTTTTCCCTATACTCATTCTTAACATTCACTCAAGCACCTACTCATCATGCATTTTGTATTTTTTGATCCATCTGGGAAACGGAAACGAATTGTGAAGATATTCATTTTCTCGATTATTGGTGTTTTCATTCTCTCCCTCTGTATCCTGATCGCGAGTATTATCCTGAAGCCTGAAATCTCAGGAACTGGCTATTTCAAGGCTATTTCACATCGTTTCGGATACAAGAAACATACATTCAATCCAAAGATATCAAAGACAAAAAGTTGAGCTGAGCTTTTGAAAGAACTCAGTGATAAAAGCTTTTCCTGAACAGAAAATATGAAATTCACGATTGATGCATTTGGAGTCGAATGGGATGATGGGAGTCGAGAATCCCTGAAGGAAAATCTGAATCAGATCGATACGCTGATTCTCGAGGAATTCTCTGTGAGCGCAACTGGATGAGTCGATCTCATATCACCAGAGAAGTTCAAGAAGACACTCGCCTCTGTGAGAAAATCACGGCCGAATGAACCTATCGTACCACTCATCAATAACTACAACACACTATCTGGAACATGGGATAACAAACTACTTTCACAGATTCTCTCTGATTCAACTGCACGTGAAGATCTCGAACTGACGATCAAAGAAGTTCTGCAACAATACCAACTTCAAGGAATTTCTATCGACTTCGAGAATATGGATGACGGAACACTTCCCTTCTACTATGAGTTTCTCGAGGAGCTCCATAGTCTCCTCATGCAAGAGAATCTCACAATCTCAGTGAATATTCCTCTGAATAATGACTCATACGATTATACTCGTATCAGCGATGCTGTCGATCAAGTGATGCTCATGGCCTATGATGAGCACTGGCTCACGGGTGAAGCAGGTCCGATTGCATCACTCGATTGGTTCGAGGATGGGATTCGTGAGATAGAAAAAGTGGTGCCAAAAGAAAAAATCGGAGTCATCCTCTGAAACTATGGCTATGACTGGAATATTTCGAAAAAGACAACCTC
>JAYSPL010000013.1:0-4410 GCA_043722085.1 Candidatus Altimarinota bacterium | reverse complement strand
GGTATCTGTCCACGTCGCTCCAGAATCTGAATAGATGGAACCTGAGAAGATAGTCACCGTTCCTGAACCGACCAATGTCATCATAGGAGCGGTTTGATCAATGATAAAAGTTGCCAGTGTCAGGAGATTACTTGCGCCACTTCCATCATCAACCGAAATAGTACATATACTATATGTCCCTTCGATAAGAGCATTGTATGTAATAGTATTACTCCCCGTACTTGCCAATGTTGTTACTGATGTACATGGTCACGTATATCCTATGATTCCACTCGCATTCGATTCGAATGTATAGCTGGGCGTTGTATTACTACTTGGAGTGGGAACCTCAACAGTTCCTGTAAGAGTCGCTGTTGCGTTAACTACTGAAAGTGGACTAATGAATATTAAAAAAAATATACTAACAATAAATGAGAAAACTTTCTGTAAAAATGAATACTTAGTCATAAGTGTATATAAAAGAATAATGTCTGAAATGAGAATATCATATATCAAAATAAAAAGCAAAAAATGATATAAAAAAATGGAAACGAAGTTTTATTTCGTTTCCAGTATCTGAGGCCTGATAAAATCACCATTAGGGGATATTTATATATAATACGTATACTATTATTTCTTAATATTGAGGAATGTTTTATGGAATATCTTTGCTACTTCGTTACGAGATATAGTGCCATCCATATCGAAAAATATTTCCGTCCTTCCCTCTATAAGTTCATTGTTTTTGAGAGCATATATATATGGTGCGATTGGATTCGACATTGGTACATCGAAAAATGTAGCTTCTGTATTCGAATTTGTTTGAATCTGGATAGCCTGTCCAAGAATTTTTGCCATTTCTCCACGAGTGATGAGATTATGTGGTCCGAATATACCACCTTCATACCCACTGACCCATCACTCAGTCGTTGCAAAATTAATATATTCTGTATACCACGCATTAGTGTCAATATCCGTAAATCCTTGATCTACTTCAGAATGAGTATAGTGACAAGAGAGGGCTCGAACCAACATTTTTATGAATTCTGCACGAGTAATAGCCCTATTTCCATTATAGGCCTCATTATTTTTAGCAATTCCGAATCACTTACTCATGAAGTATCTTTGAGAATAATTGGTAGCGAGATCCCTATGATCAAGTCCACGGTACATGAGGAGCGCCTGTACATCGGATGTATATTCTCCTTCAGACACATTCTGAATCTGGTCATCATCTATACTATGCAGTTTCTCTACTACGGGGCAGATATAGGAAGTGATAGGATTCACTACATCGAATGTGGTAACTCTACTGGATATGGAAGTATCTGAAGCAGAATTGGTTGTTATACTATTCGTGCGTTTCAGGAGTCTCGTAAACCCGGAAACATTGACACTCGTAGAGGTTTTTTGTGGGACTGACGGAGCTGAGTTGAGATTCACTCCATAAGTCGTATTTCCTGCTCCTGCTCATGCACCTCAGCCCCCACCTCAACCTACGATGCCCTGAAAGGGAACAACTGCTGCAGGTAGAACAGTCACATTGCGCCTAAGAAGCGTACCAGTATTTCCAGAAGTATCAATATAATTATAGGAGAGGATATAGAGACCAGCGATGCTCGTATTGACTACTCCATTGGCTGTAATAGCTCCAGATCCATCTACATTATCTGTCCAAGTAGCCCCCAGATCTGTATACGACGAATTCGCATTGATAGTCATATTTCCTGATCCAATCAGTGTAATTATTGGTGGGAAAATATCTAACACATTGATAGTTCGAATAGCAATAGCGGTGTTGTTATTGCTATCCCTGAATGAATAGGTAATAGTATAGGTGCCTCGAACGCTCGTATTCACAGATCCCGTCAGAGTACCACTTGCTGTAATATTACCATCTTCCATATCCATAGCTGTAGCTCCAGACTCCGTATATCCAGATCCTAGTAACATATTGACCGTTCCACTTCCAATAAGGGTAATCACTGGAATACCTCCAGTTACTACATTCACGGTTCGAAAAACCGTTACACTATTAGCATTTGAATCTGTCACAGAGTACGCGAGAGTATAAGTACCTAGGACACTGCTATTTACCGATCATGATCGAGTGCCACTTCCTGTAATATTACCATCCTCGGCATCATTGGCTACCATACCCGAGTCAACGAAAGAATTGCCCCATAAAATATTGATTGTTCCACTTCCAATAAGGGTAATCACGGGGATACCACCCGTACCAACACGGATGACTCGTGTTACGGGAGTATTGACGTTTCCAGCCACATCCATATGGGTATAGCTAACGGTATAATCCCCTAAGATAGCCGTATTGACAGATCCACTCATAATCACGGCACCAGATCCATCGACTACATCTGACCATGTCGCACCCAAATCTGTATATACACTATTTTTTGTAATATTCACCAACGATGGCCCATTGAGGGTCACGACTGGAGGTGTGGTGTCTCTTACGATGACCATTCGATAGACTGTAGTGGCCGCGTTACCATCAAAATCATTAACATTATAACTCATAGTATAGGTACCACCAGAATTAGTATTAACACTGCCACTTCTTACGATAAAAGACGTAAGTACTGGCCCATCCTGTATGTCACTAGCCGTAGCACCAGCATCAGTATACGTACCTCATTGTTCTACGTATACGGGTGTATTTCCAACGAGTGTAATCTCTGGATTATTTCCATAGAACACATTTACGGTACGCACTACTTGGGTAGCAGCATTTCCAGAAGTATCACTGACATTATACCTTACCGTATATGTACCAGCCACATTTGCATTGACATTACTATTTGTGATAATACTTGCCGTGATATCTCAATCTTCAGGATCAGATGCAGTAGCACCAGAGTCAACATAGGTAGATCCTGAGGCAATACTTACCATAGTACTTCCGGAAAGTATAATTGTCGGAACTCCACCAGATGTTACATTCACGGTTCGCCTTCTCGTAGTTCCTATATTTCCAGCTGTATCTGTTTTGCCAAATTCAAGTATATAACTTCCTGCAAGTGATGTATTTACAGAACTACTACTCGCAGTCATAAATACTAAAGATCCATTACTATCTTGTTGATCATCCCAAAATGCTCATGAATCCGTGTAGGTACCATTGAGTGCTATATTGATCGACGACATTCCATTCATACTAATATTTGGTGCTACAGTATCTAGTATGAACGATGGTATAGTGAGTATATTACTCGGACCACTTCCGTCATTAACCGTGAAACTACACGTAGTGGCTCATGAACTATACGTACCTTGTACCATAAGTGGCCCAAAAGTGATAGTAGTAGAACCACTATTAGCAGAACTCGTATCGTAAGCTAAGCTACTACAAGGTCCCGCATACCCAATCGTTCATGCGGATGATGATGTAAAGATATAGGTTGGACTATTATTATTCGTAAGCCCACTCACGGCTGAAACTTGTGTCAGTGTTGCTACTGCATTCACGGCAGATATCGGACTGATCATTCAGATGAGTGCGATAGTCAATATTGATGCGATAGTTTTTCTGAAAAAGAGGAAGAGATTCATATATAGATGATAGTAATATACTACGAAGTTGTGTAACTATATACGCTTATATAAGGCTTATATAAAATATGTACTCAAAAATCATACCATATGCTTTTATAAAAAGCAAAAATAAGTCCACGTTTTATCAGATCTATTAAATAGAATATATTTTCAAGTATTCGAATGCATTCCAAAAAAACACTCCATATTTTTTGGAGTGTTTTTTAATCAAACGATATACTAAACGATCATGCTGCGTAATTCGTCCTTTATGACGAGACGAGTTTTTTTGAGTTGCTCCAGATCGATATCTGACATCATATACCCAGGAACTTCGCTCTCTGCACGACCAATTTCGAGACAAATGCCTTCGTATTCTCGCAAGAGTTTGGCAAAGTGTGCATTACTATTCTTGAGAGCATGAATTGCGTCTTGGAGTTCAGGCTGATCACTCAGAAATGGATGGTGGTCGAATTGCATAATACATAACAGTAACTATCCACCCCCGAAGGGGGTGGCTTTAGCAAAAAGACCCTAGAAGGGTCTACGACTATCGAAGTGGAGAGGATATAAGAAGAAATATTAGTTTGCTAGAAGTTGAGATCTGTTTGGTTTCAATCAGAAAGCTTATCTTCTTTTTCTTGATTACGGATATAGGCAATGACGATATGATACGTACAATCCCACCGAACATGAGATCCGTGAGTGTATTCTTGGTATATGGAGTTCATGGTTTGAAAAAAGGTTATGATGTAAGTTCTAGGGTCTTTTTACAAAGTCTAGGATATCATAACCTTTTTTCGAGTCAACGATTACAGTGGCAGAGCCGATGTGGGTCCACCCCCAGAGGGGGTGGATTTAGACAGATGGATTAAA
>JAYSPL010000012.1:0-1763 GCA_043722085.1 Candidatus Altimarinota bacterium | reverse complement strand
AAAAAGAGTGTTATATATAAACACTCTCATTATGCCATACTTGGCTCTGTCAAGGGAAAATTCGAGATAATTTCAAGAGGATTTTGGGGGGATTTTAGACTGGTAATAGTAGCGTTATGCTATGAAGATCAGCAATAAATGGTCTCTACAACTATCAGGCGTATGCAGACCCCAATGCTCCTGTGACATACTGAGCTACTGTATGATTTTGAGCTGGTGTTTGAGGATCTACAGAGATTATGGTGAACTGGGTGAATAATGGCGGACTCTACTATCGGTCTCTTCGAGACTGTTGTCAGAACTGGTCGAGTTGGAAACTCGCCCTCGACACCGAAAATGTGAGCTCTTATGCCGTAGATCTTGCTACCAACCAGACGATTACAGGAGTAAAATATTTCCAATCGAACAAGTGAGCAGGTTCGTATCTCTGAGCAAACAATACCTATGGACTCGAAGCGTATTCATCAGATGGATGAGCAGCAGCGATGTCATTCCATCGTGGATGAGCCTACGCGGTCAATATGGGTCTTGATCCTGACAATGTGTTCCGTATTGGAGGATGGTCGGCTTGAGCCAATAGATGGTCTCTTGATACGAGTGGTAATATGAGTAATGCTGGACTCATTCGTGCTGGAACCAATATCTATACGGATGCAAATTTTGGATATGGTCTGGTTTGACTCTATGATTCAACCAAATATCAGTGAGTCTTCGCTATGGGAGATTCCTACAAGCTCCCAGCAAATGGTTTATCACCCGGGAATCTCTACGGTATCGCTTGGACCCATGAGAATGCATCAGGTCAGTCAAAAGCATGACTGGAGCATCAAGCGCTCTTCATGATGAATGGGGTTACTCAGACTGCCATCGGGAATGGTATATGGACGAAGGGAGGACTGACGTTCGGAAGTGCAAACCCAACTATTAGTGCGTCATCCTATTTTATAGCACCAGGAGGTGCCTACTTCAATGGCGGAACCGTCTATACAGAGGCAACAATCCAGGCTCGTGGCTGAATACATGATGATAGTCATAGTTATCTGGCACTGCGATGAGGAATCAGTGGGGATACTGAGGTTACTGGCCAGATAAAGATCACAGGAGGGAGTCCATGACCCAATAAAGTACTCACCTCTGATGCGAGTGGTCTCGCGAGCTGGCAAGGATCAAGCGCATGAAATACTCAATATAATTTTTACTCAGGAGAATTTTGTTTTTGGGGGTGGGCAAATCTACAGTTTAATAATATGAGTGGGTGTGAAGACATCAATCAGTATTTTGATCATGATAGAGCTGTGTGACCTTACAACTCAGCTTCAAACACACCATTCGATAGACCTTGATTACATTTCCTAAATGAATACGGTACTCCCGTAGCTGTTACCATAAGAATTGATAGTGCTCATGCGGATTGGATGCCTGTAGGAACGAAATATACTTTCTGACCTGGTCTAGCACGTAATTTTGGTACTGAATATATTGTTTTTAATGCAAATGGAAATTATGTATATATGACTGTGTACCTTGGATGAGATAATCAGGTTCATATACGAATGCGCTGAGATGATGGAAGTCCAGGCTCTGGAGACTTTAGAGGAAAATACACAATTTTCTATACATCTGGAATGGAGGCACATTATTAATGTGAATATGTTACGGTAAAGTTCCGCATTGGTATGTGTGTTTCAGCGGTTTTGTCTCTCCCCTGATAAGGGGAGATTAAGAGGGGTTACACCGATAGGAATCCTTTAAAATAAGGAATC
>JAYSPL010000011.1:0-20688 GCA_043722085.1 Candidatus Altimarinota bacterium | reverse complement strand
TTTTTTTTGAACATAATACCAGGAGTAAAAAATGTTATATTCATTATATTATAATTGTTATTATTTAATTTTTTATATTCTCATATTATATTTCAATTTCAATCAATTAAATATCATTGAGTTCATAATAAATATAAATCTTTATTATTTTCAAATTCATTCAATTCAATTTCAAATCTTTCAGGCATTGAAATATCATCACTTTCCATTATAGCAATAAATTCTCAAGTTGCTATGTTTAAACAATCATTAAGATTATCAACAATTCATCTATTTTTTGCATTATCTATAAATATGATTCTTTTATCATTTTCAGCATATTTCTTAATAATTTCTTTAGAACCATCAGCAGATCAATCATCAGATATAATAAATTCAAAATCAGTAAAAGTTTGGTTCAAGATACTTTGAATTGCTTCATCGAGATATTTTGCTGTATTATATACAGGCATGATACAAGAAATTGTTGGCATTTTTAATTGAAAATAGATGAAATATACTTCATGGATTGTTCTATGTTAGCTATGGAAGTGCTCTTCATTTCTATTGAAATAAATCAATCAAAATTTTGCAAATATTTAATAATTTTCTTATGCATATCTCTTTGTTGGATCGCCTCAAGTCATGGTTCAGAGATATGAAAATGAGTAAACCTTCCACTCGCTGATGCTATGATATCAATATTTTCATTATTGTAAATAATAGTTCCTAAATCTATATGAATTTTTATATTTTTATGATTTACTCGTTTTACAAAATCCAAAGTTTCTCAGGTATTTGTAAGGAAATTTCATCAATATATAGTAGGATTTGGTTCAATACATACATATACTTTATGCTTGCCACATACATCTCCAAGCTCCCGAAAGAAATCTATAGCAATTTCACATGCTCTTTCATAGTTCATATCTTCATAAATACGGTTTTTTGGTGATCAAAAAATAAAAGAAGATATACCAAGAGGTGCCCAAAATTCTATCAAAGATGAAAGATATGAAAAAAGGCTCTTTCTTCATTCGTCTTGGAATAAAAAAAGTCATTCTTCTCCAAAAAGAAGAGACTGCATTGCAATAGGTCTAATTTCATATTGCCTTAGTTCTTGAATAAAGATACCCATTTCTGTTTGGGAAACTTTTGTAAAATCAGGAAAAATCTTCTTAGGTGCTATTTCAAGCCCAGAAAAACCATATTTTTGCATCAGAGTATACACTAGTTGATTTTCTTCTGGATTCCATGCGATGTTTGAGATAGCTAGATTCATAGATTATTTCATATTTATTAAAGCTGATAAGCCCTGTAATATAGTATTATACTGTCATAATCTTTTAAAAGCCAGATTATCTTTAAGAATAAAATTAGTAACTTCTGCAGATTGCTCTATTAATATCATACAATCTGTAACATTGCCCATTTTTAGGAGATATCTAACATCCGATAAACTATTCACACTTTTGCAGAATTTCCATAATTTTTTCATATCTTGATTTTCTTTTTCGATCTCTTCCTTGGAATACAAATATGCAATTGGATGGTAAATAGATCTACCGTCCATTGCAGCCTGCATTCTAGGAAAAAACCAGCTTCACCATGCCAAATCAGTCGTTCTAACTATGGGGCCTATTCATTCAGGAGAAATCAGGACTGGTCAAAAAAGGCTTCATGCTCATTCCGATTCAGATCCATCATGAATTTCTTGGAAATTTGCAATATCCTTTAATTGCAATAATCAATTTACTTGTCTGCCAACTAATGATTCTACGAAAGCAAGTGATCTTGGGAGTCTAGAATTTTTTAGATCTCTAGTTGGACTAATATATAAAGCATTTGGATGTTTTTTTACCTTTTGTACAAGTACCCAAAGATCCCCTTCTGTAATGAGCCCATATTTCTCTGGTTCTGTTCGAAATACATATTTCTCTGGGTATTGAGAATTGATATATTTTAGTAACTCTCGTGTTTGGTTGCCAAGTCCACTAAAAGTTCCATATTGTATATCTATGATTTCACGATTATTTTTGATAATTTCCAGAAATCTTGAATGATTAGATCCTCCATCAAAAATAATCACCTTAATTCATAATTTCTTTGCATTCTCAAGAGATTTTTCAAAAAACCTTATTCGCAAATTTGAATTCTCATCAGTACTATACAATGTAGTCATTCATACAACTAGCACTCATTTAAGATCCTTATTAATGTGGGATATTTCATTTAACAAAGTTTTTTAAAAAAGTTAATACTTCTTTTTTATTATACAAGTATTTATTATTTTTATCAAATATATCTCCATACTTCGTATAATAATCATAAAGAGCTGGTGTTTCAGTGGGTGGTGCTATCTTTTTTTGTGGGAAAAATTGTTCTACAATCTCAGATGTAAGTACTGGTTCAGAATTAAAATTAATTACTGATATATTTTTTTCTATAACATATAGTATATCTTTCCAGAGATTTCCAAGAAAATAATATTGATAAGCGTTATTTGGAATAATTTTATCAAGCATCTTATCATGAATAAGATCAAATATAACATTCTTTTTTAGTCCATTTCAGAAAAGTCATGGAAGCCGAATTATATGGGATTCATTAAAATTCTCCTGAATATATTGCTCAAGATAATATCTATTTTTTCAATATGCATGCCATGAATCAGGAATTATAGAGGAAAAATCAAAATCCTCATCAACATGAATCGGTGATGGATATATATCAACTGTAGATATAAGAATAAATCTATTAGTTTTGATTGTAGAAATATAATCTATAAGTTCTTGAATTTGTGCAAGATCTTCTTCGGGATTTTGATTTGCCCACCACTTCACTGCACGAACTCATGCACATACAACAAAATCAAAAGATTCTCATTGAATATCTCATATATTCTGAGAATTATACTTGTGAGTAAATGAGAATTGTGCATCAAGATTTGATCAGACAAATCCAGTATATCCTATGAGTGCTGTTTTCATATTTTTATTTCTTAGGAATAAGAGTTGTACTAAGTATTTCCAATACTTTTGGGTATATTCAAGCGGGTGCAGCATATGATTAAGATCATGTGCATGAATAGAGTCTATAACATACTTATTTATAGACTTATCGACCTATGTCACACTGGAGTTTAGTCTAATTTCCATTGTGTGGAGAGACTACTAGTAGAATATATGATATCACATGCTCATCTAGCAATATCAACTGCTAGTTTTCAGTATTCACTCAATATTTTTGTAAAATGAGGAATATATTTTATAATACTTATATACATAATTATATTCAATTTAAAGAAAAAAATCTTCTATTTCATAAATAGTGTTGATTTTTCAAGAAAATATAGTAACCAAGCTATTTTTATTTCATAAATCATACTTCTTAATAAATGTAGGCCTAGCGTCATCATTTTCTGCATTTGCTAGAACTACTTTTGTAGTAAAAAATGATTTATTATATTTGATTTCTATATCATTATTCAAATACTCTTTTGTCTGTTGAATCATACTATCAAAATTCGACTCAGGTATACCATATAAGTTTTTGTTTTTAGTGAAGTATGGTATATCTTCGTAACATGCTTCATGAGGAGTATACCTAACTGAAGATAAGGAAAACTTTCATCAAATTCAAAAGGGCATTAGTGAGAAGAATTCTCCATCCATAACTGTCAGTCAATAATTTCTTATATTTTCACTTACATCACATAACACCATTTCAGTTAGTTCATACTTAATATCAATCTTAGGGGCTCCGAATAATAAATTAATCTTGTTAATTCATTCGTAAGTAGCATTTATTATATTTTTTGACTTAAATTTAAGATTATTATTTGAACTAGAAACGAGAATTCAATCTGACTGATGTTGAATATTATCAACTTCATAGTAATAATATGAGTCTATATTGGATCTTCGAGAAATTTCATCTTTCATAAAATCTCTAATTTGAATAGCATCAAAAGAATATTCTAAAGTTTCATATGCCTTGTCTATTCATTTTGAAAAAAATAAATTTTTATTTATTTCCTTACACGGAACTCATAATTTCTGACAAAAAACTTCAAATTCCAAACTACTTACTTTACTTCATGTTTCAGAAATTGCATATATTTTTTTAAAATTTTTATTTATTGCAAATCAAAAATCATTAACAAATCTATTAAAATATTCTTTTGATTTTAATGCTGTTGAAAAACTTCGAGGATAGTGATATCAATTATGTACACGAGCTTGATTAACAAAAGAAGCTTTTGTAAAGGCATCATGTTCTTTCTCTAAAATACACACGGTGAATCATTTATTTCATAAGTACCTTGCTGCATGTAATCAATAAAATCATGCTCAAATTATTATGTAGTCATAAGTTTTAATCATTTTTTAATTAATTATCATTAAAATCACTATCTTCAATTCTATATGATTTCCAATACTTGCTCGATAGAGACATCCTTCTAGTTAGAGGTGTCCCCTTATAGTCAGAAATAGTCATTGGTTCAACACTACTTCATCCGAGTATTGCATATTCATACATCGATAGTTCCCTATCTCAACAGAGATGGATTATAAGTAATTTTGTCTGGGAATCAAATATTTCCTTGATTCCTTTTGCAACTCATTGTGCAAACAGATATGTTCCGTATCGATCAGTAAATGCTCTCGGATATTCCCACGGCATGGTGGTAAAATTCGTACGAACTATAATAGTCTGGAAAAACTCAGAATTATAGGACCGTACTGCCTCCTCTGCAACTAGCTTTGTGATTCCATAGTAATGCTTTGGATTTGGAATACTATCCTCATCGTACATTCAGTCCTCTTCTCAAGAGAAGATGCAAGCTGTTTGGAGGTAGATAAATTTTATTACACTACATTTCTGAGAAACTCATAATATATTCCTCGTTCCTATAACATTGATATTCCAAGCTCACTCTTTATCCGATTCACAAGCAGGGATACCTGCAAGGGCCACCAAATGTAACACATACAATATCTCATGTTGAGAGAAATATCTTTCTATACTTGCCACATTAGTCACATTGAGTTCACTTCGAGTTGGATATAGTGCATCTGGAAATATTTTTTTACAAGCTCTCCCAAGTCTTCATGTTCATCAGGTTATGAGAAGCTTTGATTGATTCATCATTGGAAAAATTAATTATCTAAAAATCATCAATCTCTCAACATATTTTCTATTTCCCCCTCATTCATCAACGTATCATTGCTTGTATACTTGTATTCTTTCATTTTTGGATGATTGAGGTATTTATCATCTAATTTTTTATTCATTGGGAGAATAATTCTGAAGTTTTCATCTTCCACCGTGTTTATTGCCTCATACTCAGATACGAGTTCTTCATGAAGTTTTTCACCTGGCCGTATTCAAATAACTGTATATTTTAATTCTTTTGAGTAATGATTAGATAGTACATTTGCAATATCAAGAATTCTACAGGCTGGCATTTTTGTAACAAATATCTCTCCACCGAAACAATTATCTGTAGCCTTGAATACCAATCAGATAGCCTCCTCAAGAGTCATAAAATATCTAGTCATTCCTATATCGGTTATAGGTAATGGATTTGCTGTATTTTTCAGGATTTCCTTAAAAAATGGTATAATAGAACCATTGGTTCACATGACATTTCATGCCCTTATGCAGACAAATTTTGTATCCGTATGTTCATCATTAGCCTGTATCATGAGTTTTTCTCATAGTGATTTGCATGATCCATATACATTTATTGGATTACATGCCTTATCAGTTGATACATCAATTACAACTTTTATATGATTGACTTTTGCAGCCTTAACTACATTATCAGTACCTGTAACATTAGTTTTAACACTTTCTTCTGGATAATCTTCACATACTGGAACATGTTTGAGTGCTGCGAGATGAAATACATAGTCTACATTTTTCATACACTCCGTGAGCCTCGCAAGATCGCGTACATCCCCAATCATATACTTGATATTTTTATGTTCAGAAAATCTCCTTCACATCAGAACTTGTGCAAGCTCTCATCGAGAGTATATGATAATCTCTTTCGGGGAGTACTTCCCAAGTAATTGTTTAGTTAATTCATTGCCCCATGACCCAGTACCACCAGTTATAAGAATTCGTTTATCTCTAAAATTAATTTGCATATATGATATTATTAGATATGTCGTAATAAAAGTTTAACTATTTTATCAGAAACATCATGATCTCTATAATCATAAGGAACATCTCCTACCTTCATATCGATAGCAACTTCAAAGGAATTGAGAATCTCATCAGTAGAGATGCCACTCAATATCATTGTATTCTTTTCAAGGAGCTCAGGTCTTTCGGTACTGTTTCGTATAAGAATACATGGAGTCCTTAATAATGCACATTCTTCAGGAACAGTTCCTGAATCAGTAATTACACAAAATGCATTCTGCTCTAATTCCAAAAACTCTTGAAATCCATATGGTTTATTTCCAATAATTCAATCAGAAAGATTGAATTTAAATTCATTAATCATGCTCTCAAGTTTTGGATGGAGACTTAAATAGATTGGATATCTTTCCGAAAGGATATTAAGCGCATCTATGATACCCTTAAGTGCTATCTGATTAGTAACATTTTCGGTACGATGGAGAGTGACAAGTAGATAATTCGATATTTTTTTATCTATTTTAAGATACTGATGTACTATCTCTGAAATAGGATTCCCAGTAACAATAATTTTGCCAGGATGATACCCTTCCATAAGGAGATTTTCCCTACTCCTTTGCGTGTATGGTAATAGATATGTTGATAGACTATCTACTATTTTTCGATTTGTCTCTTCTGGAACCGTTTCGTCGAAGCAACGATTCCCTGCTTCCATATGAAAAACAGGAACATTGTACTTCTTACAAACATAGGCACAAAGTGCTGAATTAGTGTCTCACAGAATAAGACAAGCGTCTGGCTTATGAGAAATAATAATTTTTTCTATTTCTACCAAGCAATAGGCAATAAATGGTATCCCGGAAAGACTATTCTCCATATTCAACTGATAATCTGGCTTTCTCAATGCTAAATCTGTAAAAAACTGATCATGCATATGAAACGTATAATTCTGTCATGTATGAACAAATATATGTTCGGTATAATGATCTAATTTTTTAATAATCTCACTCAAACGAATCAATTCGGGTCTAGTTCAGGCAATGGTAAGTATTTTTTTCATAGAAAAATATTTAAGACGCTTCATAAAAAAAATAAAAAAACTCCAATCTATTTCCATCCAATTTATTCCCCCCTCCCCACCACCACCGGCCTCCCACTCTCCACTACTTTAGTAGCCAGTCACTCCATGCGAGTATTGGCATTCATAAATGATTTTTGGAGTTCTATATTTTGTTTTTGGATTTCTGATACCTTTTCTTCGAGATTCTTGAGTTCCATTTTCGAGAGACTCGCCTGCATCTCATATTCTTTTTGTGTGAATCTTTGCTCAGTGGCGAATGCCGTGGTGAGTCGATCAGTAATCGTTTTTTCGAGTGTCATTGGTAATGACTCCATCGATTTCTTGAGTTCTTGATTCTCAGTTACAATCTCTTGTATACTCACTTCGCGAGCACTGATATTTGACTCTCTCATACTCAGTTCTACAGATTTTTTGGCAATTTGCTCATCCCATGATCTCTTGGCTTCTTCGGATTTTTGTCTATAGGAGAATTCTTCGGCTCGTTTACGAGTCTCAAATGCATATTCCCACTCTATTTCTTGTTGCTTTTGTGTACGTTTTCTCGATTCTATTTCAGCATCAAATTCTTGGGTTTTTTGCCGTTGCAACTCGATCAAAGCATAGAGACTCTCGACTTCTGTCGATATATTATTCGCATTTTTGAGTTGTTTTTCTGTGTCTCGGAGCTCCTCCGTCAAGAGATCGATCACTGTGAATTTCTCACGAGTTTGCTCAGCATATCGATCCAGATCCGAGAGAAATGTTCGCTTCAGATCCTCAATTCCAGAGAAAAAATCAGAAGACTTCGGGAGTACTCGTGGAGATTTTTCTGGAGCATGAACCATCTTCTGTGATTCTAGAAGTTCATATTTCTCAAGGAGTTTACTATAGGAATCCCAGAGAACCTGTTTCGTATCTTTTGCTGTAATAGGAGTCATTTTCTATATAGTAGTAAAAATATAAACCCCAGTATAGTAAAACTCCAATTTTTTCCAAATCTATTTCCCTTCCAAATAATTCCTCAGTCCTGATTTCCAATCCGACAAGACAATATCTGAATTATTTTTCAGAATACTCCACTCGGGTCGTTTCGCAGTTGTGGGATATTCCGATGACACACAATCAATTACAACAGTGTTTTTTGATGTAAGACGAAATATCTCTCTCGCAAAATCTGCCCAAGTAATACTTCCATTTTCAGTAGAATTTGAAAGGTGAAAAATCTGCCCTGCATATTCACGCGCTTCATTATGGTCAATAATTTCAGATATTGCAATTGAGAGATCCACGCAAGAGGTTGGAACTCCATGCTGATCATTCACGACCGTGAGTTCATTTCGATTTTCACTGAAACGTAGCATTGTATTCACGAAATTTTTGAATACTCATGCTGAACTTCCATATACTTGCCCTCAATAGAGCCAACTGGTTCTCACGATGATCGTACTTGGGTTCGCCTGTTTTGCGAGCTTTTCACCCAAATATTTGCTCATACCATACGCTCCAATAGGATTGCATATATCACCGGGAAGATATCATTCAGGGTTTTTGCCATCAAATACATAATCAGTCGAAATCGTGATAAAATCCACTCAAAAAGCGGAAGTAGCACGAGCGAGATTATGTGTTCCAAGGGTATTGACGTCAAAACATGGTTTCATGCCAACATCTTCTGCCGCATCAACGGCGGTATACGCGGCACAATTGAGGAGAATATCTGGTTCATGAGTGGAAATACACTGAATAACAGATTCAAATGACGTAATATCACATGTGTCGCGATCTACCGCAATAATATCGTATCTTTCTCCTTGTGTTCGGATAAAGTCATACGCAAGCATGCCGTGTCCACCCGTGATGAGGATTTTCTTTTTAGACATTAAAAAATTGGGGCAAATAAATACGTATTCCAGTTCATATTGTTCTGATCTTTATCAGATATTTCAACTGTATCTATCTGATAGGTATCGAGGTACTGTTTCCAATCGATCGCCAAATCGGGGTCATTGTACATAATTCAAAAATCAAACCCTGGGTCATAGACGTCATCACACTTATAGAGAAACTCAGTGTCATCTTCCAGTGTAAGAAATCCATGAGCAAAACCACGGGGCACATAGAGCATCCTTTTATTGGCAGCAGTCAGGTGAAATCCTTCCCATTTCCCAAATGTAGGAGACGTAGTACGGAGATCGACTATCACATCATAGGCAGAGCCCGCCGTGACTCGAACCAGCTTCGCCTGTGGTTTCCTACTTTGAAAATGAAGGCCGCGGATAACTCATTTTTTGGACTTGGAGTGATTGTCTTGGATAAATCGCGTATCAATTCCCAGGGCCATAAATGCCTCAGTCGAATAGGTTTCCATAAAAAAACCACGATCATCCCCAAATAGTTGTGGTTCGATGATATAGGCATCTGAGAGGGATGTTTGAGTTTTTGTAAATGCCATTATTTCGTGAGGTTCATGAGGTATTTTCCATATCCATTTTTCATCATTGGTGTGGCGAGTTTCTCAATCTGACTCATGGTAATCCAGTCCATACGATAGGCTACTTCTTCGATACAACCAACCTGGAGTCACTGACGCTTCTGGATAATCGAGATAAAATTCGAAGCATCGAGCATACTCTCATGGGTTCAGGTATCAAGCCAAGCATACCCACGATTCATAATCTCGACTCTTAGCTGTCCTTTGAGAAAGTATTCGGTATTGACCGTTGTGATCTCGAGTTCACCTCGATCACTCGGAATAATATTTTTCGCAATTTCAATGACGTCATTGGTATAAAAATAGAGTCCTACGACCGCGAAATTCGATTTTGGAATTGTTGGCTTCTCTTCGATAGAGATGACCTGGTATTCATGATCGAATTCTACTACCCCGTATCGCTCTGGATCAGAGACTTCATATCCAAAAATCACTGATTTCCGAAGCGTTGTGACGATCTCTATACTGTCTCTCAGGAGAGCGGACAATCCATCACCATAAAAGAGATTGTCACCGAGAATCAGACATACGTCATCATCTCCAATAAAATCCTCCCCAATGATAAATGCCTGTGCAAGCCCATCTGGAGAAGGTTGTATAGCGTACGTTATCGTAATTCCCCACGCTGATCCATCACCAAGGAGACGAATAAATCCTGACTGATCATCAGGAGTCGTGATGATGAGGATATCTCTGATGCCCGCAAGCATAAGGACCGAAAGTGGATAATATATCATCGGCTTGTCATAGATCGGCATGAGTTGTTTCGAGATGGCCATCGTGATCGGATAAAGACGAGTGCCTGAGCCCCCTGCAAGGATTATACCTTTCATGAGCGTAAAAAGTTATAAATAAAATCCAACCGTCCTCGTTATCCCCTCTTCAAATGATGTCTTCGGCTCCCAACCGAGTTCATTTTTTATCTTCGTAGCATCGATCGCGTAGCGCTTATCATGCCCGGGTCGATCTGGAACAAATGATATGAGTTCTTCTGATTTTCCGAGTGTCGCGAGGAGTATCTTCGTAATTTCGAGATTGGTATACTCATTGTTTCCTCCAACATTGTAGATGGAACTGTTTGCGGCGCGAGTGAATACTTCCCAGACGGCATCGCAGTGATCCTCCATATAGAGCCAATCTCGGATATTGGATCCATCTCCATAAAGTGGGAGTTGTTCATTTTTCCTAATCTTTGAGATAAAAAGTGGAATGAGTGAGATACTATTTTGGTTGGCTCCATAGTTATTCGAACAACGTGTGATCGTGTAGTTGAGTCCAAAAGTCCGACCGTAGGCCTGTACCAGGATATCTCCTCAGGCCTTGGAGGCCGAATATGGAGAAGATGGTTCAATATGAGTATTCTCCGTGAAAAATCCCGAATCAGGAATATCTCCATACACCTCATCAGTCGATATATAATGGAATCTACTCATCTGAAATTCGAGATGGAGGTCGAGAAGGTTCTGAGTACCCAGTACATTCACTTCTGTAAAAAGCCTCGGATTCCGGATCGAATTATCGACGTGTGACTCAGCAGCGAAATGAATAATATCAGTGGGACTATACTTCTCGTATATCGACCTAAGCCCATCTATATCTCGAATATCGACTTGTTCAAAAGCATAATTTGGAGAAGACCGAACTTCGGGTATTATTTTTTCGATATTGCCCGCATACGTGAGCATATCGATATTGACAAACTCAATATCTGGAAAAGCGAGCACATATTTCGAGAGAAAATTGGAGCCGATAAATCCAGCTCCTCCAGTGATGATAATAGTTTGCATAGAATATTAGAAGAATTTTTTATAGAGTATCCTGAGAGCAATACGGATCGGGCCACCATGTCGCTGTCATTTGCCCAGGGTATACTCGTCATAGTGGATATTGACAGGTACTTCCGTAAAATGAAGGCGCTGTATACCGATCTGATCGATGAGTTCGCTCGCATATTCCATGCCATCCATGGTAATATGGATTTTTTCAAGTGAGGATATACGGATCATACGGTAGCCGTTATGTGCATCCGTGAGGTGCACTCCTGAAACAAGTGACGTAAAAATCATTCCTCACCAGAGAAGAATACGACGCATTATGGGCACGTTCGTATTCGTTTTTTTGATAAAACGAGAACCCAGGATAACGTCGAGGCTATCATCCTGTTTGAGTGCCTCCAGAAACCGTTCCATATCACGAATATCGTGTTGTCCATCCGCATCAAATGTTACCAAAAATTTCCAGTGAAATTGGCTATGCGTACTGCGAATATAGGAAAATCCAGTCTCAAGTGCGGCTCCCGCTCCACGGTTCGCCACATGTCGGACAAAATGAATCTTTTCTTTTTGGATCAACGATCTCAAGAGAAGCGCAGTATCATCGGTAGATCCATCATCAACGACAAGAATCTGATCATAGTCAGCTGCAAAAATATGCTCGATTACTTGCATAATTCGAGTCGCTTCATTATATGATCTGATGAGAAAAACAATTTTATTTTTTTGCATTTTGTATGGCGATTTCACGAACGAGCTTGGTGACTTCTTCACGGGTTGCTTCTACTTTTTGGAGTAGAAGGAGAACAAAATAGTATAAAAAGATAATACTCGCATACACCAGGAGGTCCGCTCATCGTTGGAGCCCAAACAGATGACCGACGCGATCCAGAGCACTCGGAAATAGCGTGAATACGAGGAGTCATGATCCTACACCAAGAAACACGAGAAAATGAAGCGCATTAAAACGCTCTCGTCTTGCGATATCGAGCGCTACCAGAAAAATAATGAGTCCCGATATGATGAAGAAGATCTGGAGGAGATTCATGATTACATATGATATGTGATAATACGACTGTGGTGCTATTCCCACAAAAAATGAACATTTTGAAGCCTACAACCCGAGAGAAGAACAATAATATAACATCATAAAATCTCCTATCACTTATAACTTAGCGTGCTCCACTATTGGTCGTGGCTCCTGTTTTCGATGTTTGGTTTCCCATATATTGCCAAGCGTCCACCTTCGCGCCACCCACTGGCGTACAGTAGACGAGTTCCATCGTCGGAACATTTGGATTTTTTTCGTAGGAGACCGTTCCTCCATTGTTCACACAAAACCGTACGGCGGGTGATCCAGATTGCGTTGTTGGGTATTCAGCTGGCGCTGGCACCACGGATGCTGGTCCAGAGCGAGTACAACTCGAGAGTAGTATCAGCATCGAAACTATGAAAAATGATGATCGCATAATAATGAAAAAATAAAATAAAAAAGTTGTACTCAGAACAGAGACGAGTATAATCCGAAATATAATAAAGTCAAAACACATGCAAACGCACGGCGGACATACGGTCAATATCCTTTCCACATCGACCGATAATCTCTATGAGACCCTCCTCAAAAATAGAAACATCCAGGTATCAGATCACGAATTATTCTTTCATCCGAAGATTACTGATCTCCATGATCCTTACCTGATGCCTGATATGGAAATTGCCGTAAATCGAATTCTTCGAGCGCGTGCACTATGAGAACGCATTGTGATATTCTGAGATTATGACGTTGACGGAGTATCGAGTACGGCCATACTGGTAAAATTCCTCAGTGAGATCGGCTGTCTCGTATCCTATCGACTTCCACACCGCGTGCATGATGGATACGGTCTCAAGGAGTATTTTTTCGATGAACTCAAAGAAAAAATGGTGACTCTTGTTATTACTGTAGATTGTGGGACCAGAGATATATGACCCATACGGCATGCAAAATCTCTCGGTATTGACGTGATTGTAACGGATCATCATGCCGTTCCTGATATCATTCCCGAGGAAGTCGTTGCTATCGTCAATCCGAAACGTAAGGATTCAGTGTATCCGTTTCAGGGACTTGCTGGGGCTGGAGTGGCGTTCAAGCTACTTCATGGAATACTTATTAGTATGAAACATCCGGCTATCGATGAGACTCTCACCCGGTATATCGACTTTGCATCACTCGGTACTGTCGCTGACTGTATGCCTATTACTTGAGAAAACCGTGTGATTACAACACTCGGACTGAGGCAGATGCAACAGTCTGAGTCATTTGGACTGCGAAAGTTCCTCGAATGACGAGAACAGATTGAGGGAAACGCAGATATCATCGGATTTCAGATTGGTCCTCGTATCAATGCGGCGGGGCGTATGGACACTCCCTTGATCGCGCTGAGATGGCTCCTTGCATGAGAAGGACGAACGGATGAGTTTTTTGGAGAACTCGAACATCTCAATGAGACTCGCAAATGAACGACTGAGACTCATTTTCAGAAAGCACTTGATAACGTTGATACGAGTAAGCCAGTTCTCTTTTATGATGCCAGTGATCTGGAACATGGAATCATCGGGCTCGTCGCGGGCCGTCTCACAGAAATATACAACAAACCAACGATCGTAATCAAAAAATGACACGATCATCCACTCACGAGTCGCAAATGAGACACCGTAAGCGTACAAGAATCTCAATCTCCACTATCCTGTGTCATTACCGACCTTTCTATTGCATCCTGCAGGTCTCCAGAATGGTGTAACTTGATCGAGCTTCTTGATCACTCGAAAGATTTTTTTGTACGCTATGGTGGGCATCGTCAGGCGGCTGGATTCACGATTGAGACGAGTAAAATCGGAGCATTCAAGGAGGCCATCTGGAAACAGATTGCCCTGGTTCACGATATTGCCAACCTCCCAAAAAAAATACTTTCCGTGGAGTGCACGCTTTCTCCTGATGAAATCACGACCACAACACTTGAAGATATCGATCACTTCCGGCCATTTGGCATCGGAAATCCAAAGCCCCTCTTTCTCCTCGAGAATGTCACGATCGCGAGTACGAAACCACTGGGACAAGAAGAAAGACACCTTTCTATAACGCTTTCGGAAAATCCCGCTCTCAAGCTGCTTCTCTGGAATGCGAGTGATAAAAAAGCACACCTCATGCCATGAAATATTGTCTCTCTGGTGATCGAAATCGATAGAAATGAGTGGAAATGAAGGGTGAGTGTCCAGATTATTATTAGAGATATTATCATATAGTCACATTATGTACACCCCTATCACTTGGTCAGAATTTGAAACCGTAGAGCTCCGTGTGTGAACTATTATCAGAGCTGAGACATTTCCTGAGGCGCGGAAGCCTGCCTACAAGTTATCGGTAGATTTTGGTGATGAAATCGGGATCAAACAAACCAGTGCACAAATAACCGCACAATATACTACCGAACAACTGATCGGAAAACAAATAATTGGTGTTGTGAATTTCCCACCGAAACAGATTGGGAATTTTATGAGTGAGTTTCTCTGTACTGGATTCTATCAAGCTAATGGATCGGTGGTCCTCGCCATACCAGAACAGAGTGTAGAAAATGGAGCGAAGCTCGGATAGAAAATAAGTATTCATACATATATTCAAAAAAGTGCCAAGCGGAATGTGAGCAAAGAATTTGATAAAAACGATTGTCTTTATACAATTATCGACGTTTCCACTTCTTGGGAATATTTATTTTTTGATTTTTTCACTATGAATAGAGCGATCACATGAACGCTTGTTGGGATTCTAACAATTGCTACGTTATCAGGTGTTTCAGCAATAGAAGCTACGAATAACCTTTCTGGGGCTAATGCTATCCGCGACCCATATGAGCAGTGTCTCGCATATGTGAAACTGAAACAGATCGAAGGAGTAGACTGTAAGGCACGAGTAGAGGCTATCAGAAATACTCGTGGTACTGGTACAATAAATAAACCTGAATCCACTCAACCAAGAGGATCTCATCCTGGTATGGGAAGTGGCACAACCAATAAACCTGAATCCACTCAAGCAAGAGGATCTCGTCCCTCAATGGAAAGTGACTCTACAAATAAACCTGAATCCACTCAAGCAAGAGGTCCTCGTCCCTCAATAGAAAGTGATACAACCAATGAACCTGAATCCCATCAACCAAGAGGATCTCATCCTGGTATGGGAAGTGGTACAACCAATAAACCTGAATCCAATCAAACAAGAGGTCCTCGTCCTAGTATGGAAAGTGATACAACAAATGAACCTGAATCCAATCAAGCAAGAGGTCCTCGTCCTAGTATGGGAAGTAGTACAACTACAGGAACTGGAATGAAACAAGAGCACAGAGAATGCAGAGCGCAAGAATCATGCGAACAAGAAGCCTCTCCAGTTATTACCAGACCAAGTGGAGAAGATATGCAATATATCGGTGCCATGATCATGAATCTCAGTGATACAGATCGTCGAGAACTCATAGAAATGATTCGAACATTTCTCAGTACAAAATGAGTAACAATCCAAACTTCCAATCAGATGCCAACAAAAAAAGCAATCATAAAAGAAGAGAGGAATGACACTAAAGCTGCTATCAAGCAACTAAAAGAAGGGGCAAAAACAATTATACAAAATACAAAAGAGGTATCTCGTGATGAAATACGCAAACGACAAGAGATATTGAAGGCAAAAATCAAAACAAATCAAGCTGAAGTACAATGAACGATCAGTAACTAATATTTATCTATAAAAGGCTTTAATAAAAAAAATCCATCCGGCCAGGGGTGGATTTTTTTGTGGTAGATGTGAGAAGACGTAATATAAAAGGCATACGATTACATCTCTCCCCTGTATGTGGCTAATACAGGCACCAATTTCCCAATATACCGAAGTAGAATTTCTAGTTGCTCCCGTGACCTGCAAACGGGCGGATCCCCTTATGTCCACTCTGAATGTGGAGGAACTCAGAATAGTCATGAAAATACAAGTTTTTCTCAATGTAGTTCACTAAGATTATTTTTAATTTTTTATTAGATACTCTAGGTAAATGCCTTAGAACCTCCAAAATGGAAAGGATACAATACTCAAAAAATCAAAAAAACTTCTCGATTAACACGCTATAATTAATAATATCTACTTTTCTGATTTGAAAGATTTTGATAATTGTATTTCAAATAGTCTTGTCGTTATTCTAGGGTGATAGTTTGATTGATTCAAATCGAAGCTATTGTTGCATCCAAATCGAATACATGAGAATACTCTGGTGCGACATAGTTTTTTTACCAACCAAAACTCTCTAGCAGAGTCATCATTTTATAGCAAAAATAACTCATTTTTAATCTTATTAAGATAGCAGTATTCGAGAAAAGCAACTTGATAAATACTCCCACTTGTATATACTTGGTATCGTTTCCTACTTAGGAATCTTTATTTTCTGACCTCTTACACATGACTCTTCGTTCACAACTCATGATCGGACTCATTGCAACTGCAATTTTCCCGATTATTTCTTTTGCTGCTGATACAGCAACTACGACGAATACTACTCGTATCTATAGTGAGACGGAGATCGCATCGATTCATAGTATGAATTGTGATTCATATACTTCTGAGACCAAGAATAAATGTCTGGATCTCAAGAAATCGGCTCTTTCACAATCAACTACAGCGACCGTAGATATATCATCACCTCTCATGAAAATAGAGAATGAAAGTAACCATGAGCATATGCTTCCGATATCTAACTCTGGTGACACTACGCCAAAGCCACCAAAACTTCCGATAGGAAGTGGTACTACGAATGAGAGACTTCTCCTTCCTACTGTACAAAAAAGAGGATGAGATGAAAATACTCGTATCGTATCAGGATGATTTGGTGCTGGCCCTCATGTACGTATGATGAAAGATGGAACTGATATAGAATATCAGATGCACGGCCTCGGTATAGCCTTCGGCAAACTTAGTCCTACAGATCGATCTACTCTCATCAAGATGATCCGAGACTATCTCACATCAAAAGGACTCACTCTCGAAGTTCCTGAAGTCAAAAAAGACGAAACAAAACGACAAGGTTGGGATGGGTCAATAAAAGGTAACAAAATAGATACAAAAATCCAAGCAGAGCGAGCCGCTCTCCTCGCAAAACGAGAAGCCATGAAAAAAGAATACATTGGTCATGTTACAATCGTGAAATAGTCCCTCAATTCCAGGCAAAAGCTTTACAGAAAAACTCTTCGGTCAGGAAGAGTTTTTCTTGATTTTACAATAAGAGAATATACAATCAAATCTATGCAATCTATCACCTTCATCACTGGAAACCCAAAAAAAGCCGATTATCTCGAAAAATATCTCGGATTTCCTATCGAACATACGAAGCTTGATCTCGATGAAATCCAATCACTCGATCTCTACGAAGTAGTCGAGCACAAGGTAAAACAAGCCTATGAAAAAATATGAAAACCCATTCTCGTAGAGGATGCATCTCTTGTATTTCTCGCCCTTGGAAGACTGCCTGGTACATTTATCAGGTTTTTTATCGAAGAGATGGATGAAAATACTCTCTGCTCGCTTATCGATGGCAAGGATCGATCAGCTCTCGCCAGTACCCTATTTGGATACTATGATGGCACAAAATTAGCATTTTTTTATGGATCACATCCATGAACGATAGCCGAAAGTCCGCGAGGTGATAATGGCTATGGATGGGATCGGATATTTATCCCGGATGGGTATAGTGGGACTCGAGCAGAACTCAGTGAGGTGGATCATGCCACGAATTATATGGAAATCAAACCACTTCAAAAAGTACGAGATTTTTTGATGACACTCTAGATTTCTGAGAGATGACTTTGTTCTTGAAATATCAATACATTCGCTTACTCTGTTTGCACAAACCAATAAATGATAATACAATTTTATCACATATATATTCAGTTTTATGAATATATTTCTAAGAGAGATTTTATAAAAAATAGCATTACAAAATGTACTAAATTATTCGAAATAGAAATTGAGTTTCCGAAAAAAACGATATAATGAGGGAACCTCATAACTCTTTTTTCCTATGTCCAAAGTAAGCACTTATATGAATTTCGCTCGAAATACTGAGGAAGTTTTCGAATTTTATAGGTCAGTATTTGGTGGAGAGTTCGTGTGAGGAATCCATCGGTTTAGCGAGATGCCACCACAAGAAGGTCAGGCTCCAATTGCAGAGGCCGACAAGAATCTTGTTATGCACATCGCACTGCCGATTCTGGATGGACATCTCCTTATGGGAACGGATGCTCCAGAATCTTTGGGATTTCATGTGCATCCTGGAAATAACATCTATATATCACTCCATCCCGATACTCGCATCGAAGCAGATCGACTATTTGCAGGCTTGTCTCAAGGTGGAAAAATCGAGATGCCAATGGCCGATATGTTCTGGTGAGATTACTATGGATCACTCGTCGATCAATATGGCATCCACTGGATGATCAACTGTGAAACAAAATAATTACCAAATGCAATCATAATTTTTATTTTTTCATTTTTACTCCTATGCAACCATCTCATATCTATCCAGGGGCTCATAGTCTTAGTGCCTATATCACCATCCAGTGATGCAACATAGCCATAGAATTCTATAAAAAAGCATTTTGAGCCCAAGAAATCGGTCGCATTACCATGCCTGACGGTTCTATCGCTCATGCGGAGATCCAAATCGAGGGATCACTCCTGATGTTGGCTGAGGAAAATACAGAATGGGGGAACCTGAGTCCAACAACCATAGGAGGTAATCCTATCACATTGTGACTCTATGTGAAGGACGTGGAAACTACGTTTCAGCAAGCCCTGGATGCCGGTGCAACTGAGATAATGCCTATTGCAGATCAATTTTATGGGGATCGCTCTGGAACAATCATGGATCCGTACGGATACAAGTGGTCTATCGCAACCCATACGAAGGACGTCAGCTTCACAGATATGCAGAAGAAATCTGATGAGATGTTCGAGATGGATATGTAGTGTCTGTCTTGTGATTTTTTAATGCAAAATTATATGTACAACAATACCTATGAAACAACTATTGCAGCCCCGATTGATGCCGTTTAATTTGCTCTCACTAATAGGTGGGTTTTTTGTTTTTATATTTACTTGAAAAAAAGATGAATACGATATAATCAAAAAGTTGATGGTTAGTTTTGAGGAAAATAAAATATGATTTCAAAAGATAATCTCATTATTCTCGCTAAGCAAAAATTTCTAGATTGAGAGGTTTTATTTAGAGAAAATTGCATAGACGATGCTGTGTATTTGTGTGGATACTGAATTGAAATCGCATTAAAGCTTTGTATATGTAAAATGTTTGATTTTAATGAATGATTTCCTGAAAATTCTACTGAATTTATAACTTATTCAAGACAACAAAGGACTACTCCACTAAAAGATGTAATTCACGATATAAAATCTATAAGAAATCACGATTTAAAAAAACTACTATTCTTTTCTTGATTAGAACCAAAAATTAAAGAGAAACTTCTTGAAGAATGGGAAATAGTACTGCGCTGGAATGAGGCACTACGATACAGGGTGAATCATTCGTCATGAAAGGATGCTGAGAAGTTTATAACAAGTACGGAAAAAATACTAACTTTTATCTTATAACTTAATCTATATGGCTAAGAAAAATCAACATGTTGTTCCATTATGAAATGGCTGGGCAATAAAGGGTGAATGAAATAAAAAATACACCACGATTGCAGATACAAAAGCACAGGCAGAAAAAATTGCAAAAGAAATAGCAAAAAATAATAAGTCAGAGCTTATTGTTCATTGAAAAGATGGAAAAATTCAATCAAGAAACTCATACTGAAATGATCCTCATCCACAAAAAGGTTAATTTATTTTCTTAATATACACTATTATGCTCTATTGGCTCTCAATTTGAATAATGTTCATATTAATATGAAATCTACAAATTCAAGTAAACAAAAATAAAAAGAAATTAAGAATTACGAATGCTTTTCATGCATGAATAATACGAAGCATAAGTAATTATATGAGTCAGACTGATGTTCATAACGAATCTGAAGATATACCAAAAACTCATAAAAGTCTTCCAATACCTTACTAAAATCCCCCCAAAATCCTCTTGAAATTATCTCGAATTTTCCCTTGACAGAGCCAAGTATGGCATAATGAGAGTGTTTATATATAACACTCTTTT
>JAYSPL010000010.1:0-7714 GCA_043722085.1 Candidatus Altimarinota bacterium | reverse complement strand
ACGACACTACCAGTACCAATGGTGGTAGCAGCATTAGCACTAGATACGAGTATAATACTCGCCAGGAGAGCTCATGAGATGAGCTTATTTGTATTGGTTCACATATAGATATTGAGGTTAAAAAATAATATGCACTATTAGAGTAACATATTATTTTTTTTTAGTCAAATTATCGAACTCGTTTTCTTTATATAATCATTTCGAGTACTTGTCTTTTGAGATTTTCTGCAATATCTGGAGTTTTTTGCATTCCATCAATTTCAATAGTTTTTCATTTCTCAGACTGGAATACCGATGTATAATTACCAATTATTTTTGATTGGGTATCTCGAATAAATGCCTTTTTATCACTTCGAGTCATTTTTTTCCCGTCTGGAGCATAAACAAGCGTATTAATGAAGTGAAGTGCCAAGAGCGTCCCATCCATTTTTTCTTTTTCTCACCTCTTCAGGAACTTCTGTTTTTCTTTCCAGGTTCTTTGCGTCAAACGACTCAGCGAAGTCTCGGAATCAACGGTAATATGTATCGTATGGGCTCTATCAAATAATTCTTTGTAGATGCTATTTCTCCACCAAAGAAGACCTGTACGCAGTTGTTCCTCAGTCATGCCGATCATGAGCCCACGAACAATAAGTGTCTGCAGTCCACGATCGAGAATAACAATATGTCATCGTTTCATAGCTGGAATGACTTCTCGCTCTATTCGGTAGAGAAGATCAGCAGATTGCATAAAAAGACTTGTTTCTGGAAGGATGCGTTCGTCAAATTTCTTGAGGCTCTCATTGGTTGTTAGGAAATCTCCAAGAATTGGAGCTGTTTTCCATGAACTAATAGTAACGTCATGTCATTCTTTTTCGAGCATTTTCTTCAGTGTCTTGACTTGGGTTGTTTTTCCAGAGCCATCAGCCCCCTCAAATACGATGAAGGTTCCCGGAAGTGCATGGCAGTTGCTGATATTTGGACGCATAAAACAGAATTAAGATTTCAAAATTAAAAAGTGTGGAAGATTATTCTTTGGTAAAATGCTGTCACATGAGCTTGACTTCATATTTTCGCTCAAAGTATTCCGCAATCTCCGCAATAAACATTGGAGTGGTTTTATATACTGGAGCCGTACCGTCTATAACATGCATACCATTTTGTTCGGCGAGGATATCATATCATTCGATCACTTTAGTTTGAAACCTTTTGAAGCTATCGATTATATTTTCAGAATAGCGTACGTCCATCCCTGCCTCATAGTGCTTGAGGGGATTGCGTCCAATCGCTCGATCTGCCGCAATCTGAACTGGAATACGAAAATAAAATGCAAGATCTGGAACCGGGAAGTAGAGGTCATAGAATGGTTTGAGATGCTCCATACGAATCCCACGAGCATATCCACGAGCGAGTGCCGTGTACATATATCGATCACAGAGAACTACCATACCAGCCTTCAATGCTCCCCTCATTTCAGTGAGGTAACGTTCTATAAAGTCAGATGCATAGATGGTATCAAATACCGCTGCTGGCATATGTATATCAAATTTTTTGAATTTTTTTTGCATCTCATGCATCTTGATGGATGAGTTCCAGATACTATGTACACAGAAAAACCCATTGGATTCGAGAAGATTCTTGGCAATGAGTAGTTGTGTTGACTTACCAGATCCATCCGATCCTTCTACGATAATCAGGGTTCCAGGACGTTCTTCGGTTGAGAAAAATATATCGTTTTTAACATGAGTGGGGGTATCATTTTTTGTGATATCTATTTTTGCTATTGGCAGTTGTACTGTAGACATAGGTTGTATAAGAATATGATTCAATATACTCTATATCTCCTTAGGAGTCAATAAAATTATTATATTTTTACTTGATATATGGTATATACTATCTACTATAATAGTATTTATACGAATTTATATGCATATAATGTATTTATAATACAATATCTCTCAGTATACTAGTAGGTGTATTTATTTATAGAAAAAATACATCGAGAATAGATCTTGGATTCTCATGGGTTGAAGCCAGTGATTCGATGGCAGTATCACATCGCTTCATTTCCACCGGTGCAAGGTATGGATACACTCACTGCAGTATCATGATAGCATCTTGACTACTACACTTCATAGTATAGAGTGCTTGTGCCAGTTTTGGATGATCTTTTTTGATATAGAACTCTATAATCTCCCCTATAAGTGGATTCAGTTGGCCTCACTTGTAGGGAGCTGAGAGATCCATGACTCGGGATCGTATCGTTTCTAGGATTGAGTTCGGATGCTCAACTTCCAATATAATAACAGCATATGCTGGGCATTCTTCGAGAATTTTGAGAAGTGCATTTTGTGCGAATCGAGTTGCAGTATCAAAGTGCCTGAGAATATAGAGGTGTTTTCATATGTAGGGACGCAGTTCAATATCGATGATACATCGCCTCACGGTTTCGATATTGAATTCTTTTTTATCCTCAGGAATATCATAGAGAGAGATGTTTGAGATATTTGCCTCTATCAACTCGCTATAGGAGAGGAGATGAAGTCCAGTAACTCCTGATACGAGTAAAAAAATAGTTGATTCATCCATCATCACTGGAGTTGATGCAGTATCTGACGCTATAGAGGCAATATATGTACTCATTGGTGATGGTTTCATAGTCGGTTTCCTACTTGTAAAAAATATACTTTCTGTATAATCATTTTTAGATTTTTCACAAGCCTCAAATATATGCGTGCTCGTATTCTTGCTATTTTCATACTCATTATCTTTATCGTTCTCCCACTCTCTCTTTACTGGTACTTTACCACTCAAAAAGTGGCAACATTAATGATTCGTGTTCCACTCTGAACGTCTTTTAGGATTGAACTTATTGGGAGCTTCTGAGTTGATGGCCTTCCTCTGGCAGACAAATTTTTATCATACCAAAAAGATTGCACTGATACCTGTATATTTTCGCCCATACTTCCAGCTCGATATACACTCACCCTCACTTCGAGCGGTAAGACCTCCATATCGGATACTATCATAGTGAATTCTAGTGAGCAAATTATCAAGAGCTATCTCCTGACTGACGATATTATCATAACGCCAGTATGAAGTATTGTCCGCGATGAGTCGCTTGCGATTTCGCTGATGGACAATGCTACTGTTCAGAAATGGTGAGATTTTACGATGATCGGAACTGATATCAAACACCGAGTTTGGGTTATAAAAAATGGGGATACCGTTTCACAGATATGATTCCTTTCTTCGGAGCGATTCTCGCCTATCCGTTCTATCAGAGTCGCGATACAATCAGCATCTCTCGGTGCATCAAAGTCTGTACTCATCCTCAATCTTGCCGGATCCAGGACACTACTCTTGCCGATTGATATATCGAGTGAGCGTGAGATTGCGACTATGCCCAATGTTCATATTATCTCAGTGGTTCCTGCAGATACCTGGCGAATTCAGACCAATTCTGGAACACTGGAATTACGGTGAGATAGCCTTACCTACGATATCAGGTTTACGAATTCTATCGATATCTCTCCACAAGTCCGCATTGGATACATTGATAAAAAAGATACTAAAAAACTATCACTCGCGAATTTGCCGCTCACACACTCGGTTCTCGTTCGACTCGATAGAGGTACGGGTATGAGCGTGATTGTTCGAAATGGACTCGATATTGAGTCCCTCTTTTTCTATAATGGCATACCAGCGTATTTGGATAGAGCTGGCCTTATCTTTACATTAGCCGAAAAATAATCCCGTCCTATCTATGATATTTGATACACATTCACATTGCTATTGGGATACTATAGAGCCTCGTATTGAGGATATTGTCCAGAACATGAAAACACATAATATCCAAAAGGCGGTACAAATTGGATGTGATATCGAGAGTTCAATGAAGGCAATTGCACTCGCAAAACGTTTTCCAGGCGTTTTTTATGCAACCATTGGACATCATCCTGAAACAGCACAAGATGAGGAGATTATTTGTATATCAGATTTCGAGGTACTTCTTATCGAAAATCGAAAATATATTGTCGCGATTGGTGAAACGGGCTTTGATCACCACTCTCTCACCTCCTGAAAAGAAAAACAACAGAAGGAAAATCAAAAACAGTGGTGGCTCGCTCAATGGGAGCTTGCCAAAAAATACGATCTCCCACTCATTATCCATACGCGTGATGCCCGAGATGATACCCTCGAATTTATGATAGAGCATCATATCAATCGAGCAGTGATCCACTGTTATAGTGAGGATCCAGAGTTTGCTCGCACTCTTCTTGATTTTTCACCAGAGATATACTTTGCATTTGGAGGAATTCTTACCTACAAAAAATCAGAAGCGGTACAAGCGACTGCAAAAATGATTCCACTGGATCGAATACTCCTCGAGACCGATTCTCCATTTCTCGCACCACAGATAGTTCGTGCAACAATCAATGAACCCGCCAATACAAGGTTTGTACTGGATCGTCTCTGTGAACTGAGGACTGAAAGTAGGGAAGTTATCGAGTCAACCATATATGAAAATTCACTACGTTTCTACGGTATTGCGTAGTATACAGGATGAGTTATTGAATTGGTTTTACTTTTTTCTTGGGAATACAGGGTACTTCGATATATCGATAGAGTATCCAGGCGGTGATATAGGATATGATGAGTGTGACTCCCGAATACATCATCCATAGGGTGAGTGTGAGTGGCTCAGGAAATAGATACTTTCAGAGTATCGCTATGATGAGTGCATGAGTGAGAAAGAGCGAGTATGATATCTTAGCCGTAAATATGAAAAACGAGTTATCCACGTATCTTCCAATATATTTGGTAAATGGAAGACAGATCATAATGATAGCTATCATAGAGGTCATCCATGGGAAGTGGTAGGGTCAATGTGGATATGATATCCAATCATCTTGATATCGAACGATCCAGATACTGAGTATAGAAGCCAATACAGTAATGCTGCATCCAATGTCGAACCACATATTCGATACCTGTCCTCGTCACTTGAGCCACGTGACGATTCCTGCAGCACCTATCCCAAAGAGAAAGTGGAGAAAGAATAAAAATGGATTATATACTGGAAACCATATCGCACTGACCCCGTGAGCCTCAGGCCATGGCAAATGTATCCAGAGCGAATGTAGACCCAGCATGATCATCGCAATGATCAGAAAATAGGGAATATAATATAATTTTCATATTCGACAAATTCCCATCATAAAAAGAGAAGTCATGATCCATCCGATCATATCGATTGAAATAAACCAAAGCGGACCGTTGAGAAGTACTGGAAAGATGGTATCGGGCGATATCCAGGAGAGAAATACAAATCCTGATAAAAATGCTCCAATATTGAGACCAGTTGTCCCATAGAGGAGATACGTAACGAGTAGACTCACGATAAGCATGATGTAGTAGGCTGGTGCAATTCGCATATACCGTTCCTTGAGGGAAGGCCATAGCGATGGTATATTCTCAGGGGATTGTATCACTTTCCAATAGGAGAGTGATCGAAAAAATCCAGACAGCATAAAAAATACACTTACCATAATCGATAGATGCCCAAACATACGGTGTATATCAATTCCTAGTGGGCTGAGACCACCAAGTGGAAGGTGTTGATTGAGATGGTACAATACTACGAGTAGAGCGGCGATCGCTCTCAGTCAATTCATGCCAGAAAGTACAGTCATGGAAACTAGGAATAGGAAATATGGTATGAGTATATAAAATACTCGTAAAAATGAAAACAATATTTTTCTATTAGAATAATTTCCTAATCTATTGATTATATCACTGATGCATTAAAAAATCTCTCAAAGCAATGTTTGAGAGATTTTTTACTGTTCCCCTAGTGATGACTACTATCATGTCCGCCACCTCCACCTTCGAATATCCCAGTCAAGAGGAACCCAAACATACCAGTCATAGTGCCTGCTGCTCACTTCGTAACACTATGAGTTGGTCATCCTCATAATGATTTTGCTGACTCTGAATCTCCGTGATCATCGTGTCCTCATGACATAGTTGTATAGGTTATTAAATATTACGAGTATACTACTATTATATTGGACTATTGTCAAGTTAATTATCTTATAGGAATATATCGAGACAGTAGTCATGTCAAAAATGATGTTTTATCGGCTTATCCCGAAAATCTGAGGACTTTTGTAAAAATAAAAAATATATGCTATCATTCGTAGGTTATACTTAACCACAATATGTAGTATGGAACATACTATCCCAATTACTCCGGAGTTCATGTTGTCTCTCTATCTTCCAGAATGAACTGACCTCTCACGATACAAACAAATCAGTGCCTGAGTAGAATTGGATGCTTCTCTTTCTCCATATATAGGCAGAGCAGAGATCGTGATTGAAGAACAAAATATCGTGCCACCAGATATTCCTCCAGGAACACGAGTAGAGTCAAAATGATTCTATGAACCCATTGCTATCTATGATTTCCCGCTTCGAAATAAGCTCGCAAAGCTCATCGTAAAAAGAAGACGTTGGATCAATAAAGATACTGGAGAATACTTTCATGTACCATTTGCACCAAAACATAACCAAGCCTTCAGTTCACAGGAACTGATCGATTTTTTAAAATAAGCTCATAGATACTGGGGACTTCACACTCGCTCAATGCTCACTATTATATGGTATTCCAGAATGAACCATTGCCACTTATATTCAGCTTGGTTCAGCCTTTTTTATAGCCGAGAAAAAACACAAGTCTATGGATCAACATTGTCTTCGACTTGGTATTGGCACGACAAAAGATGATCCACGAAGTAATTATTACATGTCGCCATTTTGTCATCTTGAAGGGAAGGGATTTGTACGAAAAGAAAATATGTGACCAACTCTGACGATCGATGAAGTCAATCTATGAGATCAGGTATATACTATTCTCGGAAATCCAGTAATCAATAAAATAGTGGCTCTCATTCCAGGAATCAAATCATCCCAAGTAATAGAGGCTCTACGAAAAGAAATTTCTTATGAAGTGAGACTGCAGGTAAAAGAAGTAACACTAGATATGTCACCTACTATGGATTGTATCGTCAGTGAGCTATTCCCTCAGGCAAAACGAACTCTGGATCGATTCCATGTTACCAAGAATGTTCTCGAAGATATACAGGCAGTACGTATGCGAATCAAGACTCAAATCAAAGATGAAGAACTCCAAAAAGAAGATCAGTGTAAAATAGATCGAGTCAAATATATAGCGAAAAAATTGAGTAATCATGAGACAAGACTGGATTGCATTACTCGCATCAGATATCAGCTTTTTAAACGAAGAAAGGATTGGAATACTTGTCAAAAGAAACGATGGGAAACTATCCGACAATATCGTGAATTTGATGAAATTTGTATCAGTTATGAGATGGTAGAAATATTCTATTCTATCTATGATACTCAAATGACTCCAGAAACAGCGAAACCTCTTTGGATACATTGGCTCACACATATCTCCCAGTACGGGTACATTCGAGAACTCCAAAATACCGGAAGAATGATACAAAATCATCTTGCTGGTATTCTCAATTATTTCCATCATCGATCATCCAATGCTTTTGCGGAATGACTCCATTCCAGAATTAGAAGACTTATTTCAAATGTACGATGATTCAAAAATCAACGCTATATGTTGTATCGTATTATGACGGTTTTTTCATAGGAAATCCCATGGGATAAAAATTTAGTCCTCAGATTTTCGGGATAAGCC
>JAYSPL010000009.1:0-1788 GCA_043722085.1 Candidatus Altimarinota bacterium | reverse complement strand
TTTTTCTCTGGGTGAAGCTGATATCCTACGTCGAGCGATCGGTAAAAAGAAACTCGAACTTCTGATGGAACAACGGGATAAATTCATCCAAGCCGCTCATACCCAATGACACCAGGAAGCGCTCGCTATCTATATCTTTGATGAGATTATCGAACCATTTGCGGGGTATGGATTTAACAAGTCACATGCGGCTTGTTATTCGATGATTGCCTACCAGACGGCGTATATGAAGACGTACTATCCGACAGAATTCATGGTGGCCCTCATGGTATCTGATGAAGAAGATATGGACCGCATCAAGATGGAGATAGCGGAAGCGACTCTCAAGGGAGTCAAGGTACTTCCTCCTGATATCAACGAGTCCAGACAACACTTTACCTATGTGGATAGTACAACGATCAGGTTTGGTCTCAAAGCTATCAAAGGTCTTGGTGAAGGCCCTATTACCACTATTCGAAGCGCAATACAAGATGGGAAATTCACGAGTATCGATGATATTATCGCACGCACTGGAGGGGATGTGATCAACAAAAAATCACTCGAATCACTCATATACTCAGGGGCGCTCGATGACTTTGGTGAACGAAATAGCCTCCTCGCGAGTATCCTCAAGATGACGGCCTACCTCAAAGAAATCCAGACAAAACGCGAAACTTCTCAGATGTGACTCTTTGATACGCTTGATTCGAGTGAATATGCTTGAGTTCATTTTGAACTCGAGAAGACTAAAACCGAGATGACCTTCGAAGAGCGGATGAAGTGAGAAAAGGCGATGATCGGATATCCAGTATCGGGACATCCCCTCGATGGTACGCACAACTTTATCAAGACAAAATCCAAAAATATCGGAAAGATCTATGAATGGGTAGAGAAGCGAAAACAAAAGATGCCAGTCGAGATCCACCTTGAGATGATAGAATCTGAATCAACTGAAGTACTCTCAACTGAAGTAGGTATCACTCCTTGAGAAGGAGAAGACATGGATAATGCTACAGAATTCCAAGATACGGACGTGCCTAGCTTGACTGAGGAGATACCGATGATCATGACTCCAGTAGAAAAAGAGCCCGATGAGGTGCTGAATGCTACACTCATAGGTCTCGTGACGGAGATCCGTAGGATCCAGACTAAAACGGGTGGTATGATGCTCCTCGCGATGGTCGAGAGTGCTGGATTTGATTTTCGACTTGCGATCTTTGCTCGTGATTATGAGGCGTATGCTCCAAAAATCGAAGAGGATCGAATTATCATCATAGAAGGGCGCGCCAAGTATGATACTGAACGCGATGAGATCTCGATGTCACCTGGCGCAGGATTTGGTAAAAAAGCCGCCGCAAAAGATGCAATCAAGTCATTCTCTATCTCACAATTTCGTGAGTTTGCAGGCGTCCGAGATCCCAAGGTAAAGGGGCGAAACGAGCCAGAAGAAACGAGTGAAGTACTTCCCTCTTTCGTCGCTACTCTATCAATAGAAATCCCAAGTTCAAGCTATTATATCGATGTTCCGCCCTACTGGACCAAGGATGATCTACTGAACCTCAAGGACTATCTTGGTACTCTCACTGTTGGACTCATCCCCGTATGGATACGAGTGAGTGGTATCGAGAAAAATACCAAGTTCACCATCGAAGACGTGAATGCACTCGCAGACTGGGTGAAGATGAAAAATATATAAAAAAACTTCCCGAGTGGAGTCCGTCCCAAAAACTCTCACTCAAAATCTCATTGCCCATAAAAAATATCAGAAAGTTTACTTTCTGATATTTTTTTTAGGAAATATGCTCCATA
>JAYSPL010000008.1:0-8273 GCA_043722085.1 Candidatus Altimarinota bacterium | reverse complement strand
ACAGAACTATGTCTCAAAATTTGGTACCGGAGGAATGGGAATATACCCTTCTCAGTTATTTGATAATGGGACTAATGTCGGTATTGGTACTATTACTCCTGGAAATAGATTTGAAATCAATTCGTGACTTGCAGATACATCGGGATTACGATTTTCTAATTTGACCAATATATCTCCAACCATATCCAATGGAATTGCTGCTATTGGAGTGAACGGATCATGAGATGTTGTAACGATTGCTACAGTGAACAATATCGCCGTATATGTAGGTATACCGCGTAACGCAATACTCAGTCCGGATCCTGATCTTTCAAATTTGCAGATAAAATATAATTTTAACAATTATTTTGCAATTCCTGGTCGTCAGTCATTTGTGGTGAGTGATGGAAACTCCCCACCTAACAATGGTCCTTTTTTTACTGAAAATGGCACTTCATGAATCTGTTCATGAAGTGGATCACCCTATGATTGTGGTACAAGCACGGATTTATCTAATTTGCTAGCCACTCCGGTTAATTCATTTACCATGTCTGCAAATAGTGAGAATTATGGGTACCAACTGGGCCTGGGAGCTCGCGGTGATGCTCCTCTCTTTGCTCGTAGTGGTAAATTTGCTACTACTGCTACTAAAACGGGATGACTCTTCTTGGCTGATGGGGTCACGCCAACTCCATGGCAAAAGGTCATCTCTATCCCCACCAATCATACGGAGTACTTCTATATCAATACTGGATACAATTCACAACTTGTGGCAATTCCAGGATGATGAAATGTTGGAGTGGGTACATCCTATCCAAATAGTCGTTTTGAGATATGGACAGGAGCGAGTACTACTTCACTCATGCATTTTCGTGGACTCAATAACACGGCCCTCGGTCTCTGAGCCCTCAGTGCTGTATTTTCTACAGGATCAGTTACGACACTCTACGCGGATAACACGGCAATCGGATACAATGCTGGATCCAATCTAACCACTGGATCGAATAATATCATGATTGGGAGTGATGCGCGTGCGGCGGCTTCGAATGCTTCATTTACTCTCAATATTGGGAATACGATATTTGGAAATAGTCTTCCAGCTTCATTTGGTGGAACGGCGGGTAATATTGGACTCTGAGTGGTGGCTCCGACGCAACAACTCGATATCAGTAGATCGATGAATCTCTCGGCTACGACTGGATCGGTACAGGCGTGAGTGATCTATAAGTGATGAACTCGTTTTATCCATAACTATACCAGGACCCAATACCCAAGTTCGAATATATTTATTGGTCTCAATGCTGGTAATTTTACTATGGGAACAGGATCCTTAGGTGATCCAATCTTCTATGGTACAGAGAATACTAGTATTGGTACGAGTACGCTCACGGCGAATACTACTGGATATTCCAATACGGCTGTTGGACATGCCGCTCTGTCTGCGAATACCACAGGTATATCCAATATGGCTGTTGGACATACCGCTCTGGCTGCGAATACCACGGGTAATAATAATACGGCTATTGGGAGAGCAGCACTCGCAAGTAATAGTACTGCCGGTAATAACACGGCCAATGGGTATCAGAGTCTTCAGACAAATACTATAGGAGTCCAAAATACGGCCATTGGATCGCAAACCCTCATGACCAATACTGATGGATCTCAAAATACGGTGATAGGATACCAGTCACTCTTCTCTAATAGCAATGGCAATGCTAATACAGCTATTGGAGTGCAAGCATTATATAATAATACAGCATCTAACAATTTAGCAAATGGATTCTGAGCGCTTTATAATAATACTACTGGTGCCAATAATACCGCTATAGGAACCCTTGCTGGTTATTTCCTAACAGGTGGTACTAATAATATTATGATCGGATACAATGCTGCAGTGCCTAGTACCACTGCTTCCAATCAGCTCTCTATCGGTAACTGGATCTATGGAAGTGGAGGGAATATTGGTATCGGTATATCGGTTCCTACTGCAAAACTCGAAATCAATGGGCAAATCAAGATTACGGGTGGTGCCCCAGGAAATGGTAAAATTCTCGTCTCTGATAGCCAAGGTCTCGCTACTTGGGAAATGCCAGGTACTTGATCCATTATACCGTGGGCGACTCTATGAAACTCTGGTACCACTGCTACAACTCATTTTGTTGGAACTACAAATGCGGTCGATCTGGTATTTCGAACGAGTAATGTCGAGAGAATGCGACTCACATCTACGGGATGACTCTGACTTGGTATATCAATTCCAGGTACATACAGACTCAACGTCAACGGAACGAGTTTATTTTCCAATGGTGTGGATATTGGGACTGGAACAAATATCACCTTCCTAAATTGAGGAACAGGCGCAACTCCTGGATTTAAGTGGAATCTATCGTCAGATACGGCGTCGATGTATGCGACCGAAAATTCCACTGATAAAACAGATTACGTATTTAAACTCTGAGACAATGCGACGGATGATGGAGATAGGTATGTATTTTGGAATACGAGCTGGAATGGTATTGCGAGTGATCGATGGCCACTGGTTATGAATGGTACATGGGCTGCGTTTAATCCTACTTTTAGTTGAAATACTTCTTCAGGTACGATACTATCGAGTACTATGTATATGGACTATACAAATCAACGTATTGGTATTGGGACAATAACCCCTAATGCTACTACTAAATTGGATATTAATGGTCTCCTTCGTATCCAATGAGGGAATCCTGCTCTTGGAAGAGTGCTCGTATCAGATGCACTCGGTATAGCCAGTTGGCAGAATCTATCAAGTGCCAGTGGTGCCTTGGCAAGTTGGTCTATGATCGGTAATACTGGAACGGTTGCAAGTACCAACTTTATCGGTACTACAGACAATGTTCCTCTTATCTTCAGGACAAACTATATCGAGCGCCTTCGTATCAATGCAACTGATGGAAATCTTTCTATTGTTGGAATGATTCTGGGTCGAGGATCGGGCAGTATTTTATGAAATACAGTACTCGGCGTTCTCGGTCTGAATGCGAATACGACAGGAGCTGGGAATACGGCGATCGGATATCAAGGACTCCTGGCTAATACGAGCTGATGGAATAATACAGTTCTCGGATATAACGCTGGATCTAGTATTACCTCAGGATCAGGCAATATTGCTATCGGATTCAATGCTGCAGTTGCGAGTGCGACATGATCCAATCAGCTCTCTATCGGAAACTGGATCTATGGAAGTGGAGGAAATATCGGTATAGGGGTGAGTAATCCTGTTGTAACCCTCGATATCTTAGGACAGATAAAAATATCAGGATGATCTCCTGGTACTGGAAAAGTGCTCACTTCTGATACTGGAGGTCTGGCGAGTTGGAATACGATCCCGGCGAGTCTCACGGAGTGGAGTAATATAGGAAATATTGTATCTGGAACAGGATTCCTTGGATCTACCAATGCGGCTGATCTTGTATTTAAAACCAATAATATCGAACGCCTTCGTATTGTCCAAAATGGAAATCTCTCCATCAATAGTATGATCCTTGGACGATGAGGAGATGGTACGCAAGTTTCTACTACCGCACTCGGAGTATCAGCATTATCATCTAATACAACCGGTACATACAATACCGCATTCGGAAATAGTGCGCTTGCCAGTGTCATCTCTGGATGATTCAACACGGCAATAGGACATGGTTCATTGTTTTTAGCAACCGGTAATAATAATACGGCTATCGGGTATAATGCTGGAACAGCTATCACATCTGGTGCTAATAATATTGCTATCGGATACAATGCCGCAGTTCCGAGTGCCACAGCATCCAATCAACTCTCTATCGGAAATTGGATCTACGGACTATGAGGAAATATCGGTATCGGTACAACAACACCAGGGCAATCACTGACGGTATCAGGAGCTATCCAGATGATGGATGGGAATCAATGAACCGGCAAGTATCTGGTATCGGATGCCAATGGGGTTGCCTCATGGAAGTCTCCGGCATCTTCTGGAACAGGAACCTATATTTATCGATTAGCGAATGCTGTTACGACAACAAGTTCTGTAGTATTCTCCATTGCGGAACTGACGAGTGAAGCACTCCCTATAGGACCATTCCAATTTCAATTGATTGGTAAGTTTCAATCTAGTGCAGCATCTAATGGTATCGGTATGAGTCTTGCTAATGTGACTGCTTCGAGTACTGATTTCATTGGAACGATGAGTGCTCAACTCACCGATTCAACACAATTTGTATCGTCATTTATGTCTGCATGAGCCGTCATTGTTTCCACAGGGGTTCCAGTGGTTAATACTGATTATGCAGTACTAATGAATGGAACATTCAATATTACCGCGACAGGAACTGTCGCCGTGCAACTGAGCTCAGAACTTAATGGATCACAGATACGATTGATGCCGGGTACCGTGTTGATTATCAGATCCCTTAATCCGAGTCTTGTGGTTACTGGAATATAAGAGATTTTGTAACTACCAAAAAAACGCAGCGTAATGTTGCGTTTTTTTGGTATACCATGATGGCTATCTATCTTTTTTCTCTGTTTCTTCTCGCGAATTTTTCCTTTATACGTCGTGCCCCCACTACCCCGAGTTTTTCTTCGAGTACGAGATCCATCTCGCCATCAACATTAAAGAGTGACATATCAAGATCGATACCACGCTCCCTCTTGTATCGATAGTCCTCATAGTTTCCATAGGAGATCATGAGTTCACCATCTTCAATAATCCAGAGTTTCTGAGCCAGCTTATTGACGAAGTAACGATCATGAGATATAAAGAGCACAGAACCTGGATATTCACGAAGTGCCTTCTCCAGTGCTTCTCTGGTATCTGCGTCCAGATGATTGGTGGGCTCATCGAGAATAAGGAGGTTGGAAATTTCTGAAAAACTCTCTCACTTCCAGGCAAGAGTGTTCTGAGATAGAAGTGCAAAGAGCAGTCGAGACCGCTCTCCTCCTGAGAGGTTTCCCACTTTTTTGGACGTGTCATGAAACTCAAATCCATAGGTTGCAATAATACTGCCCACTCGTTCACGAGCGTAGGTGAGTCCGTGAAGTATGAAGTTATCATAGATGCTTTTGGTAGTATCAAGGGTCTCATGCAGTTGAGAGAAGTAGAGAATACGGGCATTCTCATGAACATGAAGGTATCCTTCGAGGGGTTTCATTTGTCCCAGTATGGTTTTTATAAGGGTGCTTTTGCCAACTCAGTTTTCTCATACAATTCATACTCGGTCTCATTTTGAGATTGTAATACTCCGAATGTAAAAAAGGGGCTCTTTGCGACCAATAAATACATCCTCCATTTTTATAAGCGTTTCAGGCCCGTGTTTGTCATAGCCAAAAATAAAGTTAACCCCAATGTGCACTTCTGACTTTTCGAGTACTTCCACTTTTTCAAGCTGTCGTTCGCGACTTTTTGCAAATCCTGAACGAGATCCAGCCCTGAACCGATTGATGAGTTTTTTTTCACTCGCTATCATAATCTGTTGCTCCTCATATTTTTTATCCTTGAGGTTCACGAGTTTTGTACGCTCCTCGACACTATAGGAGTAGTCCCCATGATAGATATTGATCCCAGTTTTTCAGAGGACCTCGATCGTGGTCGTGCAAGTGCGATCTAGGAATTCTCGGTCATGTGATACGATGAGGTACCCTCATTTCCAAGTGTGCTCGAGGTAATTCTCGAGCCATTCCACACTGGGTAGGTCTATAAAATTGGTAGGCTCATCAAGGAGCAAAAAATCAGGTCGAGAGAGTAGTATTTTGGCCAATGCTATTTTTGTACGTTCGCCTCCTGATATATCAGACAGGGGTCGTTCTAAGAGGTGAAAGATACCGATTCCCCGTGACACGCGTTCCACTTCATGTTCATAGGTGTATCCGCCAATGAGTTTATATCGTTCCAGCGCCTCCGTATAGGCGATGAACTCACCACTATCAGCCATATGTATCTCTTCGGTGGCTATTGTTTTCTCGAGATTTCGTATTTCTATAAAAGCATCTCTGAGTTCATTTCGGATGGTTATACTCTCATCCATAAAGTGGATCTGTTCCAAGTACCCGAGCGTAATGCCACCAATATTTTCTATACTTCCATCATACTCTCAGAGTTGTCATGAGATAATTCGCATAAGCGTACTCTTTCCTACGCCATTGGGACCAATGAGCGCAAGTCTATCACTCTGATTGATAATCGTATGTATATGTCCTATGATTACTTCTCCATCTCGTTCAAAGGTATTGATGTTGATATTCAGGTGATTCATACCATCGATTATATATAAATAGTGCTTTGTGCAAGTACATTCTAAAATATTTGACTAAATCCCTTCTCGGGTTCGTCAAAGATTCTGAGGACTCATCCTTGGATAAGCCAAACCTTATTCGAGGTATGCTCGAGGAGGTCTCGATCATGGGATACAATGATGATGGTCCCATTGAACTGCTCGAGCATGTGTTTGATCACTTCCTTGGAGTGGAGATCCAGATGGTTCGTCGGCTCATCCATGATGATGACATGAGGGTGTGTGAGGAGCATCTTGGTGAGTGCGACCTTGGCCCGCTCGCCTCCTGAGAGTGTGGAGATCTGCTGATCGACCTTGTCTCCCGTGATGAGGAGTCCGCCGAGCATCGCTCGGATCTCTCCCTCATTCCCACCGCTCTGAGTGAGTTCAGTGATGATACTCGCACTGCCATCGAGATCTGCGAGTACCTGAGAGTAGGATCCGATGATGAGATCTGGATTGGTCGTGACGGTTCCCGAGAGTGCTTTGATGTCTCCGAGGATCGTCTTGAGGAGTGTCGTCTTGCCCGCTCCATTGCGTCCGATGATCCCGATTTTCTCATTCTTTCTCACTATCAGTTCTCCGTGTGTTGTGATAATCGGGGTCTTGTATCCGACCGAGAGATCCGTGATCGTCATGATCTTCTCTGGGAGTCGTTTGCCTGCTGTGATCGTGATATTGCGTAGGGTTGACTCATTCTCGGGCCTGTCTATTCGTTCGATCTTGTCCACTTGCTTGATACGACTCTGGACACTATTGGACTTCGACGGAGTATAGCGGAACCGATTGATCCACGCTTCTTGCTCTTCGATTTCTTTTTTTTGCAGAGTATGTGCCTTGAGTTGTCTATCGTACCTGGCTTGCTTCTCGACGAGATATTCTGCGTATTTGCCTTGGTAGTTATTGAGACGCTTCCCTGAGATCTCCATGATCCGATCGGAGGTATTATCGATGAATCTGACATCATGGGAGATCGAGAGTATCGCCTTCTTCCAGATTTTGCAAAATCTCTCGAGGAAAATAATCCCTTCGATATCGAGATGGTTCGTCGGCTCGTCGAGGATGAGGAGATCGACCTCAGTGATGAGGAACTTCGCTATCTGTACCTTGGTCTGTTCGCCTCCTGACAGAGATAGTACATGCTGATCGAGCATCGCATCCGTGAATCCGAAATATCTGAGTATATCCGTCTGGAGATCGTATCTGCGGTATCCATCGTGGTCTCTGAGATAGCTCTTGATTGCATCCGTCTCTTCCCATTGCTCATCGTCCCACTCGATCTCGGCGAGTCGGCTCATCCGCTCCGTGATATCTGGGAATACCATGAGCATCTCGGCTCTGAGCGTATTCGCCGTATCTTGCCAGAAGAGATCCTGTGAGAGGTATCCGACCCGTAGTCCTGACGCCTTCTCGATCGTCCCCTTGTATTCTCACTCTCGACCGATGATCATCTTCAGGAGTGTGGTCTTGCCCGCTCCATTTTTGCCGATGAGGGCCACCTTGTCCCGACGCGTGATGAGCATCTCGGCATCTGCGAAGAGCTCGGTCTGTTCGATATTCTTGGTGAGTCCTGTGATAGAGACGAGTGCTGATACGATGCGAGACTCCCCGGAAAAAAGATACTCGGGAATCGATTCCAGAGTGTAGACCTTGTTCGATATTTTTTCTACTTTGGATTCACTGAGCTCGAATTCCTTCTCGATATATTTCACGAGACGCTTCATCTTGGTCTCTTCTTTGATCTTCTCACTTGCCATCGAGTTCATATAGTCCTGACACACTTCGGCGACCTCATCGTAGGTGAAGTCGGGGTGCATGGTGATGACTCGGGAGATGAGATCTGCGAACATGGCTCTGTTTTTAGTTGGGCCGATTGTAGTGAGAAAAGGGGATGAGTCAAGGAGACTGAGAGTAATCACTCACACTAACCGCAAAGAAGGAACTATACCGTAGTTCCTTCTTTTTCTTTTGTTTGGTTCCTGAGTTCCATGAGGATTATTTCATCAGCCT
>JAYSPL010000007.1:0-5524 GCA_043722085.1 Candidatus Altimarinota bacterium | reverse complement strand
GAACAAAGGAGATGTATCTGAGAAAATTAGTGGCTAAATTCTGTATTACTAAACTGGAATTTTAGAGGATATTTTTCCCACTGGGAAGAAAGGAGCCAAGTGAGTTGTGACTTGGTAGTATTACCAACTCAGGCACTTCCTCCGCTTGCAACAGACATATTAGAGATATTATTAATCTTGATAGCATCCGTGAACAATCCTTTGATTTTCCCTGGATAGGTACGATCAGTGAGTGTTCCTATGATGGTATTCATGAGTTGATTTTTTTGGTTCGTATTGAGTCTTCCGCCCGGATTGGCGTGGAACATACGATTGTCATTTCATCCCATGTTGATATAGTTTCCTGCTTGGTATATTTTTGGTCGACTTCCTCAGAGTACCACTGTATTGAGCGCATTTGACTCAAATTTGGTGAGATCACCAATGAGTCCAACCCCTCACACGGTAGTATTGTCTATAGAAACCATCTGATTCTGAGCTTGTAGATGGTCTCGTGCATGATTGGGAGTTCCAACTCTATTAAATATTTTGAGTGATCCATCATCCAGAAGACTTTTGAATGCTGGTCAATTAGCGATATTTCCTCATGAATATGCAATAAATGGGCTCATATAATAGTCTCATATATCGATTAATGACGCCTCAGTATGAGCAATAGTGGTACCAGTGAGATCGGTTCGCATCTGGTTATAGTATGCATAGTTATTTTTTTGTATGATTCCATTGAGCCAATCATAGCCACCGGGAAGTTCTATGATGATAAGAGTACCAGAAGCCGAATCAAGACGAGACGCAATAGAAGTACTGGCAATAGTAGGATGATCATTACCGCTCTTGAGTATATACTCGGGTTGTGAGAGCATCAGCGCAAATACGCCCGGGAATTTTACATTTCGGTAAGATGCGAGATTTGGTTGGAACAGCATACCAGAACCAGTCTCAGATGTGGTGAGATAGGTTTTGATTTTATTCTTGACATCAGTATTGAGTCGTCTTCCGAGATAGAGAGCATTCTCTGCTTGTTCAATCATACGATCCATAGAGATATCCGATCCATTTTCTGTAGTTATCGGTACAATATTAGCAATCAGATATGCTCCAGTACGAGTATAGTCACTCATCAGGCGAGTGGTGAAGTTTACCCATTGGCCTTCCGTATATCCAGAAAACCATTTGTAGTTGTAATCATATCCATCACGTCCAAAGATACTTCCAGGAATGTATGGATTCCATCCAAAGGTGGATAAAAGATTATCATATGCGTAGAGATTCGTATCGAGTGTCATAGGATCATTTGCGTGGATGGTTTTGAGTAATCCTATAGAGAGTTCTAGTGGATTTTTATACAAGATGGTATTCACAGCAGTATCGCTATACATCATATCTTGAGATAATAACCACTTTATTGTAGGGAGAATTTCGAAGTTATTGAGCTCTAGTTGATTTGCAATTGCTTCTAGATCTGATGGTAAAGGGGATTCATGAATATAGAATCTGAAGATCTTATTAGCTAAAAATAGCGCAATAGGATGGGACCGCTTTGCGAAAATATAATCAATAGTATTATCTCCTACACCATTATTACCAGAAATCGAAGTCTCCATAGTAAGGAGATTGAGGGTATCGGTACTGCCACTATAAAAAGGAAATACAGCACTTCCGGTTGATCCAGGAAGAAATGTCATAGCGGTGCTACGGTTATGATATGTTCCAGTGAAATACTCTATTGCAGCAGCATTGAGATCAAAAGGGAAGGCACTATCTGACCAAAGACCTGTTACGATACGTGCAAGTGCCGCAACATCCTCTTCGGAGTAGTTTCTCTCCGATCCAATATCTTTTGATTCCCCTGGCTTATATTCTCCCATTATCATCAGCTGCAATAGTTCGCGAGAATAGTTTTCATTGGGACTATTTTTATCCCAATTACGAATATTGTTCAAAAACATTGGAACCGAATAATCTCATTTATCAGTTGGATTGTTCAGCAGTGTTTTCTTGAGGATTGTTTTATAGTTACCCAAACTATGAGTATAGAGAAGATTATAGAGATTATTGAGATCTCGATATGATATTCCTTCTGAGACATTTACCGCGAATATATCTTCAAACATAGAAAAGAGCTTCATCTTTGCTTCATATGGATCTCGAGCGTATCGATATTGATAGTACCGATACATATGAGAATTATTCGTATAATTGAGGCCACCAGTGGCTACATATTGCATCCAGCCACTTCCAGTAAATTGCGCCAATTCGTTTTCATAAGCTGTTCTATCTGGTCAATTTTGATCTGGAAAGAGTATATTTATGGCAGCGGTAGCGCTGCCAGCATTGTAGAGGTTCGTAACCATCTGATTCGTAGGTCCCAATAGGGTTCGTCTAGCGAGATGCTCGGCCTTTTCTCTTGTCCAGTTCAGAGCTGAACCATCAGTGACAACGGCTTGACTCGAAAGTGAGAAAAAAAGTTGTAATAGGATCGCTATAAAAAAAATAGTACCAACTGATATCTTTGATATAGAGGATATTCGACGCATACACAAGTAAATTAAAAATAACTTCGATAACGTTACTATAGTAGCACATACAGGCTTGATATGGCAACAATATTATATTGCACTATATAAAATATTATTTTTTATATAGTTCTTATAGTTATAATATTATTGCAAGAAAAATATCGTTCATCCAAGTGCTATAATGAATATGGCAGACAGTATTCCAGATATCTGTGATGCCCCTTGAAGTCGCTTGTATGTATATTTTTTGATGCTATCAAGGAAAAATATTAGCATCAATAAGAATAAGAATATACCAAGTCATACGCCTCCTATGAGAATCGGTATCCAGCTGATTTTACCGAGAGAAAATAAGAAAAAAAATAAACTCCATCCAAATGTACAAGGAGCCAGTCATGATATGATTCCAAATAACCAAATATGTTTTCATGTATAGATTTTTTCTTCCTGAGATGTTCATCTCCAGGCGGTATAGAGTAAGTAGAGTCATAATACCATCAGTACCAATGGACTATACTTTTGTATAAAAGAAAGGATAAAAGCTGGATCCTGAAATAATGAATATACTTCCATCAATATATACAGAAAAAAAATATCTATAATATGCGTTATTGAAAATATAATAGCAAAAAGTATTCATGATTTCCGACTCGTATTCTTATCGACCATGAGGAATGTCAGAATAGACTTCGCATGCCCAGGTCACATAGCATGGAGGAATCAGAGAATTATCGTTGAGAAAAATAGTATCGAGAGTGAGATCCATTGATCATTGGGATTTTTAGAGAAATCAGATATTTTTTTGAGCAGTCAAGTGAAGTATTCGCCCCCAGAGACACCAACAGCAAGTCACTTTACTTCGGATGCTTTTGGGGTAACTCATTGTGAGTGCCCTATACCTTCTTGTTGATGGATTGAGCTTCCAGGGCGACTTATCGTTTGAGGAAGGCGATCTCTCTGAGTTTGCCCAGGAGAGACCGCTGGATTTCTTGGATCCCATCCATAGGTAACCTCCTCATAGTCGGTATAAAAATCACCATCGGTATCAATTTTTTTTGGATCAGTATTGTAAGCAATCTCTTCTTCATCGGAGAGTCCATCCCCGTCGGTATCAATTTTTTCTATAGACATCCCTTCGGTATAGACGATTTTTGGAATTTTTGGTGTAGCGACCTTATAGAGGAGTTCTGATCAGTCAGATCCAATGAGAGTAACACGATTTGTCTGAAGCGTATAATTCGTAAAAAAAGTATTGGTAATTGTGAGATTTTTCATCTGTCATGGACAAACTATGGAATATTCTAGTTCAACTCCCTCGGTCATAACGAGGTACGCATCCTTCATTACTACAGTTGGATCAATAATCGTACAATCCATTCCAGATGTTTGAAATAGAATATTCCCAGTGAGATATTCGGTAAATACATTTGGATATTGCAAAAAATCACCTATTTCTGAAAATGGTAGATTTTTAGTCTTCAGGAGTCATCCGGCCTCATATGGGTGAAAATAAGTCACAGCAGAAGCACGATCCCCATGAAGTGTGAGGAGTGTGGAAGATATATCAAGTGGATGAGCAAATGTATTACTAAGAGTAGAACAGAAGATTATTATCCCAATAATGATTTTTCAATATGAGTGCATATACTCATAATAGAGTATTCTTATTTTTGAGTCAAAAAAATACTATTGCTATCTCACATATATATAGAAAAGTATATTATACGAGCCCGAGCTTTGTACGAAATATTCATATTTTCATCATAACATTCAAGTAGCTCTTGTGGCGGTTCAGGATTTTTATACATCGAAGTTTGAGTTAAAAAAATTTAAAAAAGCCAAAATTAAGGAAAAAGAAAAAATATAAATTCATTTCTGGCGGAGCCAGATAGCCCGTGTTAGGTGACGTAGCCTGCACATAAGTCATGAAATTTACCTCATGACTTTTTTTTGCATGAAATTTCCTTTACACTGGACTTTAAGCTATGTCATCTAACGTTTGCTTCTATGAGATGTTTTGCGAGGAATGAGCAAAATATGGGAGAGCGAAATGCAACGAGCGAACCTCATAGAAGCTGTTGTCAGACCCGAGCGAAGTATGAGCGAGAGTGCAACGAGGGTTTACCGTACATTTTTATCTTTTTTCTTTTTATCGCTCTGCATATTTTACTTTTATTAAAACAAGATTTTTTCATCTTTTAAAATGGAAGAGGGGTAGGGGTGAATTCCATTTTAAAAGATACCTTATTCTTCTTTATGCCTTTCTAAAATAGGGCTTTCTTTAGTATTCCACCTTTCTTTAAATCATCAATATCAATTTGATAATCTACTATCTTTTATATAATACTTATCTCTAAATTCTTGTATAGCTGTTTCATACTGACTAATTATTAATACAATATCACTATTTGAAGGTAAATCATCTTCATTTGGTATATCTAAAAAATTATGTGTTGGCTCATTTTTAAACAAGTCATCAAGAGGCTCTAAGATTCTATTCAATATTTTGATTTTAAATTTATTTAACTGCTCACTTCATTTTTTGTTTGATAAAATATTATATTCGTGTCTTTGAGCTTCTAATAAATCTTTTAATAATAAATAGTTTTCGATATCTTTTTCCGTTGGAAGAGAATTACTAGATTTGTTTTTCATAAAAGTAAATTTTAAATATAAAATTATTTTATTGTTGGTCTATCAGTTTCCATTTCTGATGTTTTTCAATCAATCGTCCACCAATAACCTTGATTTGGATAATCTTGATGTTCAATATTATCACATCTTAATTTTTCTAAAGAAGTTAAATAATGAGATAAAATAAAGACTACATCACTATTATTTGGCATATCGTCTTCAATAAATAAATCAAATTCTTTTGGAAAAGGTTTGTATTTTTCTTTTAAAATTTGTAATCACTCACACTAACCGCAAAGAAGGAACTACACCGTAGTTCCTTCTTTTTCTTTTGTTTGGTTCCTGAGTTCCATGAGGATTATTTCATCAGC
>JAYSPL010000006.1:0-9287 GCA_043722085.1 Candidatus Altimarinota bacterium | reverse complement strand
AGGCTGATGAAATAATCCTCATGGAACTCAGGAACCAAACAAAAGAAAAAGAAGGAACTACGGTATAGTTCCTTCTTTGCGGTTAGTGTGAGTGATTACAATCCTTTCTATAGACATATATTTATATTAATATGTAATTAAATTACACTATAATATTAAAAATGTCAATTTTATTGACTTATTTTTTATTTTTGTGCAATAAGCACCCAATTGTGAAACTTTATAATACAAAATCCCACTTTTCAGTGGGCTTTCAAAATTTTATGGTGCCCAAGAAGGGACTTGAACCCTTACACCTTACGGCAACGGCTTCTAAGACCGTCATGTCTACCATTCCATCACCTGGGCATTATTTCTGGATCTATCAACCTCCGTCATGTACCCCTCTCGAATGTCGTCCCGCTTTGCGGAGACTCGTTCTCGGGAGTATGGCTCCCTACGGTCGCACATCTACCATTCCATCACCTGGGCATTATTTCTATGGTGCTCGAGATGGGATTTGAACCCACACACCCTAAGGGCATACGCATCTGAAACGTACGTGTCTACCATTCCACCACCCGAGCGGGTATCGGTAGTATAGAAAAAAGCAAAAAGAATGCAAATAAAAGCTCTCAATCAAATTGAGAGCTTCAGAATAGCAATAATTTATCCAAGAAATCAGATTTTCACGTTGGAAGTATCATCTCCATATTCATTCGTTCACTTTATCCCAGGACGTAACATGAGATACAGTCCGAGAGCAATAATTCCATATCGGAGATAGTCACGTACCAAAAAAAGAATATCCACAGGAATAATCTCTGGTATAAATCAGAATAATTCTCAAATGAGCAAAAGTGCTACTCATAAAAATATAATGAAACCACCAATAAAAATATTAGTCTCCATGATTCCTGAGCTTCAGAAATCATGGCATCTTTTTTTGATTAATGTTGGAAGAAATAAGAGTGAAACTCCATAGTACAAAAACATTGACATAATCATACCCATCAACATGGTAAGAAGTTGATTGATTTCACCTAACAAACTAATTCTAACTATAGCTAAAATTATACCACTCAAGACCGCTCCCAGAAACATAATAGGAATATACAAGAGAATTCCTGGTACAAATAGTCGAGTTTGAAATTGTCTTTTTCCAATTCGTTTTTCCTTATCCAAGTTGAAATATCTTTCCTTAAAAGTATATGAAACCTTATCGGCCGTTTCCATAATGTAGTAGATTATAAAATATATAGACGTTCAGATTTTATCATTTTTGTCTTTTCTTGTCAAATATTCACCGATTTTAATCTTTGGTAAAAATTCAAAAATTATATCAAAAACTCTTTTTGACATTTACCCTATTTTCTATATTATTCTCGCGAAATTTAGGAGTCTTTTCGAAATCTTCCAGTAACCTGGATTGCTTCGTACCTCGCAATGACGGATTGCGGGTTCCCGAATTTATAATTCATCATTTATAATTCATCATTATCTTCTATGGCTATTTCCAAAGATCTCAAAAATATCCGAAACTTCGGTATCTGTGCTCATATCGATGCGGGTAAGACCACTACTTCTGAGCGTGTTCTGTTCTATACCGGTATCACTCACAAGATTGGTGAGGTCCATGATGGTGGTGCGACGATGGACTGGATGGAGCAGGAGAAGGAACGTGGTATCACGATCACTTCTGCAGCAACGACGACCACTTGGAAGTGAGTACAACTCAATCTGATCGATACCCCAGGTCATGTGGACTTTACGATCGAAGTAGAGCGCTCTATGCGTGTTCTTGATGGTGCGGTTGCAGTATTTGATGCATCTCAAGGTGTTGAACCTCAATCTGAGACAGTATGGAAACAGGCTGATAAATACGGGGTACCTCGTATCGCTTTTGCCAATAAGATGGATAAAACGGGGGGTAACTTCATGATGACGTACGAATCTATCATCAAGCGACTGGCTGGAAACAAGGTAATTCCTATTCAACTTCCTATTGGTCAGGAGAACGACTTCTCGGGTATTATCAATCTCATCAATATGAAGGCGTATACCTTTGAAGGAAAGATGGGTGAAAAAGTGGTTGAGATGGAGATCCCAGCATCACACCAAGCAGATGCGGATAAGTGGCATGCAGCACTCGTCGAGAAGGCGGCTGAACAAGATGATGATCTCATGAACAAGTTCTTCGAAAATGGGACTCTCACAGAAGATGAGATCAAACAAGGTATCCGTAAGGGAGTAATTACTGATATGGTATATCCACTCATGTGTGGTTCTGCCCTCATGAACAAGGGAGTACAGCTCGTACTAGATGCGGTGGTTGATCTCCTCCCTTCGCCTCTTGACGTCAAGGGTGGTATGATTACTGGAGTGGATCCAGATGATATCGAAACGGTGATCGCGCTCAAGCAAGATCCAAATGAAACTCTAGGAGCTATCGCATTCAAGATCATGACTGATCCATTCGTAGGTCGTATTACCTTCGTTCGTGTCTATGCTGGTACTCTCAAATCAGGATCATATGTTCTCAATTCAGTAACTGGAGAAAAAGAACGTATCGGTCGTCTTCTCCAGATGCACGCGAATACTCGAACTGAAATTGATGAGATTCCAGCGGGTAATATCGGAGCAATTATCGGACTCAAAGATACGAAGACGGGTGATACACTGTGTGATATGAACCGTCCAGTACTCCTCGAGCGTATGGTATTCCCTGAGCCAGTTATCTCTATTTCAGTTGAACCAAAGACCAAGGCTGATCAGGAAAAAATGGGTATGGCACTCAATAAGCTTGCCGAAGAAGATCCGAGTTTCCGCGTTTCCACCAATCCGGAAACTGGACAGACAATTATGGCGGGTATGGGTGAACTCCACCTTGAGATTCTCGTTGATCGTATGAAACGTGAATTCAAGGTAGAAGCCAATGTCGGTGCTCCACAGGTTGCCTACCGTGAAACTATCACCGCCAGTGTTATCGATGAGCGTGGTACCCACAAGAAGCAATCAGGAGGTCGTGGTCAATTCGGTGATGTTGTCATCTCATTTGAGCCGATTACCCCAGAGATGCGTGCAGCTGATCCAGAAGGTCTTGCAGAAGAGACCGTATTCCTAAACAAGGTAGTTGGTGGTGTGATTCCTCGTGAATTCATTCCAGGTGTAGAAAAAGGACTCAAGATGGCCTATACTCGCGGTATCATAGCCTGATATCCTATCGTTGACGTGAAGGCAACTCTCACATTCGGTTCGTATCATGATGTTGATTCGAACGAACTTGCGTTCCGTATGGCTGCGATCAAAGCATTCAGACAAGCCGCTAAAAAAGCTCGTCCAGCACTTCTAGAACCAATCATGCTCGTTGAAGTGAATACTCCAGAAGAGTATATGGGTGATGTTCTCGGGAATCTCAACTCAAAACGAGGGCAGATTATCGAAATGACAGAACGAGGTATGGCGAAGATTATCCGAGCCCATGTCCCACTATCCGAGATGTTCGGGTACTCGACAGATCTCCGCTCATCATCACAAGGTCGCGCTACATACGCTATGGAATTTGCTCACTATTCTCAGGTTCCAAACAGTATCACTGAGAAAATCCGAGCAGAACGAGGGGTCAAATTCGAAGAAGACGATGAAGAGTAGAAATATCTATAAAAAATGGGATCTTGAAAGAGGTTCCATTTTTTGTTTGCTTTTTGTTGTTTTTATGATATTATTTGAGTTGTAATGCAACACAAAATAGTTGTAATGCAACACAAAATATGAAAAAAATAATCACTCAAGAGAAAATCCTCAATCTGGTAGAAACTCATCCAGGGATCTCAGCAATAGCTATTGCTGAGAATCTCGGTATGCATAGAGCCTCCATTTTCCGACACTTGCAAGAGCTGCAACTCCTCCATAAAGTAGAATCTCGAGAACATGGAAAGGCAACCAGATATTTCCCAAATGCATCATATTATATGGATGGTGGCACTGATCATGAATCACAAAAATATACATCTGATTTCATAATATCTCTCAAACAAGAGTTGATAATAGCTATGCAAGAAGCGTATGATGAAGATATATCGGAATCATATATTGATGAGACATTTGAGACCTATTGTATGTACATTGCTCCAGATGCAACGATCCTCACGGGATTTTCAGCTTTTATCGCATGGTGTCAGGATCCTCGACATGACTTCTCTGATAGGATTATCCAGAGAGCTCTCGAGTATCTCCAGATCACAGCGAGCATCGAGGTACGCAGGAGGCGGAGTGGTTTTCTCGATGCGACAGAAGTGGCTCGTGCCAATCTGACAGGGGCTATGGAAGTAGCATTTGATACATTTCTCTTTTTTATGCCATCAGTCCTCGAGAGTGGGTTCGGTAGGACTCGTATAGCACTCGAACTCTATTATGGTAAGATCAACAATCCCTATCTCCTTGAACAAGCAATCAGATCGAGTATAGATCCTATACGGAGATACCTCATTCATAAAAAAGTAGATGCCTATATCCTCACTCCACCAACCAATAGTCGCCCTATCCAGTTCCGAGATATTCTCAAAAAGAAACTCGATATACGACTCCCAAGAATCGAAGCCGAGAAAATCAGCTCTCTCGGAAAGGCTCTCCGATCACAAAAAGAGATCCAAGGGAAAGATCAAAAGAAAGAACGAGTTGAGAATGCTCTCATATCTCTCGAAGTGACTATCCCTAGGGAACTCTCTGTGTACCAACATATCCTCATACTCGATGACTCATTCACGACGGGTGCCACGCCCAATGCCATAGCACTCAAGTTACGAGAAGCCGGATCGACTGCCAAGATTACGATCATCACGATATGTGGATCGTTCGACTATGACCTTGCTATCACAGAGGATGAGATATAGGATAGTTTCCGAAAAACTATAATTATGCTTGACGCGGTCTGTGAATTCTATAAACTATAATGTAGTTTAATTTTGTTAATTTTATTTTAATGAAAAATATTTTGTTCGTCTTATTATTTTTACTGACACCAACCATAGTTATGGCGGGCACTTTTTCAGACCTAGATACGAAATGTATGTGGGATACTGAAGGTATGCACGATACAATCAATGATAAACTCATCCTCAAACATATTAATCAAAAAATCACGAAAACTGAATGATATGTGAAGCTGGATGATTATCTCTATATGGTAGCCAATACTTTTACTGATAATTATCGTTTCTTGGGTGCTTATCTTCTGCGATATGACTGTAAAGAGAAACAAACAGTACGGCTTTCTACTCTACTGAGATCAAATAATCCAGATGAATTAGGCTTTCTGACATTTGATCCAAATTCATATAATATGGAAGTTACTTTGGTAGGAACTGCAAATAGGGGTACTGTTTGGATATATGATTATATGCAATGAAAACTCAAAAAAGTGAATTTTACAAGAATCAGTAAACCAAAAAATAAACTTGTTTTTATGAGAACCAACCTCGCATCATACGATGGATATTCGGTTGATGTCGAACTCCTTTTTTATAAGAAAATCGTATCATGAAATGGATATTCATATCAATATGAAAACTCTGATAATCCCGATGTTGTTCAATATTTTTTCTAGATTATAAAAATATCCCCCTTCATTTCTGAAAGGGGATTTTTTGTTAGTAACTGATTATTACACGAGTTGTGATTCTACTTCTCCAGATATCTTGATAGATGGTTTGAGTGTTTTTGCTCCAAGTGCCCACTTAGCTGGACAAGCAGTACCTGGATGTGCCTCCATAAATTGGAGAGCCGTGATCTTGCGGATGAGTTCTTCTGAGTTGCGTCCAAGAGGACCACTCGTGACCTCGATACCACGACATACGCCATGTGGATCGATGATGTATGTTCCACGACCTGCAATTCCTGATTTTTCGTCGAGGATATTGTAGGCAGCAGCGATCTCAGTATTGTGATCAGCAAGCATCATATATGGGAAATGCTTCATAAGGCCTTCATGTTTGACCCAGGCTCTATGTGAGAAGATGGTGTCTGTAGAGACAGCGAGAACTGTGACTCAGAGTTCATCAAACTGAGATTTGGCCTCTGCCATATCCTTGAGTTCTGTAGGACAGACAAAGGTGAAGTCAGCAGGGTAATAAAAGAGTACAACCCATTTTCCATGGACATCTTCAGAGGATATATTGGTCTCATCATCTTTGATAGGGTCATAAGCGGGAAGGTCAAATCGAGGTGCAGGAGTATCGATTTTGACTTGTTCATACATGTATTCTTCGTGGTCGTGTCCACAAGATCCATTAGGTCATCATGACATAGTTTAAATAATTAATAATTAGAAATAGTGAATTATGAATTCGTGTGCAGTATATGGAAACTCAAGATGAAATCAAGTTAAATGAGAATTATTCTCATAATAATGAACGAAGCATCCAGCATTTTTTATCGATGGCGCGTTTTGATCCTACGAGAATATCTTGAGTGACGGCATCCTGCTCGGTTGAGACGATGAGATGCTTGAGTTCATTGCTCAGATATTCATAGTCGGCGAGCATATTTTTTTGCATCTGTCGTGCGGTCATCGGCAGCATATATTCCTTGAGCTTGGTAACGGCAAGCATATCCTCAAGACGAGAGATGGGATTCTCTGCAAGCGCACGAATTCGTTCTGCAAAAACATCAATCTCTTCGGAAAGAGCATCATATATTTCTCCAAATAATTCATGATCATCTTCGAAATGTGGACCAACAACGTTCCAGTGGCAGAATCGGGCATTCTGTGCCGTAATTGTATATTCTACTATGAGATGGTTAAGTGCCAATAAGGCATGGTTTTGAATTAACATATTTTTATTGAGTTAGAGTATTAAACGTTATCATTATATCCTTTTTTATAATTAATCAAGTATTATGAGAATCAGTATCACTATACTGATTTGCATTTGAGGAGTTTTTCATATACTATATATATGTCATTTCAGCGATGCAATACCATTGATACTGTATAAAAAAGGTCTTTTATGACCCTTTTTTTATTCTCAATACTTTTTTATTATACATATATTTATGAAAATCATATTTGTTACCGGCGGAGTGCTCTCAGGCATTGGAAAGGGCATTGCCGCTGCATCCATCGGTGCGCTTATGGCGGGTTCAGGTAAAAAAGTATTTTGTCAAAAATTTGACGGATACCTGAATGTAGATCCAGGAACGATGAGTCCCACACAACATGGAGAAGTATTTGTGACGGCGGATGGAGCCGAGACGGATCTCGACATTGGCCACTATGAGCGGTTTCTTGATACGAATATGAACCGCTTTTCGTCATTTACCTCTGGACGACTCTATGAGGAGATTATCGCTCGCGAACGACGTGGGGATTTTCTCGGAGGCACCGTTCAGATTGTGCCACACCTGACTGATCTCGTCAAAGAAAAAATAAAACTCGGATTTGAATCTGACAATGCGGACGTCTCAATCATTGAAATCTGAGGAACGGTTGGCGATATGGAAAATGAATACCTCCTAGAAACGGCTCGACAGCTTCGACACGAACTCGGCGAGAGTAACGTCAGATTCGTACACGTGGCACTCCTCCCGTATCTCATGGCTTCCAAAGAACTCAAGTCAAAACCGATTCAACACTCGGTGCGAACCCTCATGAGCTATGGGATCAATCCAGACTTTCTCATCGTTCGTGCCGATACGGATATTCCTGAAGAGATGATGTGCAAGATTGCAACCGCATCATGACTCGCTCGCTCAGCGACTATATCAGCACCCACACTGGATTCTATTTACCGGGTTCCGCTTGCATTTGATCGAGAAGATTTCGGTGAAAAAATTCTCGAAAAACTCGCACTTGCACCATCTGTTCCAAATATGGAAAAGTGGGTGGAACTCATGAATAATATCGATGCATCGAGTGAAGTAGTTCGTATTGGAATGATTGGAAAATATGTAGGACTCGAGGATGCCTACTATTCACTCAATGAAGGACTCAAGTGTGCGGGTTTTCAACTCAGAAAACGAGTAAAAATACGATTTATTGAAGCGGAAGATATCGAAAAAGATGGCGTTGTACTCCTCGAGTGATTGGATGCCATCTGTATTCCGGGTGGTTTTTGAACCAGGGGAAGTCTTGGTATGATTCAAGCCACCGAATATGCGCGTATCAATAAAATCCCATTTCTTGGAATCTGTTTAGGATCACAGATTATGGCTATTGAGTTTGCTCGAAATGTTTTGGGCATCAAGGACGCATCGAGTGAGGAATTTACACCAGAATGACTCCATAATATTATCCATATGATGGAAGATCAGAAAGATCTGAACTCAAAATGAGGAAATATGAGACTGGGAAGCTATGCATGTATCATCAAAAAAGGGAGCCTAGCGGAACGGACATATGGATCACTCGCAGTCACTGAACGGCATCGTCATAGATTTGAGTTTGATCCTACATATCGCGATCAGATGGAGCGAAGAGGATTCATCGTATCAGCAACTTCACCAGATGGGACACTCGCGGAGATAGTGGAAATACGCGATCATCCGTATATGATCGCAACACAGGCTCACCCCGAGCTCATATCCCGTCCATCTCGCCCTCATCCCCTGTTTATGGGACTGATACGAGCCATAACAGTAAGTAAAGGTATCTAATAGTCTGATCAAACCTCATAAGTTGATGATAATCAAAAACATCTTGTTTCTCTCTAGAAAGAGATTAGTAATGATGCAAAATATAAGGTATACGAGAGTACTATCAATTCTTGATACCAACCGTGCCAGATTTGATACTATCTCTGATACCTCGAGTCGCTCTTGGATAGGGTTGTTCTCTCAGAAATGAGGCAATGTGCACAATAGTATCTCCAGCTACCTCTATTATAGATTTGGTAGGTTCTTTACTAAACAACTGAGTCAATTGTTTTTCACTCTTTCCTTCTGCGTCACCGAGCCACGAGACAGAGCTGCCTGGTGGTATCGTCAATCCATTATATGTTATAAAACTCAGAAGATTTCCCGTAATATGCTGGGCTCCATCTTCAGCACCGGTTACCACAACACTAGCAACCTTATTGGCAAGTGGTGAGGTGCCCGTTTCGAGTAATGAGTCGTTCAGACTATCCATACGCTCTATAACTCGCTGCATGAGAGATGAGTGGAGTCACCACCAGATTGGTGTCGCGAATATGATGATATCAGCTGCAAGTATCTGAGTCTGTCCAAAAAATACCTAACGCCAGTTAGGTATTTTTCTTATATTTACCCTATTTTTTCCTCTATTTTCCCTTTGCAGATGCGGAAATATGAGT
>JAYSPL010000005.1:0-6437 GCA_043722085.1 Candidatus Altimarinota bacterium | reverse complement strand
AGTGGATCCGTGAATACTTCCGCTACGGGTACCTATATTCTCGAATATAGAAAAGTAGATGCCGCTGGAAATATATCAGCAGCCGTCACTCGCACGGTCGATGTGGTCGCAGGAATAGTACTCAATTCAGCGTATTCAGGAACTGGAAGTGTTACTGTACTCACTGGAAGTGTTAATCCCAATATACTTATTGTGACGAATGGACATAGCATTACAACAACAGGTACTGCTGGCCTACTCAATATCCCTTGAACCGTCAATATTCTAATCAGCGGAGCTGTTTGGAATGGTATGATATATGCGCCCACTCTCAGTACGGGGGCAATACTCGAAATTGGTGATGCTGGTGTACTAACGAATTTACCGGCAGATACACAAACGACCCATTATAGTTATAATATTCTCTCTACATTTATGGTAGGAGCAACGGGGAGTACATCACTGATAGCAAATGGTTGAGTATTTACTGCATCCATACAGGTTAATTCTCCATCTGTGAATTCTGGTAGTGTAGTTACGATCATGAGATCAAATAACGCATCGACTTGGACCGCGAGCTCACCAGCAACAACTTGTATTCTCGATATGAATCGTATGTGCAACTTCACCACGGATCATCTTTCATATTTTGGATTTGTAGACGTTACGAGCTCACCAATAATAGTTACGAGTAATCAAGTATCAACTATTACTGGTGGTGGGGGATCCGCTTCATATGCAAATCAAGTATCAACTTTTGTTGGATTCAATAGCGCACCTAATACGGATACTGCAAATTTACTTGTACCGAGTATTGTGAAACTTTTAAGGGCTTCCAATGCTAAAGCTGCTAGTAATCTAGTATGAGTAAATAGTCATATACATACGGTAGTGAGTCCAGTCACATCATATATCTGCCCACTCATTGAACAAGTTGTAGAACTTGATAACCTATCAACCACTACAGAAGGAGAATTTACTCAGGATGTACAGTCGATTCTTATGTACCGTAGTGTCGATAATAATACAGATAACCTAAGTCTCGCGTACAAGAAAGATATATCATCTGGAATTGCCTATTATAAGAGTAATTTTCAGTGAAAACGAGCAGTGACCCGTGCAGAATTTGTAAAAATGCTGGTGCGTTCCCTCTCTTGTCATTATGAATTTATGGGGAATGATTCTGGATTCTCAGATGTTGATGCGGATATGTGGTATGCTGAATATATTACCTTTGCAGTTGTAAATGGTTGGATTGGGTGATATAGTGATGGAACATTCCAGCCAAATACAGCCATCACTCGAGGTGAAGCTGCAAAGATCCTGGCTCAGGCTATTGCACTCGAGACAACTCAAGATAATACTATTTCTTTTTCTGATATTAGTAATGCGAATGAGTTCGCTCCATTTATTTACGCGCTTAGAAGAAATGCCATAATCTGAGGTAAAACTCCAAATTACTTCGATTCGCATAGCAATATCTCACGCAATGAAGTGGCGAGACTCATCAATAAGACGTTTCTCAATATTGAAAACAAATAACCAAAACTCTATACAAAAATTCCACTTCAGTCGAAGTGGAATTTTTGTGTAAAAAACTAACGCATCATCAGCAATCGGGGAGTGTGGTGAGTATTTTTCATACCCGTTCATCATCATATTGGGAGAATTCTATTTGTATCTCCCCTCATTTTAATAAGAATCGAATCTATCCTATCTAGTAGGAGCACCGAGCATATACGCTCATACGATGAGTTATACAACTATCAGGATATGGACAGTAGCCCAGATCAAAAAATGATGACAAGAACGACCACAAAAGCCAACCGTACTTCCACAAGTACAGCGATCACATTTGCAATTTTTGCATTCAGAGAGGGAAATCGTATTCATAAAAAAATAAGTTACATAAATCCATTCGAATCATCTCAAATACGGGAGTATGTAGCATTTGAGCAGTATGCATTTGCAGAGTGATAACCAATACACATAAGCCATATGAAGATTTTGACGAATATAAAAGTATTTTACTTTTAAGTTTTTCGACTATAATCCACTCACATGATCGCAATCAAGTATTTATTCATTACCTACAAGTAATATGGTCTCACAACTCGGTGCTCGACATAAGCCCAAGTATACCCTCCTCACATTCTATAAATTCGTCGATATCCCACAGTCAGAGCTTGATACCATTGCCCAGGAACACCTTAATTTTACTCGTGATATCGGACTCCATGGTCGCGTCTATCTCGGATGCGAGGGAATCAGCTCGACTGTCTCTGGTAATCAGGGACAATGCTATGCATATCGAGCATTCCTAGAAAACTCCCAATATTTCAAAGATATCCCAGATATCGATGCAAAAGCAACTCCAGTCGATGGACACCAGTTCTCTCGGTTGAGTGTGAAGATCCGAGAGGAAATAGTCACAATGGGAGAAAAAGTGAGTCAGCTAGAAGTAGAGCAATATCATAAAGAAATCAAAATAGAAGAATTCAAAGATATCATCGACAACAAAAACGACGAATACGCGATCCTCGATATGAGAAATGACTATGAGTACCGACTCGGACACTTCAAGTGAGCCGTCCCAGCAGGGACAGACAACTTTCGAGAAGTACCGAAACTTCTGGAGAAGTACAAGAGAGAGTTCGCTGGCAAAAAAGTGATATTCTATTGTACGGGTGGTATCCGTTGCGAAAAAGCATCAGTCATCATGAATAAGGCGGGTATGGATGAGCTCTACTCACTCCAGTGATGAGTCGTGAAGTATGTGAATGAGTTCAATGATGGGAATTGGTTAGGCAATCTCTATACGTTTGATGGCCGAGTTTCCACTGAGGTCGGAGACGCGAGTACGCATACGACAATAGGGGAGTGCCTCTATACGGACGAGCCGACAGATAACTGTGAGAACTGCCGATATTCTCCCTGCAACGCGAGACTGATTGCGAGTGAAAAAGAATACAAGAGGCACTTGGGATTCTGTTCAAAAGAATGCTATGAATTAGCTCGTCTCGACGGATTCGTGAAGGATACATCTTGGGATAAATTTGATTACAAGGCGACTCGATTGATTTCTGATAATATTTCCAAAATCCAGGCTCATCTGGATCGCAAACTGGCGAATATTGAGTGGAAGCATTTAACGAGTCAGAAGGAAGATGATATTGTGGAATGCTAGATATATAGCAAAAACGCCCTCACGAGGGAGACCGTCCCGAAAACCTCACTTTAAAATCTTCATACTCATGAAAAATACGAGAAAGTTTACTTTCTCGTATTTTTTATAAAGATGGAATAGTACTTCTTACAGATGTTCATGATTGGATATTTCCATATATGCACAAAGTGTATTGTATCTGTTATGGCAAAAACTAGAGAAACTCTTGGAAAAACAAAAAGTCTGTATATAATTCCACTTAAGTTTTAGAATTTGACAAAGTAATCTCGTACATAACCTACTACTTTGGTACAAGTTAATAAATCACAATTAGTTAGTACTCATTAGTAAAAAAACAAATGACAAAAAAACTTTTAATTAGCTGTTTGATTGTTAATTTTGCTTTGATTTCAGTTGGTTTGTTTTTTTATAGAAATTACACCCCAAAACTATTAACTTATAAACCAATCATTGAAACCCCCATAGTTGGTGCTGCTGGTGTACCAAAATACCTAGGTGAGACACGTAATTATGACAAAATCTTCAAAGAACTTAGGGAGAGCGGTTTTTCTACCTATATGGCGTTTAGTCAGTATACTGAGCATCCAGAAGCTAAATCTTTAGCGAGTGATACTGATTTTTTTCCGCCTTGTGATCCAGCTGATTCACAATGGAAAGCGATGCGAGACAATAATATCCAACTTATCATACCCGGATATGTTATTTTTGATGACTACTTTGAAAGCATTACATCAGGTAATCCACTTCAGGAATTGATAGACTGTTTTGGTCGTGACTTAATTTTTGGAGTTACTAACTATGATGAACCCGCCGGTAGCTTATGGGACGGATCACTGACTAAGCACGATCTTTATACAGTCTATAGAAAAACAAAAGAGGTTGATCCAACCATTCCTGTTCTTATGGTTCATGCACCATTTTACGCAAGTAACCCGGTTGATGGAATTGATTATCTCTACCCAACCTCAAAAGAGCGTGACAAGTACTTCAAGCTTGTCAAAGAAGCAAGTGAGTATGCAGACATTGTTGGGTTTGATGTTTATCCGATTCCTCTTGGATTTGGAGGCGGACTGACAAGTCCTTCACTTGAGGGGAAACACATAACTGACTCTAAAAGCGCTATCATTGATTATCTGGCATGGATTAAAAGCGAAGTTCCCGGGAAAATCTACTTAGTAACTTTACAGGGTTTTAACTTTGCTATGCAGTATGAAGGTGAATTTGTACCCAAGGGTGTTTCTATTGCAGATATCAAAAATTTGCGTAATCCTACATTAAAAGAGCTTGAAGACATGACTAAGGGTGCTATCGAAGGCGGTGCCTTAGTACTCTTATGGTGGGGTCAAACCCATATCACTCCGAAAGATGCGAGTTTGTGGGAAGACATAAAAATTGCAAGTAAAAACATAGCCAAGTAACTATCCACCTCCTTGGATTGATCCGACCCCCAGAAAATGGAAACGAAATAAAACCTCGTTTCCATTTTCTATTTTCTCTATACTGATTACTTGCAAGTAATCAGTATAGAGAATCATTCGCAATTCATGAGTAACAAGCACTATACTCCAGATCAAATGCAAGAACTCCTCGAGAGTCAATATGTCTCCAAGTGTTCATCTAAATATATTACCTACAAGTAATATGGTCTCACAAATCGGTGCTCGGCATAAGCCTGCGTACATACTCCTTACATTTTATAAATTCATAGATATTCCACACTCCGAACTCGACTCTATGGCTCAGCAGCATCTCGACTATTGTCGTGATATCGGACTCCATGGTCGCGTCTATCTCGGATGCGAGGGAATCAGCTCGACCGTCTCTGGTAATCAGGGACAATGCTATGCATATCGAGCATTCCTAGAAAACTCTCTCTATTTCAAAGATATCCCGGATATCGATGCCAAATCCACTCTCGTCGATAGTCACCAATTTGCTCGACTCAGTGTGAAGATTCGAGATGAGATCGTGACGATGGGAGAGAGGGTCTCCGCTCTAGAAGTACAAAAATATCACAAAGAAATCCTGGTAGAAGAATTCAAAGACATCATCGATGGAAACAATGACGAATATGCGATTCTCGATATGAGAAATGACTATGAGTACCGACTCGGACACTTCAAGTGAGCCGTCCCAGCAGGGACGGACAACTTCCGAGAGGTACCACAACTCCTCGAGAAGTACAAGAGAGAGTTCGCTGGCAAAAAAGTGATATTCTATTGTACGGGTGGTATTCGTTGCGAAAAAGCATCAGTCATCATGAATAAGGCGGGTATGGATGAGCTCTACTCACTCCAGTGATGAGTAGTGAAGTATGTGAATGAGTTCAATGATGGGAATTGGTTAGGCAATCTCTATACGTTTGATGGCCGAGTTTCGACGGAGGTCGGAGACGCGAGTACGCATACGACGATAGGGGAGTGTCTCTATACGGCTGAGTCGACGGATAACTGTGAGAATTGCAGATATTCCCCATGCAACGCGAGACTGATCGCGAGTGAAAAAGAATACAAGAAGCACTTAGGTTTTTGTTCAAAAGAATGCTATGAAAAATCGAGTCTCGACGGATTCGTGAAGGATACCACTTGGGATAAGTTTGACTACAAAAATACCAGAAATCTATCTGATGGTATAACTCGTATTGCTGATCATCTCGATCGCAAGCTTGCCAATATTGAGTGGAAATATGCGACAAGTCAAAAAGAAGGGGATATTGTGGAGTGCTAGTATGGATAGCAAAAACGCCCTCGTAAGAGGGCGTTTTATTTGGGAAAGAATTTTTCTGGTGGACTACTTCTTGCGGATTTTGCTGAGATCTGCCCCTCCAACAATAATGATGAATGGCAGAACTAGAAAAATGATACCACCGATAGCGGAACCTACTATCCAGTTGCCATCATCCATCATGAGTGCGGTGATGCTCCCCACAATGACACCCACTAGTATACGTAACCATGGATGATCAATTATGAAGTCGACCACTTTTCTCATCGTTTTCTCCTTTCCCAATCCAACTCACTCTGTTTGGGAGAACTATCGTAAACCGTGTGAGCGGTTGGGCAATATGCCCGAAAATTCCCCAGCCAATTGTGACTGGAATACTGGTATAATACTTTATTTGATGATTTATGTCAAATATTTGCAAAAAGATGAGAGATATGGCAAGATGAATGTAGGCTTATCCCGAAAATCTGAGGACTAAATTTTTATCCCATGGGATTTCCTATGAAAAAACCGTCATAATACGATACAACATATAGCGTTGATTTTT
>JAYSPL010000004.1:0-1477 GCA_043722085.1 Candidatus Altimarinota bacterium | reverse complement strand
GTGAGTGTTGGTTGCCAATGTGGATCGAATTTTGTATATCTTGTGTGTGTTTGGTAGAATTGTTGTCGTAAGAGAGAAAGTGTACTTCTATCACTTTCTCTCTTTTGTTTCTGCTCTGTTTGTTTCTGGAATACATTTTCTTGTAGATGGATCATATACTCCAACTTGGCAGTATGGGCATCTTCTGAAATTATCGGAGGGAATGGAAGTTTCATGGCTTTTGATGGAAGTGTTGGTAATTCTTTTGAAATGATATAATTTCAGTTCTTATTGCGTATATGGATACTCATATCCATTCGCTTCTCGATCGTCACATGATCTCCATGATATACGAGTGATCCTCACTGCTTATCTCGGTAGAGCTGAAATATCTTTCATTCAAATCTCACCGTAAAATCATTCTGTACTTTTCTGGATTTTTGTTCTGAGAATATGGAATCAAGTCGTTCTCGTTCATCTGCTCTCAGGGGAATGTGGAGATCAGATGATCATCGTGGTGTCACCATAAACTGAGCATTGAACTTGGGAAGGAAGATATTTTTCAAAAAGATATTTGCTTCTTCTAGGGCCTCTTTGACATCAGTGGTATGCGGGATACCTGCTTCTCTCAGTTCTTTCACGAGTCGATCCTGAAGTGTTCCATTCATTCGTTCGACTCGTCACTTTCCTTGTGGAGAGTTTGCAAAGATGAGAGTGATCCCAAGCTCCTGACATACTCGACCAAATTGTGTTTTGAGATCTCGGTCATCGGTAGCATTCGGATGATTGATCTTGTATGTTGAAAACTTATCCAGATAGATGGATTTTGGTTTTCCAAGATGGGGATCAGAGATATATTCTCTCCAGAATCTGAATGTAGGACCAATTCCTTCACTCTGATCAAACCTGGCAAATACCTCTTCATCAGCATCATCAACGGATACGAGGAGACAAGCTTCTATTATTCATCATCTTCATTCAAACCAATTATGGTAACTTCCATCATATTGTTCCATTTCTCCAGCACTCTCTTTGCGTTCCCTCATCGTTCTTTGAACATCTTTTTTTCTTTGTTTTTTTATCACTCGAATCCCTCTTCGGATGAGTTCATTCCTGAGAGTTGGCATGGAGATGAAAATAGCATGTTTATCCCTGAGTTTTTCATGTATCATCACATAGGAGTAGTCATCATATTGAGAAGAGATAATACTGAAAGCTTCATCATAGCGAGTAGGATCGCCATGATGATTCGAAGGATGTCCACGACCTTTATGAATCAGTCATAGATCTCATTCTTCTCGGACTCTTTTCTTGATTCTCTGTATTTGACGAAGGCTCTTGTGTGCGAGTCATGCTGCCTCTCGTTCGAGGATGTGTCATCAGATCAGTTGATCCATAATACTTTTGAGATTGAGTTCTTTTTGTGTCATACAAAGATAGGGTGATGTCATAGGAGTAAAGAGTGAGAGGATAATGAGTTATGATACCTCATTATCCT
>JAYSPL010000003.1:0-1102 GCA_043722085.1 Candidatus Altimarinota bacterium | reverse complement strand
GCCTAAGTTTACTTTTCAATTGCAACACTCAGATTCACGTGGTAAAATATTTACCAACTAATCTACACAGTGTTTATGACTCAATCATTTAAACAACTCTCAAACTCTGAGAGAGATGAGATAGCTATACTTTTTAACAAAAAGAAATACTCTCTCAGAGATATTGCTCTCGCACTCTCTCGAAATGTCTCAACTATCTCTCGTGAGATAAAGAATAACTCAGTGAAAAACAAGAAGACAGGATTATTCGAGTATGTAGCAAAGAAGGCTACACTCAAGAAATACCAAAGAAGAAAATACTGCAAGATTACTCTGAAAAAAATCAAATCACATCCAGAAGTCGAGAGATATATACGAGAGAAAATAGAGAATGAGGATTGGAGTCCCGAAACTATAAGTGAGATGTGGAATATTGATTATCCAGAAAGTGCACTTTCTATCTCTTGGAAAACTATATACCAATACTGTTACTCCGCATGGTGACAAAGCCTCTGTCCTCATCTCTACCAAAAGAGATATCACCCAAAGAAACAAAAATATCCTAAAACAAAAAAAGTTCTTATTCCTGAAAGAGTATGGATCGAAGAAAGACCAGAGATTATAGAAAAAAGATGAAGAATAGGAGATACTGAGTCTGACTTCATTGTTTCAGTCAAATGAGATAACACAGCACTTGCAACGAATATAGATAGGAAGAGTAGATATTTACAGGCTCGTATTATTCCCGAAAGAACTTGTGCACAAGCAAATACTGTTCTTGAAGATATGATTAAGCTCTATAATACAGAGACAACACAAATACACTCAGTAACACTCGACAATGACATAGCTTTTCAACGTCATACCAAGCTCAGAGATACTATGCATATACAGACGTACTTCTGTCATCCATTTCATTCTTGGGAGAAGTGACAGATTGAATACTGAAATCGGCTCATACGAAGATACATACCAAAAAAATCTCTTCTTGCGAATTATTCACAAAAAGAGATTGACAGAATACTTGAAAAAAGTAATAATACTCCAAGAAAATGTCTTGGATGGAAAACTCCTATCCAAGTTCTACGAGAAGAGGGTGTTGCAATTGGGGGTACAATTTAGG
>JAYSPL010000002.1:0-12444 GCA_043722085.1 Candidatus Altimarinota bacterium | reverse complement strand
TACCTAACTGGCGTTAGGTATTTTTTGGGACAGACTCCTAATGGGCAGTTTTTTTTAATTCTATTAGTGATCACTGAGCATTTTCTGGAATGTTGCAATCTCTGTTTTCTGTGCTGAAACGATATCTTTAGCTATTTTTACAATTTCAGGACGCTGAGTAATATCGAGAACTTCTTCTGCCATGTGGATGGCTCCTTCATGGTGCTTGATCATATCAGTCATAAATGCATCATCCATATCATGTTCCGAGAGCTTTGAGAGGTTACGCATCATAGGCATATATTCTGTTTTCATAGTCGTATTGGGATACCAGGTCTTTAGCCATTTCTTCATGGTATTTACTTCAGTGGATTGCCCTGATATGATTGCTTCAGCAATTTTTTTGAGCTCAGGATTTTTGGTTTTTGTCATGATGATCTTTGCACTGTCGATTGCCTCCTGATGATGTGGAATCATATTTACAAGGAATTCTTCCTCAGAAGACGCCCCCATGTGCATCATGCTACCTGAACTAGTACCCATATCCATGCTTCAGTGATCCATACCTGACATAGTACCCATGTCCATACTTCAGTGATTCTTGCCTGACATAGTAGGCATACTCACTGGAATCTTTGTCCCACTTGTGCCCAGTGGAGTCGTAGGTGCATTCCGAGTTGGAGTATTCGTACAGCTTGCAAGAGCGAGAGTAGCGACGATGATGAGTCCGAATATAAAATGAGTTTTCATAAATTGTATGAGTAAAAAATAGGAAACAAAAAAGGTAGAGAATGTGAAAAATTATGGATCCATAATAAAAAAATAAGTTATGAAATTATTCGATTCGGTAGGAATTTTTATTTTCTTGAACAATAAATCCTTCACGATAGTATCTATAGAATATACCCGGACGCAGCATCAGTTCAATTGCTGTAGAAACAAAGAGTCCCCAGAATATCACGGTCGCTATTGGTGAGAGCATTTCCTTACCGGCATCTCATGCTCCGAGAACGAGTGGAAGGAGTCCGAGAGTGGCTGCGAGAGCGGTCATGGAAACTGGTACGATACGCTCAAGGGATCCCTTGAGGATCGTATTTTTATCGAATGGGAGTCATTCTTCGAGACAAAGGTGCTTGTAATGATCGATGAGCATAATTCCATTCCTTGAGACGATTCCCATAAGAGCGATGAATCAGACGAGATGAGCGGTGGACATCACGCCACCTGTGAGCCATACTCCGATCATACCTCAGAACCAACCCGTGACAATTCCGAGAAATATCTGGAGGACGAGCACAATACTTCCAAAGTGCCAATAGAGCACTCCAAAAAGAGTAATGAGTACGCCGATGGATATGATCGTGAGAAGTCGGGATGATTCTTTTTGAGCGGCGTAGAGTCCCTCATACGATACTCGGTATTCTTTTGCAATAGTAAGAGTGCTGACTTTGGACTTTATATCATCTACGACGGATACGATGGAACGATTCTCAGTATATCCAGAGATCACGATCCGACGCTCTGAGTTCTCATGATTGATAATATTTCGAGTCTTTGAGAGATTCACATTCGCGACACTTCCTACAAATATACTGCGTTCTGGAGAGAGTGCCATTGGGATGCTTCGGATTGCCTCGACGCCATTCGTCCAATTTGCAGGAAACTTGAGTATTACAGGGTAGGAATTTTGTCCATCGATGACTCGGGCAACTTCTTTACCTCATATTCCAATATCAAGTATAGATTTCACATCTGGATAACTGATATTCTGAGAAATGAGTGTTGCTGTATTTGGGCTAATGTCGATACTTGGCACTTTTGTCTGAGGTTCGAGGCTCACATTGAGGGTTCATTCAACTGTATTTGTCACTGCAAGGATTTCTTTTCCAATTCGTTCCAGCTCATCGAGGTCTGGACCAAATATTTTGATAACAAGAGGGGCACGAATCCCTGAAATAATCTCTTCCACTCGATGCGTGATCGGTTGACCGATCCCTATAACTGCTATTTTCTTGTATTCGGCTATTATAGTATTGATTTCTTTATATATACGATCTTTGTCTTCTGTGGTGACTTCTGGGAGAAGGGCCACTTCGATCTCGGCATTATTGGATCCTTGTGCATGAGCATCAGCATCAGCTCGTCCGAGGATAGCTCCTGCTCTTCTGATTCACTCGATTTTCATGAGCTTCTCGCTAAAATCTTTCGCAATACCAATAGTATAATCGAGAGAGCTTCAGGGTTTTGTTGTGATCGAGATGGTATAGCTCGATTCATTGAACGCTGGGAGTCACTCTTGCCCTGCCATGATATATCCAAAAATCGTAAATGGGATCGAGATGAGCGCAATAAAGAGTGCAAGTTTCGGATTTCGCAGGCTCCAGAGGATGGGTTTTTTTGCAAGATTCTTGAGCTTGTGAGTGAACCAAGTATCTTCTTCGATATGTCCATGGCGTTTTTCGATCCATGAGGGGAGAAGATAGCTACAGATCACCGGAACGAGCGTGACTGCCGTTAGGAGAGACATGAGCATTGAGATCATATAGGCTATACCGATTGGTGCGAGGATCTTCCCATCTATCCCTGGAAGCATGAGGAATGGGATAAATACTATGAGTTGTAGAACGGTCGCATACACGACACTTCATCTGACTTCTTTCGAGGCTTCATAGATAACCTTGAGTGGGTGGACGTGTTCTGATGTTGGTAAGAGTGCATTGAGACGGAGTCGTCTAAATATATTTTCCATGTCGACGATCGCATCATCAACGAGTTCCCCGATAGCGATCGTGAGTCACCCGAGAACCATGATATTGATCCCGATTCCAAGGATGTAAAATACAATCCCTGTCATGATCAGTGTCACAGGAAGTGATACCATGGTGATGAATGCTGTACGAGCATTCATCAGAAAGAGTACAACGATAATAGTAACGATGATCGCAGCATCTCTGAGAGCTTCTTCTACATTCGTGAGTCATTTTTCAATGAACCAAGTTTGACGAAATATATCATCATGCAGTATCATTCATTTGGGAAGATCTTTTTGTATTAGTGCCAGTTTCTCGACTATTTTCGCGGAAAGATCCACAGTATTGACGCTCGGAACTTTTGATATGCGGATGATGACTCAGGGGGTACCGTCGATAAGGGCATCTCATCGTCTCTGACTATTGAGTCCGATAGCTATCGTAGCAACATCTCTGAGGATACTACCGTCAGAGAGAGTAGTTGCACCGATTCGAGCAATAGTATTTTCCACGGGTTTCAGAATGATTGGAAACTCCGAAGTTGGCGTCAATGCAATTCCGGCTCATCCAGGATTCGTGATATTTGAGAGTGAATTTTCCAGACTCCCCATCGTGAGATGTTTAGTGATGAGTTTTGCTGGATCTACTGAGATGGTATATTGTGGAGCGGAACCACCCATGATGAGGAGATTCGATATACCTGGAATGGTCGAGAGTGACTGACGGAGATCCGTCTCTGCATAGAGCCGGAGAGCTGATTGAGAGACTCCAGCGCCAGTACTCGTTAGACCGATCCACATCACCTCACCCATGAGCGCGGCTTCGGGAGCCACTGTTACATCGGCTCAGGCAGGCAGTTGGAGTCAGGCGATCTTTTCATAAACTTTTTGACGATTCACATTTACACTACTTCACCAATCAAATTCTACATTGATCACTGAGAGTCACTGTGCAGAACTGGATCTCACAGCATCGACATTTGCTATAGTTCTCAGAGTTCGCTCAAGCGGAAGAGCTACAATTTTTTCTACATCTTCGGTTCAGAGTCATTCGACCGCGACAAACACTGTAACACGCGGACGATTGAGATCTGGAAGCACATCGATGGGGAGCTTCGTCAGTGTATAGATACCCCCTATACTGATTATCAAATAGAGAAATAGAACTAAGAGTCTCCTATTGAGAGCCCATTTTATGAGTGTATTGAGCATATATTATGGGTGAGAAGATATGAGTTTTGTGACGTCCATACCATCTTTCCATTCTGATTTTGATACCTCAGTAACGATTCGATCTCAAGCCTTCAGTCACTCGGTGATTATGACTTTGTCTGCGATGACTTCTCGACTGATTTTCCATTTTTTGAGAGTAGTTCCTCAGATAACTTTATAGACGAAAAAATCATTCTTTTCCACAAATAGAGCAGTTTTCGGTATTTCTATAAATCGGGTTCCAGAGACTCCTGTTTTGATCACTCGGACTTGTGTTCCGATCGGATAATGAGAATTATCGAATGTAGCTTCTACTGAGATTGTCTGAGTATCTTTGTTGACCGAAGATGAGAATCTTGCTATTTTTCCGATGATCTTTTCAGATTCGAGACCAGGGAGACTCATCTGGATAGATTGGTTGACCGCAATACTGGTATAATCAGAAACGGGTACTTCGAATCTTACGAAAATATTTTTCTCTGATTTTACTCCAGCAATATCAAATAGGGGAGTAGTGACGTCAATACTCTGACCGATCACAACATTCTTCCGAGAAATAATTCCGTCAAATGGAGCAATTGCATAGCTCATTCGTACCGTATTTTGTATAGCGGATAGTGCCGATCTTTCAGCGTTCAGACGACTTTCGGCTCCAATCCTTGCAGTTTCCGCGTCTATTTTGATCTTTTCTAGATCAATCTGTGTGATGGCTTGATCTCCTTCAAGAGAAGCTAAGTCTTTTTTCTTATTCGCTTCAAGAAGAGATCTCTCTGATTCAAGGAGCTTCATCTCTTGTTCGAGGCCGATGAGATCAGCACTCGCCTGAGAGTATGACCCTGAAGCAGTCGCACTGACTGACCTGGTTCCGTTTGTGAGTTCTATGAGCTTGGACTGGAGAATGATGATACCTGTATCTCCTGAGATGAGATTTAAGAGTCTTGTTTTATTCGCAGTATAGTTGGAGTTTGCACTAGGTGAGATGATAGCATATATAGTATTGGCATCATTGATCGCACTTTCCACTTTTGGAAGGATAGCCGAAAGGTCAGAACCACTTCAATCAAGATTCAGTGGATACAATTTGATGAGGTCCTGCATATTTCTATGGAATCTTTCTGGTATATCTGTTATTCTCTGACGATCTATAGTACCAAGACTTCACCAATTCGCATTGTAGCCCCAGTATCTATCATATGAAGTTGTATTGAGCCCGAGACTATTGCGATCGCTATAATAAAATACTTCAAGAAGACTTGCGATGGCCTCATTAGTTTTACCGAGGAGGTATTTTCGAGCAGTTTCTTGCTTTTGAGTGTTTTCAGCGATGGTCGCCGTACTCGCTATTTGATTAGTGGAGACAACCACTCATCTTGCTTCGAGCTGAGCTTTTTGGCTCACAATCTTTGCATCAAGTTGTTTTTTTTGTATGTCATACGATATATCAAGAGCTTTTTTCTTGATGTCATAGGCCCTATTGATGCCTCCATTAGGATTCGATATAGTGTTTTGGATATATTCTACTTTTCTTTTTGCACCATTCACTTCTCATTCTGAGATAGCGATATTTGCCCTTTGCGTTGCCATGAGAGATATAATCTCAGGAGTATTGGTTGGTGAGTTGATGACAGCGACTTTTTGTCACTTTCGCACCGTATCTCCGAGAGATACGAGCATCTCGGAGACGATACCTCCACGAGATGAGAATATTGATCCATATTCATCAGACAGTATAGTACCTGGGTAGGTTGGGATCGAGAGAGTTGCAATATCTGAAGATATAACTGTTGTAAATGTAGCACCTGAAATAGTTGCAAACGAGGCTTCTCAGAGTTGAGAAGCGGCTTCGTCGCCATGTCCACCATGTGCCATCACCAGATAGCTTCCGATGAGAGATGCAAGGATACCCGTGATAGCGAAATATAAAACATTTCGTTTGATTGTCATAAAAAAATTGATAAAGAAGTACAAAAAATCCCTATACCAAAAGGTATAAAGGAAAATATGTATTTTTTAAATCAGGATTTCTATAGTATTTTTTCTCTCATTCGCGTACGATACTTCGCTCTCATAGAGTTGTTGTTTGTATATTCAGACTCACTTTTGATAAAAATAGGAGTCATTAATCCCTTGTACCATAAAAAATGGTATGAAATTCACCGAGAAAATGTTTACTTGAGCAACGTCATGAAAGGTATCTTTATGAATATAGATGTCCATTCATGCGATATTTCCTACTTTACAGTGATTATCTTGTTGATTATCAGTGTCATGATGCGTGGACGTAGTATCTGTACGCAGGTGCGTATGCCCCTCTTCTCTGTTTGTTGTAATGGTCACGTCTCAGGCAACGGTATGATGCGGAGAGCACACAATAAATGTACCTCCTACATACGTAACAAAGAGAATAAGTGATAACATAAGATGTAAGAGTCGAGAAAAGTTCATTCTTTTTTAAGAGAGGTATTATATCAATTTTGTGATGTAATGCAAAGACTTCCTTACGAGCAATTACAATTGTTAGTATTGGACTTTTCGTACTCGGTCTCCAGAGTCACATGGTGTATGTTCCTATGTTCGAGTTCGTGACGGATGGTATCTTTTATTCTGATGTCATTGGCTCATTGTTCGATGAGCACATGTGCTGTCAGGGCATTTTCCGTAGTGGAAAGGGACCAGATATGAACATGGTGTATGTCTTTGATCCCATCTATTTGTAGGAGTTCTTTTTTGAGGGCTTCTATATCTATTTCGCTAGGCACACCATCGAAATTCATACGAATGCTCTTTTTGAGAAGATTCATGACACTGAGTATCATCACGATGGAAACCACAATAGAAATAATAGGATCTATAGTAGTATATCCTGTAAAATATATAATTGCTCCGCCCATTACGACTCCAAAAGACACAAGAGCATCACCTAAAAGGTGGAGATAAGCCGATCTAATATTGATATCCTCTTCTCCGCCTCGCATCAGTAACCAACCAGAAAATCCATTTACAAATATCCCTATACTTGCCACTATCATCATAGTGGTTCCGACGGTTTCAACAGGATGCATCATGCGCTCGAAAGATGAGTATATCAGATAGAGTGCGGTGATAATCAGTAGTACAGAGTTGATAAGAGCCGAAAATATACCAGCTCGCTTATATCCATAGGTAAAAGTATCAGAATTTTTTTTTCGAGACAACCAGAGGGCCAAACCAGAAAGGATAAGATTGAGGATATCCATAGTATTATGTCCTGCATCGGAGAGCAGCGCAAGCGAGTGTACGCGAAGTCCAAAAAAAATCTCTACCAAAACAAACGCTATATTAGTAACTATGGCGATATAAAATGCTGTAGATATATGTATAATTCCATGAGAGTGTCAGGTATTTGTATGTGGGTGCTGCGTATGAGAATGGGAAGAGGACATGAGTAAAAAATAGAGAGATTATAAAAGATTGATTCCAAATTTTCGGAGAATGATCGCAAAAACAAAAAAGATAACTATAGTGATAATCCCAGAGAGAAGGAGGGCGATCCAGAATCAGTATTTTTCCAGAAGAAAAGGAAAAATCAGGAACATAGGAAGTGTCGGGAGTACATACCAGAAAGTATAGTATGCGTGGTTCGATATCTTACTCATTGGAGTTTTCTCTACGTACATCCATATCATTGCGAGTATGGTTATCAGTGGAAGTGATGCAATAAGCGATCCCAAACGATCAAAGCGCTTGGCAACTTCAGATATAATAACAATTATTCACGCGGTTAAGAGATATTTTATTATGATATAGTACATATATGTTTAGATAATTATTTATATTTCTCGCATCCTCACATTTCTGGCATCATTTTGCAATGTTCACGCATAGGATCATTTTCATCAGACGATCATGTTGTCATCATACCAGCCGAAATAGTGCTATCCTCAAGCATTGGCATGCCACTCATTTGCATCATGGAACTTGGAAATAGTATCATAAAGATGATCATCATGATCATTACCCCATTTTCAACTATAGTGACTTTTGTCATCGGTAGTTTCCAATAAGTCCCCATACAAGCACAGACTATACTTTTACCTCAAGATACTACTCTGTACGCGCTTATCATGCCAAGAATTGAAATAATAAGAGAGAGCGTGATCACTGGGTATATATACTTCATAGAAGTATCTCAGATATAGATGGCTCAGAGGAGTATCTCAATAAATGGATACATATACCCATATCATATCCACTTATTTGCTATGAGGTCATATCGTGAGAAACTCAGTGCAAAGCTTGGTAGATCTATGAGTTTCAATACTCAAAACGACAGAAACCATATTCCCATAAGGTACATCATAAATACTTGCGAAGGGAATATATAACTCAAGGTCACACTTGATATGAGTACAAACATAAGAAGGATATAGAGAGGCAGTAGTGAGGCCTTGTCTTTGCTCGGAAGACAACAGTCTTTCGTGTTCATAGATTGGAGTGATTAATATTATATAAAAATTATTTACGAGTGGCAACATCCCAGGTCCGAACGAGCTCTTCTATAAAATCTTCCTTTTCTTTTCATTGTCCAGCAAGCGCTTTTGTCCCACAAGAAGAGAGGTGATTTTTGAGGAGTTCACGATTTGCACTCTGCAATAATCCCATAGACGCATTTATCTGGTGGGCAATATCAGCACAGTACACATCTTCATCAATCATCTTTTGGACTTTGATCAGTGTTCCTATTGCTTTCTTGATATTGAGATTGATTTTATCTTTCTTATAGATCATAACGAAAAATTATATTGAAAAACCCTACGATTTCAGTATATTCAGCTTACTTTTTAGTGAAAGTACTTCCCGCATCCGCGGGATTTTATGTGCAAATTAGTTGCAACATGTTCCATTACCGCAAGAACAAGTCTTGCAAGTACATGGAGTGCATGTGCATTTTGGCGTAGTCATAAATAATGTATTAGAAATATACCTAACCATAGGGTATGGTTACTTTATCTATAAAAGTATAAATAGCAAGTATATTAGCTACGTCATCTAAAATCAACAATTTTCCCAGTCAGCTTGCTGCGGGGTTATTGATTTAAAAAATAATGAAGTATCAAAATTATGCTACACGTTCTACATATTTTTTGAAGTTTTCCAATATCATCTGCCATCCTTCGATCTGCTGCTCGGTCGAGTGGATATCCTCAGCGTCAAATACTTCCGTCACTTTCACACCTTCTGGGGTTTCTTCGAGAGTGACATCGACGACACGACCTGCATCGAGGAAGTACTCCTTCATCTGGCCCAATGTATAGCTCATACTTTTCATGGGAGTTGCCTCTGTGTATTGGGCCGTGAGGTCAAATCCAAAACTCCCATCACGGGCTTCCATACGAGTCGTGAATATTTCTCCGACTTTTGGCTCTTCACCATGAGCCCATGGACAGTGCCAAGTAGCGCTATCAGCAAAAGCCCAATGAACGATGTGGATAGGATTCCAGAGAGCTTCCCAGACAATTTCGAGAGGAGCGTTTATCACAGTGGAGACGGTGAGTCGAGTCATAAAAAGAAAGTTAAGAAATTATCTACTCACACTCACAGCAATCGTGAGCTCAGTATGTGCCTCATTGTACATATCGAGGTCGTATTCATAGGTGCGAGCGAGCTCGGATGCTGGAGTTGATTTGATCGTATTCCATGCTCTGTGGATACTCGCAGGAGAGATATCAGTGAGAGTGGTATATCGGTAGTCTTGGGCTGGAATCTGGATTGTCGTGAGAGAAGAATCTGTTTGGATAACTTCACTTTTGGTGATATATCCGATGAGCATATCGTACTCATTTTTCTCACAATCGAGCGGGTACTGATAGTTATAGTAGACGGCATGAACTGATGGAAACTCTTTGTCTATGTGCGATCTGCTATATTCTCTGTGAACCATTTTTTCCATACATCCATAATCGTATCTCATTCCCCGACTGGTCCATGTATAGTGACTTTGTATCCAGTGACCGCAAATGATCCATGTGATTATTTTTCCATAAAAAAAGAAAGTTAAAAATTACAATGAAAGTATATCGATTTATTTATTTATTTCTATTTGTATAGTGAGTTTGTCGAACCAGTGACCATATCAGATCGATGATGGGTGAAAGTGGTCAGCTGCGATGTATATGTCTGGCTGAAGAACGAATGGATCTATTGACCGCTCCTCAAATAGATCAATATATATTCCTCAGTGTTTTGCTACTAAAGCTCAGAGTTGTGCATGGTAGGATCGAGAGATATTCTCATAGATTGCACTCATTATTCGTGGGAAAATACTTGCTCCGCCAAGATTCCCACAGCTTTGCACGATGAGCGTTTTGCTTTTTGGTAGATGGTTGAGGATTTGTTCAAACTCCCTAGATATCTCAGAGAGATCATGGAATCTCACCATATCGTTACCTCATATTTGCAAGAGTATGTAGTCGTATTCTTGTTTCTCTACTTTTGCGAGTTGAGCCACTATATCTCTCACTATTGCTCAGGATACTCCATGATTCTCGACTCTTGTTACACCGACATATTTCGCGAGTCTGCCTGCTATACTGTCTGCACTATGATCGGCTCCGACGCCGACAGCAGTACTATCCCCGAGTATGAGCAGAGATATTCACTGATGAGAACCTGTGAGACTATATGATTGTGTATGGGAGACGATCACTCTAGAAATCTGTATGAATCAATACGTCCTATATCCGTAGTAGATGATACATAGTATGAATATCGATATGAGTATCGGGAGCACTTGTACGGATATGGGAAGTAAGCTCATAGTAAAGTAATTGGTGTGATATATAGTACTACCAGATAGAGAGTATATACCCTGCGAAGAGGAGAGATACGAGCCGAAAACTTGCTGAAATTGCAATTTTTGCGGGCATCCATTTTCTATCATCATTGCCCCAGATTACTGTACTGATCATCGTTGGAAGAATAAATCCTATCCAAACCAGAAATCATATATGTATACCCGAGAGGGAAGGGAGTATGTTTATGAGAAAGTCTAGAGTGATTACCATCAAAATGGTTGCGACCAATTCCGCACACATGATTTTCCACATTCCTGCTGTAGCTTTTTTCATTTCTGCGTCAGTCATCTTCTTGTCTCCATGATGGATTCGCATCCAGAGCTTTCCAAATAACTGACCATGCCAGACTGCCGAACATCCAAATGTTACAAGAGATATGATGATGATCGCAAACCAATTGAGAGGGATTTCCATACAATAAATGTAGTAAGATAATAGAAATTATATCGATATTTTAAGTGATTCGCTATACTTTTTGAAGTTGTCGAGTATTGCTTGCCATCACGCCCGCTGTTCATCGAGACTATGAATAGCTTCTACATCAAATGTCTCTCATACGATAACTCAATCTCAAGATTTTTCGAAAGTAACACTCACTTTTCGGCCGGCATCCAGAAAGTATTCTTTCATCTCACCCATGGTATAATTGATTTTTTTCATGGGTTCGATCTCATTATATTGTCCAGTCATATCAAATCCAAAGCTCCCATCTCTCGCTTCCATGCGAGTGGTAAATATTCACCCAGTTTTTTGAGCTTCTCACTTGGCCCATGGACAATGCCAATCATTAGACGCAAAACACCAGTTCACAATATGGACAGGATTCCAGAAGGCATCCCAGACTGTTTCGAGAGGGGCCAGGACAGATGTTGAGACCGTGAGAGTATCCATAGAGACATGGTATATTAAGAATTATAGGCTCTTTCGAGTTCTGCTATATCGATTTTTTTCATCCCCATCATGGCCTTCATGAGCTTGGATTTGCCCTCTGGAGTCCCACTCCTCATATACTCGGTGAAGTTCTCGGGTATGAGTTGCCACGATACACCAAATTGGTCGCAGACCCAACCACACATCTCAGCTTCGACCTTGGCGGAGAGCTTTGAGTAATAATAGTCGAGTTCCTTCTGATCGGCACATGGGATCATCCGCGATGCAGCACATGAGTGATGGAAATACGGCCCACCGTTGAGTGTAGCGAACTTATCCGTCCCGAAGAGAGTGAAATCAACCATCATGATATCTCACTTCTTCGATCCTGGCAGATGAGGATTCGCCTCATCGTAGAGTCATCTCGTCGTAATGTGCGAGTCAGGAAATACTCAGCAGTAGTACTCGGCCATATCGAGAGCACGATTGTCGGGAGACCAGAGGCAAGTAGTGAGATTCATAGAGTTGAAAATAAAACAAATAAATGGGCTATAATTTCTTCAATAAATCTATATCAGCCTTACTTAAATTATCTAAATCCATATCTTTTTTTATTTTGTCATATAAATCATAATACATAAATACGAATCCATCTCATCTTCAATCTGAGTCATTATAGAGTCATCTATCATTTTTGAGAAAGTCTATAATTTGTCACATGGAAAAATCTTTTCCTAGCTCAAAATTTATAGAATCCAATAATTCTTTATAAGGTACTAAAATCCCCCCAAAATTTCCTAT
>JAYSPL010000001.1:0-2090 GCA_043722085.1 Candidatus Altimarinota bacterium | reverse complement strand
ATATGGAGCATATTTCCTAAAAAAAATATCAGAAAGTAAACTTTCTGATATTTTTTATGGGCAATGAGATTTTGAGTGAGAGTTTTTGGGACGGACTCTGGCGAGAGTGGAGTATTTTAGGTTATTTATTTCTGGAGTAGTTCTGTACAGAGAGAGCTAGATTCACGAGTTGTTCGAATTGTTTCTGTGTTGCTATCACTACGATTCCAGACGGAGTATTGCCTCATGCCTCTGGTTCACTCAGTTTTTGGATTTTTCTCTTTCCATGCTTTCGCCGTCTCTCCATATACAATCTGATTGAGCATATCCGCTTCAGAGGCGAATATCCATGATCGTATTGTGAGTGGACCTATGAGATGTTCACTGATTGCATCAGTATGGATTTTGTAGTTTACTTTTGCGAGGATGCGTTTTGTATCCCACCCTGTTTCGAGTCTTTTTGATTCTTCTGACTTGAGTCGTTCGAACTCCTTGATGATATAGAGTTTGAATTCTGGAGATATCCACATGCCAAACTCGAATGCGATATCCTTGTGTGCGTAGGTACCGCCATATCGTCCAGCAGTGGCCCGGAGTCATATTGCTCATGTTTTTTCTATCCATTCTTTGACACTGAGCTTATAGCTATTGAGTCAGACCTGACTTTTTATTATGGCGAATTCGCCATAATTAAAATCTGGATTATTGAGTCATTCCCATATTCCGAGGAACTCTACGGTATTACGATTTCTGAGCCAATCAGAGATAAAAAAGTCTCCATCTTTTGCTCGAATCATATCCGTCAATGAGATATAGTCATCTTCTCTATCTCACGGATCATACACTCCTCAGGACTCTCTCCTGCATCGAACTTGCCTCATACACCATTCCACTTCCCTTCATGGATATCATTCTCCTTCTTGGTCCGATGGAGCATGAGTGTCTGGTCGTTTCTATGGATGTATCCGAGTGTGGCGAGTTTCATAATTCAAATGGAGTGAGAAAATAGAGCTTGCTCGGATTTTCGAGCGGAATGCAGAATTAAGAGACCGAAGGGCGCATAGTTATATAGGTTATGAACTATCTATAATTCTATTTTTTCATATTCTCCGTTTCTGATACATGAGATATGCTTATCGAATTCATTCATGAGATATTCTTCATCATCTCGGGTGATATTATATCCATCTCGACTTTCTTTGCGAAGGAGTAAAAATGGAAAATAATTCTCTCGATCTCGGGCAAATGCGACCATGAGTCGGACTTTTTTGCTGAGAAGATATCACTTGAGCATCTCGATATCGTCAGACTCAAATAATACTACAAAATTCCCAAGTCACTTCTTATGCTTTGATATTTCCCGTATGATATCTGCGATCTCTATGGATCCGATTTTATCGAGTTGTTTCCGGAATAATCGTGATATTAGAATCATACACTACGAAGAGTAGAGAATAATTCCTTGGTTTTTGATTGGATAACAGGTTTCTGGAATAGTGCATCGAATTCTCGTTCTTCCTCATCAAAGCTCTGTGTAATTTTCCCATGAGAATATCCTTGCATAAACTGCCTAATAAGTACACTCGCATTGGTTCCTTGATCTCTCGCTACTTGATGGAATGTCTCATACAGTTCACGATCTACTCGTGTGGAGAATGAGAGGGATTCGGATGATTTCTGAGATTTGCTTGTAGTAGTTGCCATAAAATGTATTACAGTGTATATACAGATAGTATATGGATATATCAAATATTGCAAATAAATACTCCACCTGGTGATAGGTGGAGTATTTGGATTATAGATATACGCTTTTTCGATGTTCGATATAGAGTATGAGATGCTCATTATATAAAATAAGACTTCATAACCTCATGAGGTATATATACTGGTTCAGTTTTTCGTTCTTTGAGTAACTGAATCTCCTCGAATGTAAATGTCTCTTCTTGCATAATTCAGAATTAATTATACCCATTATATGTATAATTGTTATAATGCAATACCCGAAAATCTGAATTGTCACTTTAAAAGTTAAAATGTCGTAAAGATAAAAAATAGAAATGTCGTAAGGATTGGTATAGGATAATGAGGTATCATAACTCATTATCCTCTCA